>NZ_POTX01000079.1 GCF_003236305.1 Micromonospora endophytica | reverse complement strand
CGTTCCAGCAACAGCGCCACAGCCTCGGCGCCCATCTCGAGGGTGGGTACGTCCGCCGCGGTCAGTGGTGGGCGGAAGTCCTCGGCCCAGTGCGCGGCGGCGACCCCGATGACCGAGAAGTCACGCGGCACCACCCGCTTCGCCGCCGCCAGCGCCCGCTGGATGCCGGGCAGAGCGGCCTCGTTGATGGTGGCGACGGCGGTGACGTCCGGATGGGTGCTCAACAACCGGCTCATCGCCTCCTCACCGGCCGTGGCGTCGTCACCGCAGCACAGGTCGACACCGGTCAGGCCCCGTTCGGTCACCGCCTCGGCGAAACCGGCAAGGGCCCGATGGCCGGGACCATAACCGGCGGCGACCAGCTCGGCCGAGCGGTTCAGCAGGGCGACCCGTCGGTGCCCCAGGTCGGCCAGGTGCTGCACGCACCTGGCGATCAGTCCCTGGTAGTCCACATCGATCCAGCTGGTGTCCGACGGATCGGCGGTGCGGCCGATGGTCACGAAGGGCAGCCGGCTCTGCCGCAACCGGTCGACCCGGTCGTCCTCAAGCCGGATCTCCATCAGGATCACCCCGTCCACGCGGCGTCCCGTCACGATCCGCTCGAACGACCGGTCGTGATCGCCGCCGGAGGGGGAGAGCAGCACATCCAGGTCAGCCCGCGCGGCCGCCTCGACCACGCTGGCCACGAACCCGAGCTGCATGTCGGTAAGCCGCTGGCTGGCCGGGGGGATGACCAAACCGATCGTACGGGTGCGCCCCTCCTTCAACGCCCGAGCGTTGGCGTTGGGGCGGTATCCCAGCTCGTCGATGACTGCCTGGATCCGTTGCCGGGTCGGCCCAGAGACCGCTCGCTTGCCACTCAACACGTAGGAGACGGTGCTGCGGGACACGCCCGCGCGACGGGCGATCTCCCCGATGTTCATCCCGCTCCTCGCTGTCGAATCGATTCAAATCAGGTTATCGGAGGGGCACCGGACGAGGTCAACGCGCGCCGGGGAGATCCGATCCGGCGACGCGCGCGGCAAGGATGGTGACGCGTACGTGCTCCCGGAACCGGGTCTCGGGATGCAGCGCCTCCCGGACCCGGCCGGCGAACTCCGACCGCTGCTGCGGCGCGGGCAGGGTGTCCACCGACAGGGCCGAGAAGACGCCGCCGACGAGATCATCCAGTCCGATCTCGTCGGTGTACTCGACAACCGTCTCGTCCACCTGGTAGCCGGCGGCCACCAGGCCGTCCCGGTACCGCCGCTGGCTGTCCGCGTCGGTGCCGCAGGTCCGCACCGGCCGGGTGCCGAGCCACTGCTCCAGACAGTCGCGCAGGGTACGGGACCAGGCGGTGTCCTGGAGCCACAGCGGGGTCCCGTTCGTCACCACCGCCACCCCGCCGCCCGGCCGCAGCAGCGGCTGCAACCGGTCGAACAGGGACTGATGATCCATCCAGTGCAACGCCTGGCCGATGGTCACCGCACCGACGCTCCCTTCGCCGAGCAACGCCACCAACGCGGGCATGTCGATGTCGGCGCCGAGCAGCCAGTTGACGTTGCCGATCCGCTGGTCGTGGGCCGCACGTCGGGCCAACGTCAGCATGTCCGCCTCCGGATCCACGCCGAGGACCGCCCGTACCCGCGCCGCGAGCGGCAACGCCAACTGGCCCGTGCCACAGCCCAGATCCACCACCCGGTCCTGTGCGGTCAACCCGAACGCCGTCGCCAGCGCGTCGACCACCGGTCCGGGATAGCCCCGCCGATAACGCTTGTAGTAACTGGCCACCTCACCACCGAAACCAAGTCCCATGGCCGCCAGCCTGCTCCGGTCAGGCCGCCCCGGGCGAGAAATTCTGCTGACAGCAGCGGTCCCGCCGGTAGTGGTACAGGTCCCAGACCCCGTGCCCGGCCAGCACCAGACCACTGGGCAGGCACCGGAGGTCAGGGCAGGTCGTGGCTCACCTGGCCGGCAGTGCCACCCAGTAGCGCCGGAGGCGGCCGAGTTCGGTGTCGCGTACGTCTTCGAGCACCCCGCCGCGACGTTCGATGACCCGGGCCGAGGCGGGATTGTCGACGTGGCAGGTGATCAGGCAGCGGTCCATGCCCCGCGCTGCGGCGTGTCCGAGGACCCGACCCAGCGCCCACGTCGCCAGGCCCCGGCCGCGGGCCGACGGGCGTATCCCGTAGCCGATGTGGCCGCCGGCCCGCAGCAGGAAGTCGTTGAGCCGGTACCGCAACGAGATCGCACCGAGCACGCTGTCGTCCTCGACGATCCACCAGAACGAGGCGTGGACCAGCCCCTGCGGCGGTGGGACCGACTGGTCCGACGCGCGCCGCAGTTCCGCCACCCACGCGGCGAAACCCGCAGCCGTGTCCACCTCGTCGCTGTCTCTCAGGCCGCTGCCGTCCTGGTGGACCCCGCGGCCCCACTCGTCCCGTGCGGCGAGCCACGAGTCGCGCAGTCGGGTGGTCGGTGCGATCAGATCAGGCACCCGCCGAGCCTAGGTGGTGCTCCCTCACCACGCGTCGGAATAACGCGGGTGGGCGGTGCCGCCGCTGTGCGATGGTGACCACCATGAAGAGCCGTCTCCTCCGCGACTCCTATCAGGATCCGCTGGTGAAAGGCGAGGTGGAGTACGCAGCGCTCACCCCCGAGGGTGTGGCGGACGACAAGCCGCTGCCGCTGATCCTGGTGTTGCACGGAGCCAACTCCTCCCGCGAGTTGTTGGCGATGCTGCAACCGATCGTCGAGCAGTTGTGGGCCGACGGGTCGCTGCCCGAGTCGCTCGTCGCCTGCGCCTCCACACCGACGATCGGTGGCTTCTACCTCGACCGGCCCGGTGACGCCTGGGAGAGCCTGATGGCTGACGGCTTCCCCCGGTTCCTGGCCGAGCGGTACGCCGTCGACGAGACCCGTGTCGCGCTGCTGGGCGCCTCGATGGGCGGCTACGGCGTACTCAAGATCGCTTTTGCGGAGCCGCGTCGCTGGCTCGCGGTCGCGACCGTGGCACCGGCGCTGCTGCCCGCGCTGACCTCCACCCAACTGCGCCCCCGCAACACCCTCGACGTGCTCAGCCACCTGGCCGGTGAGATGACCAGCGAGGGCGGCGGGTTCGCCGCCAACAGCGTCCTGCACCGGCTGCGGAGCAACGCCGAGGCGATCCGGGACAGCGCGTTACCGATCTTCCTGCGCTGCGGCGACCGGGACGTGTTCGCCCTGCACGACGGCACCGAGCAGTTGCACCGGGCGCTCTGGGACCTCGACGTCGGCCACGAGTACCACCTCGTGCAGGGCGGCGACCATCTGGGCCCCGAGGCGCTCGCCGGACCACGGGCCGCGTTGGCGTTCATCGGCGCGGCGCAACGCGCCGCCGCCGGGCAGGACCGCAGCGCGGCCGACCGGCAACGCGAAGCCGCCTGGCGGGACTGGGCCGCCGGCGGACGCGAGGGCGCCCCGCCCGACCTGGACCCGAGTGCACCCAGCGCCTCCGTGGCGCTGCGCGTGATGCTCGAACCACAGGTGACCGAGGCGGCCCGGCGGGACGACAGCATGAGCCGCCGCTACGGCATCCTGCCCGACCTCGACGGGTGACCGTGGCTTTGGGATGCTTCGGCCATGTCTCCTTCAGCAACGAGGTCCATCGACGACATCAAGGACGAACCGCTGCGGGCCCAGTTCGAGTTCTTCATCGACGTGCACCGCGCCGCGCTCACCGCCTGCCTGGACGGGCTGACCGAGGAAGAGGCCCGCCGGTCGCTGGTGCCCTCCCGGACGACCCTGCTGGGCCTGGTCAAGCACGCGACCTTCGTGGAGAAGGTCTGGTTCGACGAGGCGATCACCTGCCGGTCACGCGACGAGATCGGCATCCCCGCCACCCCGGACGAGTCGTTCATCCTCGACGACACCGACACCATCGCCGACATCCAGCAGGCGCACCGGGATGCCTGTGCGGCGTCCCGGCGCGCAACGGCCCCGCTGCACCTGGACGACCTGCTGCACGGCAACCGGCGTGGCCCGTTGCCGCTGCGCTGGGTGTATCTGCACGTGCTGCGCGAGCTTGCCCAGCACTGCGGACACGCCGACATCCTGCGTGAGCAGATCCTCAGCGAGCGGCGCGACGACTCCGTGCCCGGTTAGGGACGTTCGACCCGGGTGGGGTTGCCGCGGACCAGTTGGTCGTGCAGGCGCCAGCGAGCCGTGTCGGCCTCGCGTGCCGCCGCCTCGTCGGTCTGCGCGAGGCGCTGCCGCAGCAGGTGCAGGGCGATGCGGCGGTTCAGGCTGAACTGCCGTTCGGTGTCGACCACGACGACAGTTCCGGTCGGGCGGTGGGTGGCCCGCACCGCCGTGCTGGCCTTGTTGCGGTGCTGGCCACCGGGACCGCCGGTGCGGCAGGCGACGATCTCGACCTCCGTCTCCAGGAACGGGGTGGCCTCGGTGCCCGGTGGGCACGGCCGGGCGGTGACGTACCAGTTCTTCCGGCCGACACCGGCTCGGTACGGGCTCGGCGCCTGCCAGCACAGCGTTCCGGTCCACCCGGCGGCGAACTCCTCGGCACCGGCACCGTCGATCTCGACCAGCACCGACCGGTAGGTGCCGGGCCGGTCGCCGGCAACGGTGTCGACCCGGCGGGTGGTCAACCGCCGCCGTACGGCCTCGGCCTCCAGGCGACGCAGCAGCCGGGCCAGCGCCCAGGCGCACTCCTGCGGACCCCGTCCGGCCGAGAGCAGCAGGCGTACGCTCACCGCCGGCCCCGCTTGCGGCGTTCCGTTGCCACACCGACGTCGGCCGTCTTGTACGTGACCAGCGGTACCGTGGTCACCACCGGCGTGGCCAGGCGATGCTCGACCAGGTCGGCGATCACCTGCTCGATGCGCTTGTAGGCGCTCGGCGCCTCCTCGAAGAGCAACTGGCGGTCGCCGCACACCACGAGCGAGCCCACCGGCGTACGCCGCAACTCCTCGACGGTGTGCTTGACCCGGTTCCGGCGCAGCGCGTCGCCCCGGGACATCTTGCGGCCCGCGCCGTGCGCCACCGAGTGGTTGGCCTCCGGCCCGGCGTGCGCCGCCACCAGGTACGACGGGGTGCCCCGGGTGCCGGCGACCAGCACGTCCCGACCGTCACCGGGGGCTGCGCCCTTGCGGTGCAGGTAATGCCCGTCGCGTACCTCGACCAGGTTGTGACACTCGTCGACGATCGGCTCGGTCGGTGCGGCACCAAGGGCGTGCGCGACCCGCGCGGCCAGCAACCGCCGGTTCAGCGCACCCCAGCGCACCGCCTCGTCGTGCCTGGCCAGGTACGCCTCCGGATCCGGGGCCGGGCCCGCGCCGTACCGCTCGGTGTGCGCCCGCAGGATCCGTTCGCCGAGCCCTCGGGATCCGGTGTGCACGACGAGCACGAGGTCACCGGCGGCCAGCCCGAGCCGGGCCGCGTGTGCCGCGTCGAGCACGCTGCCGACGCGCGCCAGCTCGACGAAGTGGTTGCCCCGGCCGACCGTACCGAGGCCCTCGGTGTGGCCGGCGGGAATCTCACCCGCCAGGACGTTCCACGCCGGATCGTCGGCGTCCCGCTCCGGGTCCAGCGGACGGTCCAGGTCGGGAAAACGCGCGGCCAGCTTCTCCGGTACGGCCCGCTTGAGCGTGATCGGGAAGACCGCGATGCCGCAGCCGATGTCGGAGCCGACCAGGAACGGGTACAACACGCTCGACGCCATCGCGGCACCGATCGGCGCACCCTTGCCGGGATGCAGGTCGGGCATGCCGGCAACGTGGATCATGCCGTCGAGGGCGGCGACCTGGCGGCACTGCGCGACGGCGTCGGATTCGATCCAGCTGGTGGGGGAGGCGAAGACGGTGACCGTGGCCGGGACGGACGCGGGCAAGCTGGGTGAGGACAAGGAGTTTCTCTCCTGGACGGAAGAAAGGCACGGACGGCGGGCAGGAGGCCACGAGCCGGCGCCGGGATTGCCTCGGCGCGGCAGGGGTGCGATCCGTCAGTACGTCATGACGCTCACCCTGCCGCAGCCCTACCGCACCGGCAACCGACTTTCCCGCCGCCCAGCTGGAACCGGCGGCGCGGTCGGTGAAACCCGGGAAGTGTCGGGGCGGGCGGCTATCCTCACGCATCGTGACGTCATCGGTAAACGAGATCCCCGCTGAGCTGCTGGAGTTGTTCGCCGACGAGGAGTCTCGTCGGCGAACGCTGACCGTGCCGCTGCCGCCCGGCCGGACCGTACGCGTCGACGAGGGCGACGGTGAGCGAGCGGTGCTCTGGGTGAGCGACGACCCGGCACCGGCCGGTTTGTGGCCGCGCCTACACGCGGCGCACGGCGACTCCGGGCTCTGGCCGCTGCTGCTGGACAGCCTGCCCGGTGAGCCGACCCGCCCCTGGGACGACGGCGAGTTGTGGCCGGACGGCCTCTCCTCACCCGCGCAGCATGATGTGGCGCAGCTGCTCGCCGGCTGGTGGGCGTCCCGCACTGGCAGCGATGACGAGGACTCGGCGTCGCGGGCCACCGACCCGTACGGCCGGGACTGGCCCGGCCTGGCACCGGCGGCGCAGCCACGGCTCGCGCCGCAGCAGCACGCGGACCACTGGGCCGAGCAGTTGGCGCACGCCCAGCCCTCGATGCGCCTCGGCCTGGTCGCGGCCGACCGGGGCAGCGACGCCCTGACCGTCGCCGGCTGGCAGGGGCCGGCCAACTACACGAACGACACCGGCAAGATCTCCGCCGTGCTGCGGAGCTGGGAGGACCGGTTCGGGGTACGAGTGATCGGTGTCGGCTTCGCCGAGCTGTATCTCAGCGTCGCCGCCCCACCTGGCGACCTCGCCGAGGCGCTGCCGATCGCCGCCGAACACTTCGCCTTCTGCCCGGACAACATCTGGCAGGGGCCGCACCCGCACACGCTCGGCGGCTATGCCGACCGCCTGATCGACGCGCCGACCTGGGCGTTCTGGTGGGACTGAGCGGCCGGGTCCTGCTGGCGTGTGGTGGTGAGGGTGACCAGGAAGGCCGGGTGGTCGGTGGTGCCGGCCATGTCGATCGAGCTGGTGGATTCGATGGTGATGTCCGCCGTCGCCATGAACTGCTGCACCCCGCCGTCATGGCGGTGCAGGTAGTCGGCCGGCACGCAGGAGCGTACGTCCGGGGTGCCGCCGTGGCGCAGGTTGAGGTCACCACTGACCACCGTGGGCTGGTAGCCGCTGTTGGCCAGCACCTGCGGGATGGCCACACCGAGCAGATGTGAGCACTGCGCCAGGGCGAGAGTGGCGCTGGTGTACGCCAGATGCGTCGTGCAGGCGAGGTAGGCGGTGGTGGCGTCGACACAGAGCCAGGCCCGCTGCTCCGGGTCGGCCGGGTCCTGCGCCGGGTAGAACCCGCGGTGCACGGTGTGACCACGGTCCGGGGCGGCGAGCCGTGCCAGTAGCCCGACGCCGTACTGCTGCCCGTTGCGGCACTGGTACGGCTCGCCGGTGCGGCCGTTGCGCGCCGGCTGGAACAACGCCACCACGGTGCCGTCGCGTACCTGCGTCATCGCCTGTTTCAGCGCCTCCACGTCGCCGGAGCAGATCTCGTTGAGGGTGACCACGTCGGGTCGCTCGGCGCGGATCACCTCGGCGGCCTTCTCGACCGACCGTCCGGTGTAGCAACCCGTCGCCATGCCGCTGTTGCAGAGATTCAGCTGAAGCACCCGCAGCTGGGTGACGTTCTCGGCCGGACGCGTCATCGAACACCCGGCCAGCAGCGCGGCGACGAGCATCAGGCTGACGGCCAGCGGTGGCCGCAGAAAGCGGTACGGAGTCATACACCTGACCTGTGCTCACGAAGGGGCGGCAAGCGTATCGGCATCGCCGGTGCGGCGGTCGGGATGCTCTCCGTCGCACACTCGTCGCGCTATGAGGAAAGAGGTATGGCTCGATCTATTCACTCGCTCCGTCGCACCGTCCTACTCTGCGGCTGCCGGTGACCCCGGCGTTGCCTAACCGTCAGGAGAAGATGTTGCGAGTCACTTCGGTGTTGCGTGCGTTCACCGCCTTGACCCTGACCTTCGCCGCCGTGGCCGTCGTCCCTGCCACCACCGCCGCGGCCACCGCGCAGCCCACCGCCCCGCAGCCCACCGCCCTGGCGGTACCGGACATCTCGCTGACCAACACGAAAGCGCATCTGCAACAGTTCCAGGCGATCGCGAACGCCAACGGCGGCAACCGGCGCTCGACGACCGCCGGCTACACCGCCTCGGTGACCTACGTGTTCGACAGGCTGGTCGCCGCCGGGTTCACCGTGACACGGCAGAACTGCACCTCCGGCTGCACCAGTGGCGCCGGCCCGAACGTGATCGCCGACTGGCCGGGCGGCGGGGACCCGAACAGTGTCTACATGTTCGGCGCACACCTGGACGGCGTGTCCGCCGGCCCCGGCATCAACGACAACGCGTCCGGGTCGGCGACGCTGCTGGAGATCGCGCTCACCCTCGCGGCAACCAACCCGAGCCTGACCAGCCGGGTCCGGTTCGCCTTCTGGACCGACGAGGAGCAGGGCCTCAACGGGTCGAGGTTCTACGCCAACAACCTGCCCAGCATGGAACGGGCGAAGATCAAGGCGTACTTCAACTTCGACATGGTCGGCTCCACAAACGGCGGCTACTTCATCAACCGGATCACCTCCGCCCCCGGTCAGACGTTGAAGGCGTACTACGACTCCATCGGCGTGCAGACCGAGGAGAACACCGAAGGTGCCGGCCGCTCCGACGACGCTCCCTTCAACGCGATAGGCGTGCAGACCTCGGGTGTGGCGGCGGGCGCGTCCCGGGTGAAGACCGCCGCGCAGGTGGCCAAGTGGGGCGGCACGCAGAGCGCCTTCGACCCCTGCTACCACCGGGCGTGCGACACGTACCCGAGCAACATCTCCGACACCGTGCTCAACCGGGCCGGCGACGCCGCCGCGTACGCCCTGTGGACGCTGGCTGCCGGCACCCCGGCGACGGTGGTCTGGTCGGACACCTTCGAGACGGCCACCGGCTGGACCACCAACCCCGCCGGCACCGACACCGCCACCCTCGGCCTCTGGGAGCGCGGCGTGCCGCAGGCCACCAACTCCAGCGGGGCCAAGCAACTCGCCGCCACCATCTCCGGCACGAACGACCTGGTCACCGGCAGGCTCGCCGGCACCTCCGCCGGTGACTACGACATCGACGGCGGTACGACGAGCGTCCGCTCGCCCGCCATCACGCTGCCCGCCACCGGCCCGCTGACGCTGAAACTGTCCTGGTATCTCGCGCACGGCAGCAACGCCACGAGCGCGGACTTCTTCCGGGTCTCCGTCGTGCACAACGGCGGCACCACCGCCCTGTTCACCCAGCCGGCCAGCGCGACCAACCGCGACGCCGCCTGGGCGTCGGGCAGTTGGAGCCTCACCAGCTACGCCGGCCAGTCGGTGCGGATCCTCGTCGAAGCCGCCGACGCGGGCACCGCCAGCCTGGTGGAGGCCGCCGTCGACGACGTCGTCATCACCCAGGGGTAGCTCCCCCCGGCTCCCCCCGTTGATCATGAGGTTAGCGGCAGTTGTTGATCTCTAGACCGCCGCTAACCTCATGATCAACGGTGAGGTAGGGGAGAGATTGCGCTCGTTGCTGGGACGAGTGGACCATGACGTCCCAGTGCCCACACTGTCAGCGCGAAGCAGCAGAGCGCGGTTCCGGTGATCGTGACCGCTGTCCAGCCGCCTGCGGACCAGAGCGTGGTGGCGGCGGCGGAGCCGATAGCAGCGCCGATGAAGTTGCTGGCGGCGAGCGCCGTGTTGAGCCGGCTGCGGGCCTCGTGGGAGAGGGCGAACAGCCGCGCCCGGTTGAGGAGGGCCTGCATCTGGAGCGCGACGTCGATCATGATGATCACGATGACGATAAGTACGACGGAGCGGCCGGCGAACGCCGCGGTGACGAAGGCGCTGAGGGCCAGTACCCAGGCCGCGCCGGTGGCCGGAAGCGACCAACCTCGGTCGTGCAGCCGACCGCCGTGCAGGCCGGAAAGGACACCAGCGAGGCCAGCCAACCCGAACAACCCGATCACCGCTACCGGATACCGGAACGGTGGGCCGCTGAGTAGGAACGTCAGCGCCGTCCAGAACAGCGAGAACGTGGCGAACCCGGTGGCGGCCAGGACCAGCGTCCACCGGGCCACCCGCTCGCGCATGACCACCGGGCCGACCGAGGCGATGAGCTGTGGGTACGGCATTCGCGTCCGCGGTGCCAGCGGTGGGATCGCGCGATAGAGCAGGACCGCGAGCAGGACGGCGACGACCGCGGCGAGGGCGAAGATCGCACGCCACCCGGCGGCACCGGCGACGAGCCCGCTGATCGTGCGGGATGCCAGAATGCCGGTGAGGGTCCCGGACCCAACGACGCCGACGATCCGACCGCGGTGGGCGTCGCCGGCCAGGTCCCCGGCGAGCGGTGTGAGGATCTGCCCGGAGATCGTCGTCATGCCGAGCACACCCAGTGCGAGGAGGAGCACGCCGATCGACGGCGCAAGCGCGCACAGCAGCAGTGCGGCGGCCGAGGCCAGCAGCATCACCGGGACGAACCGGCGCCGGTCGAGGACGTCGCCGAGCGGCACGAGCAGCAGCACCCCGAGGGCGTACCCGACCTGCGTCGCGGTGACGAGCCAACCGGCCGTCGGGGTCGCGGCGCGCAGATCGCCGGCAATGAAGCCCAGGAGCGGCTGCGCCCAGTACAGGTTGCCGATGGCCACTCCCGCCGCCAACGCGAACAGGAACGTCAGCCGACGGCTCATCCCCGACGGCGGTGCCATGCGGCGTGCGGCCACCCTGCCACGCTAAGGCGCGGGATCAAGGACCACGGGGGATCGTGCCCATCGCCGCCGACGAGTGGCGAGACCCGCTCGGCGACCCGGTGCGTACCGGTGACTGGCTCGACTACTTCGACCGCGAACTCGCCGACGAGCCCTGGCGGCAGGTGCTCGCCCGATGGTGGCCCCGCCTGTTGCCGGGCATCGCCGCCGGCGCCACCCATGGCGTGATCCGGGTCGGCCACGCGGTGCGCGCGCTGCTGGAGCAGGAAACCGCACCCCGGGTCGCCGAACTCGGCCAGGGTCTGGCCTACTGGGCTGCCCGCTGGCAACCCCTCGCACCACCCGGCACCGGGCCGTACCGGGCCACCGATCCACGCACCGCGCTCGACGCGGTGCCGCGCGTACCCGACCAGCGTTTCGGAATCCGGTTCCGCCTCGCCCAACTCGCCGACCTTCCCGACTGGCCAGCGGTGGCCGCGGCGGTGCCGCACGGCGAAGAACACGTCGGGGAAACGGCCGATGGAGACGCCGTCCCGGCTCGCCTGGCCGGCATCGTGCACGCGGCGGTCGTCCGGCACGGCACCCACGGGTACGCCAATCCGGTCATGCTGGTGCACGCGGCCACCGCGCCGAACGCGGTCCTGCGTACCCTGCCCGCTCTGCCCGGGACGCTCTGGGCGGCCAGTCTGGCCGCTGCCTGGGCCGCCACGGCGGCCGTCACCGCCGCGTACGCCCCGGCAACCGGACGCCCCGCGCCGCCGGCCGCACCCGACGTGGATCCCGCCGAGGTCATGCGGCACGCGGTGGACTCCGCCGGACCACACGCCATCAAGTTCGCCGACGCCGCGCTCGACGCCTACGCCACCACCAGCGACGCTGCCGTCCTCGCAACCTCGCTCCTCGCGACCGAGCAGACCGGAGGGTGGTGAAACCACGGCGGGCATGGGTGTGCATCTGATCAAGCGTGGTTCTCGAGTCGCTCAGGGGAGAAGGCTGCGCCCCTCCCAGGTTCCGTGTTCGGACAAGGGGCGGAACCGCATGAACGCGGATTCGTGGTGGAAGTCGCGGCGATGCTGTTCAGCCATGGCGACGTTGTGGGTATGGGCCTGCGGGACGGCGCTGCGGCCGTGGACCATGTCGGTCATCTCGCGGACGCTGCGCCAGATCGTGAAGGTGGAAAATGTGTGGGGCGGGCGCATCGCTGCGGTGGCGAAGGTGGCGCCGGGGTGGCCGGCGACCAAGCGTTCGACCGGCCGCCCCCATTTCAGGAACCGGGGCAGTTCGAGAAGCTTGAGCCGGGCGAGGGTGACGGCCACGATCGGCTCCTCCGGATCCGACCGGCCCGCCTGCACCGGCAGGCCGGCGAGCGCGGCCACCTCGCCGTAACGCCGCAGGTACTGCAATCGTACATGCCATCCGTCGGCGAGCCGCCGCCCTAGATCGTCGTCTGCGAGGAACCGTTCCAACGCCGATGCGTCGTCCCACTCGGCGAACATCGCGAGGCGTCGCAACTGCATCCGTTCCACCGACAGCACCGGGGAGCCGAGCCGCATGAGCGGGAAACACTCGGCATGCCGCAGTCCAGCCGCCCGAGGCCCGCGACGCAGTGTGCGCAAGGTCAGAGCTGGCGGAAGCAGTGCGAGGTGGAACGAATGCATCATCGGCCCATCATCCCCGTCGTCCGCGCCCCGCGTCCCTGCCGTGCCCCTGGCTCTCCGGGTCCGGATGTTCCGACGGACACCACAAACAATTCGGCGGCGGGTCTGCTGGTAGCGGAATCACCGTACCCGCCCTGCTGATCGGCGGCGGACCGCCGAGCCCGGTACCTCAGCAGCACGTCGCCGAACTCGCCGACCGGTTGGCCGACGCTCGCCTCATCACCATCGACGCCGGCCACCTGGTGCACGAGACCGCGCCGGCCGCCTACCTCGACGCGGTAACCAAGTTTCTGGCCCCGAAGTCTGAATGATGTCCCCGGGCCCGGCTGATCAATTCTGTTTCGGCGGAATGGCGGGCTTCTGGCGCTGCCGGGTTACCGCCATCGCGTCGAAACGGCGTCAGCTAGCATCCCCGCTGATGGCGGAGTTCGTGCATATCACCGGGACGCGCTCTACTCGACGGATCCAGCGCTCGGGAATCTCCGCGCGCAGTCACGGGCGGGCTGGCGGACGAGGCGTGTATTGCATGCCAGTGCTGCCGTCGTTCACTCTGACCTACCAGTGGGTGCGCGAGCTGCGGCGCTGGCACTCGGGCGTGCTGGTCGCGGTACATCTGCGGCTGCCGGACGACCAGCCGGTGACCGTCGGGCGCTATGGTGCCCCACCGCGCCAGGTCACGGCCGCACAGGCCGTCGCGGTGGTACGCGAGCTCGATGATCCGCGCGGCTACGAGGTGTTCGTGCCCCGCGCGATCACCACCGCCGAGGTGAGACAGGTCCGGGACATTCCGCAGGGGGTCGGCTGGCGCTACCTGCCGGCAGCCCACGGCCGGCGGCCCTGCCCGTGCCCAGCCTGTCTGCCGCGCGGCGCGTACAAGGTGGCCAGGCTACGCCGGCGGTTCCCGTACGACGCGCCACCCAGGCCGAAGAGCGAGCTGATGACGTGGCTGCGGACGGCAACCACCGCTGACGAGATCATCGACGTGCTCTATGAGCTTGGCCGAGGCCGGCGCGGCGGCGCTGAGGAGCTGGCGTACCTGGCCGATCATCCCGACCCGGACGTACGCGACACCCTCGAAAGCATTCTGCGGGCTTATCGCGGCCGCAACGCGCGACGGCTCCGCGAGCGGCTAGCGGCGAGCGATTCGCCAGCATCAGATCTGGACAGCCACTGATTGCGTTGCCGGGTGCGGTGTCGTCCGCACCCGGCACCGTGTTCAGGCGTCGAAGCCGCCGGACTTGATGCGCTGGACGAAGCCGGTCCACTGGTCGGCGGTGAAGGACAGCACCGGCCCCTGCCGGTCCTTGCTGTCGCGGATCATGACGGCCTGGGGCGGCGTGGCGACCTCGACGCAGTCTCCCGCGTTGCTCCGCGTGCTCTTCTTCCAGTTGAGGGGGGTCATGTCTGTTCCTCCGCGATCGATGCGATGAGCTTGCGAGACTGCGCCTCGCTGAGGGCCTTCTTTTCGGTGGCGGACCACACGGCACCGTACGCCTCGACCTCCGCAGGCTTGTCGAGGTACAGCGCGCCGGTGAGGCCGTCCGAGTAGATGATCGATGGTTCACGCCCCTCGTCGAAGTCGAGGATCGTGAACGCGCCGTTGGTCATGCTGGAGCGGTGCAGGTCGACGCTGAACGGCACCACCCGGAGGGACACGTTCGGCTGGCGGCTGACCGTCACCAGGTGAGTAAGTTGTTCAGCGTCCACGCCTCGGCGGAGGACAGCCTCGTCAAGCATGATGTCGACCTGTGGGGCGCGGGGTGTGGTGCGGGCCAGCAGCGCTTGTCGGCCAAGTCGCAGCGCGACGCTTCGATCGATCTCCTCGGCGTTCAGGTCGGGTCGTGCGACCTCGAAGACGCGGGTGGCATAAGCCTTCGTCTGGAGCAGGCCGGGGATCAGCTGCGCCTCATACTTGCGCAGACGAGCCGCGGCGGCTTCCAGTCCCACGTACAGCTCAAACCACTCGGGGATGGCGTCGCCGTAGGAATGCCACCAGCCCCGCCCCTTCGTCTCCTTGGCGAGGCCCATCAGCGCCTCGGTAATTTCCGGTGACGCTCCGTACACCCTGCACATTGCCTCGACGTCGAGCGATCGCATCGAGGTGGCACCGGTTTCGATGCGCCAGATCTTCGGAGTGGACCATTCGAGGGCATCGGCCGCCGCCCTGACCGTCATGCGCGCTTCCTCGCGAAGCTGCCGCAGATGCCGCCCGAGTTGTCGCCTCGGGACTGTCGAGCCGGTCTCCGTCGCCACTGGCTACTCCTTCTCCGTGACTACATACCGGACGAGGCTTGCGCTCGGTATGTAACACCTGTCGACCACGCTTAGCAATCGAATCTTCCGGGATGAAATCCTCTCACCCGTTTCATCTAAAATGTAATATTGCGCCCCGGTGAGTCGGCGGTGAACGATGGGCGCTGGGTGTGGTGGCCGGATGACCGTGCGTGGCTCGGCTGCCGCTCCCCTCACACGAGGAGGGGCAGATGATCCGGCGAGTCAGCTACGACCACTACCTGGCCGTCATTGCGCTCACGCTTCGGCGTAGGCACCGGCCGGTGTGGTGTTGGGTCAGGTGGCGGATGGTCTGCCGCTGTGGCAACGAGTTGCCGTGCCGGGTTCGGCATCGGGTGCCGATCAACCGAGGCCAGTGGCCGGGGGAGTCCGCATGACGGCGCACGGGCTGGTCTTGCCGATCTGGACCTGCGCGGGTGTGGATCGCCCTGGCTCTGCTGCGACGCAGGACACGGGCTGGGTGCCCGCCGCCCTTCTGCATCGCCGATTCCTCGGCTGGCGGCCGTGATCAGCCTTCGAGCTGGAGACTTGCTTCTCGTCGGTCGGGAGGCCAGCGTGCAGTTCACCGCGCCGATCCTGTTTCGTCTGATCCGCGTGCTCGACCGCCCCACCTACCACGGCTGGATCTGGTTGGAGGGCTACCAACTCGACAACAGGGGCGACGCGGTGGAGCGGCGGTCCGTTTTCGTGATGAAGGCGGGGCTGCGCGTTGCCCCGGCATCCATGGTGGGGAAGCCGGGGCAACGGTGCCCGGTCAGTGCGCGCCGCAGAACACCCTCCTGACGAGAGTGTCCAACGCCGTCGGGAACACCTCCGCCGGGTCGACCGGAGCGTCCCCGGTGGTCAGGCCGGCGGTCAGGGTCTTACGGCCGTCGGGTGTGCTGTACATGAGTGCCCCGTAGCCGCCGGGAGCGCCTCCGTTGTGGTGGTAGATGGTGCCGCAGTCGGGGCCGAGATCCTGTACGAACAGTCCGAGGCCGTAGTCGATCGGCCCCTGGGGCTTGCGCATCTCGGTCAGCAGGGGGGCCGGCAGGAGGTTGCCACCGTTGAGTGCGGCGAAGAAGGTGTGCAGATCCCGGGTGGTCGAGATCATGCCACCGGCCGCGAGCAGCATGGAGAGGTTCTGCCGGGAGACGTCGACCACCTTCCACTGGTCGGCGTCCTGGTAGCGGTAGTAGCCGTGGGCGTGCGGCTCGGGCAGGTCGGTGATGTTGCCCGCCAGCGCGGTGTCGCGCAGCCCGAGCGGCCGCAGGATCCGCTGCTGCATCTGTTCGCCGTACGATTCGCCGGTGACCCGCTCGATCAGCAGCGCGGCCAGCGTGTAGTTGGTGTTGGAGTAGCTCCAGTCGGCCCCGGGCTCGAATCGCGCCGGCTTGGAGAGCGCCAGCTGCACCAGCTCCTGCGGCTGGTAGGTGTGCAACCGGGTGTCCACCCATTCCTTGCCGGCGGCGGGGATGCCCGGCATGACCGTCCCGTCGGGGTAGTACTCACCGGTGTAGTTGAACAAGCCGCTGGTGTGTTGCAGCAGCATCCGCGCGGTGATCCGCTTGTCCAGGTCGAGGTCGGGCAGGTGGTTGGCCACCGGGGCGTCAAGCTGGAGCCTTTCCTCGGCCACCAGTTGCAGCACCAGGGTGGCGGTGAAAGTCTTGGCGACGCTGCCCGCCCAGAATCGGCCGTCGGTCGCTGGTCGGACGGTCTCACCCAGCTTGCGCACTCCGGCGCTGCCGACCCACTCGCCCTGATCGTCGTGCACACGCAGCTGTATCCCGGCGAAGCCGGCGGCGACGAACTCTTCGATGGCTTCTTGCAGTTCCGGGCGATCCTGAGCGGTGTTGGTCATGACGGCTACTCCCTAGTGGCTGCGGGCGGTGATGTTGCCGTGGGTGGTGGTCGCGTGGATGTTCAGCCCGGCGGCGGCGCCGTCGGTGTTGTTGAGCGTGTTGTGGATGCGGCCGTGGCCGGTGCGGGCATCCAGGCACGCGGAGACTTCGCGGGCGGCCCCGACCGTGATGTCGCCGTGCTCGGTGCGCAGCGTGATGGTGCCGGTTACGGCCTCGGTGATGTGCAGGTCGCCCTGCTCAGTGCTGATCTGCGCGGGTCCGCCCAGCCGGCCGACCGAGATGCTGCCGGACTGCCACGTCAGTCGAGCGCTTGCGGTCTCGTCGAGATTGACCGTGCCCTGTGCGCCATCGACGGTGACGTCGCCGAGTCGTCCGACGCCCCGAAAGTCGACGTTGGCCGCCTTCGCCTCGATCCGCGAGCCGGCGGGTAGTTGGACCGTCACCTCGACCGATCCGGAAGCGCCGAGGATCCGGTTCGTCGCCTTCGGGGCCTCGATCCGTAGGACGCCATCGCCGATGGCGACCTCGATGCGCTCCGCCGCCTGCACGTCGCGGCTCCTGGCGGCGTCCGCAGGCAGGATCTCGACCGTGGTGTCGGCCCGGTCGGCGGCGATGAACTGAACCCGCCCCGCGGGAATGTCGAGCAGGACCGAAACCGGCGTCGGGGTGTCGAACGTGCGCATCGTCAACTCCTTCGATCAGATGTTTCCAACACCAGAAAAGCTACGTTGCCTTCATCCATCCGGCAACAACGCTGTTGCATCCGCAAGCTAAAAGCACAGTTCAGATCGCTTATATCGTTGCAACTGCTCTACTTTTAACGCAACATGCGAACGGTGATCGTTGCAATGGTTGGGAAGGAACGCTACGGTGGCGATAGCCCACGGATGATGAAGGAGGCCGCGATGCCGGGAGGCAGGCTCACCCCACAGGAGCGCCAGCAGATCACCCTCGGGTTAGCCGATGGGCTCGCCTACGCGGAGATCGCCCGACGCCTGAACCGCCCGACTTCGACCGTCACTCGGGAGATCGTGCGAAACGGCGGTCCCGCCGCCTACCGTGCCGACCTCGCCCAGCACGCCACCGAGCGTCGGGCCCGCCGCCGCCGAAGGGCCACACCCGGCAGCCCCGCTGTGCCGCCCCCGCTCCACGGACGCGATGCCGACGCCGTACGCGAGTACGAGGAAACGTTCGCCACTGTCTTCATGCAGTCGGGCCTGCCCAGGATGACGGCCCGGACCCTGGCCGGCCTCTACACCACCGACACCGGCAGCCTCACCGCCGCTGAACTCGCCGGGCGTCTGCAGGTCAGCCCGGCGTCCGTCTCCAAGGCCATCGCGTTCTTGGAAAGCCAGGGCCTGGTCCGCCGCGAGCGCGACGATCGACGCCGCGAACGCTACGTCGTCGATGACGACGTGATGTACCAGTCCACGATGGCCAGCGCCCGAGCCACCGCCCAGCTCGGCGAGATTGCCCGGCAGGGCGTGAACGTCCTCGGCTCCGGCACCCCGGCCGCCGCCCGCCTGGAGAACATCGCCCGCTTCGTCGACTTCGTCTCCGAGAGCATTGCCCGCGCCGCAGAACAGGCCCGCGACATCCTCCACGCCACACCCACGACCACATCGGGCCACGCCGGCTGACCCACGTTCAGCCCGGGCCGGGCGAATCAACCCCGCAGGGGGTACGGGACGAAGGTGCTGCGGTTTTCGTCCACGTCGAGTTGGCGGCTGATTGGGGGAGCGGCACGCTGCGGGCAGGTCATCCGGTCGCAGGTCTTGCAGCCGGGGCCGATCGGGGTGGCGGCCTCGGCGGCGTGCAGGTCGACGCCGGTGGAGTAGACCAGCCGGCTGGCGTGCCGGGTCTCGCAGCCCAGGCCGATCGCGTACACCTTGCCGGGTTGGCCGTAGCCGCCGTGGTGGCGGGTGATGGTGCGGGCGATCCAGAGGTAACGCTGGCCGTCCGGCATCGCGGCGACCTGGGTGACGACCCGGCCCGGTGAGCTGAACGCTTCGTAGACGTTCCACAGTGGGCAGGTGCCGCCGGTGCGGGAGAACGGGAAGCCGGTGGCGGACTGCCGCTTCGACATGTTGCCGGCCCGGTCGACCCGGACGAACGAGAACGGCACGCCGCGCGCCCGGGGGCGTTGCAGGGTGCTGAGCCGGTGGCAGACCGTCTCCCAGCCGATCGCATAGTGCTGGGTGAGCAGGTCGATGTCGTAGCGGCGCTGCTCGGCGGCGGCCAGGAACTGCTCGTACGGCAGGATCAGCGCCGCCGCGAAATAGTTGGCCAGGCCGACCCGGGTCAGGATCTGGGTCTGCACGTCGTCGAAGTGCTCCGACTCCACGATCTCGTCGATCACGTCGGCGAGTTCCAGCAGCGCGATCTGGGCGGCCATCCGCATCGCCTCCTGGCCGGCGCGCAGCGACGTGGACAGGTGCAGCGTGCGCGTCTGCGGACGGTAGCGGTGCAGTTCGCCGCCGAGCGCGTCGGCGGCCTCACGCCGGACGGTGACGCCGTGCCGTTCGGCCAGGCGGTCGCGCAGCAGACCGCGGACCTCGCCGCGCCGCAGTCCCATCTGCGCGGCCAGCCGCTCCGCCCCCTCGTCCAGCTCCGGTACGTAGTTCTGCCGCCGGTAGAAGAACTCGGTGACCTGGTCGTGCGGGCTGCGGCCGACCCGTTCCCGGTCGCCGACCAGCTCGGCGAGCTGCTCGTCGACCTGCTGGTAGCGGCGGTGCAGCTCGATGACGGCGGCGGCGACCTCGGGCAGCCGGGTGGCCAACTCGGTCAGCTCGGCGGCACTGGCCCGACCGGGCAGCGCTTCGCGTAGCCCGGTGACCAGTCGCGGCGTGTCGTGCGCGGCGAAGACCGTCGGGTCGACCCCGAACAACTCGGTGATGCGCAGCAGCACCGGCACCGTCAGCGGTCGGGTGTCGTGCTCGATCTGGTTGAGATAGCTGGGGGAGATGTTCAGATGCCGGGCCAGTTCCGTCTGGCTCAGCGCCCGCTCCTCGCGTAGCCGGCGCAGCCGAGCCCCGGCGAAGGTCTTCGTCATCGCCCTCACCTCCCCGGCTCCGGCGGTCTCTGGTCAGCACACGTTAGCACCGCTGCCAATAGCGGCTTTCACAACTTTGCAAAATGGCTGTTCGACTTTTCAAAGATTGGCTTTTTCCGTCCCTCGACCGGCCCAGGCCACCCGTGTGACCGTGGGCGACACACCGGTGGCCAGCGTCGGCGCAGCGCCGGCGGAAGTGCCAAGCGGACTTGTGAAGGGATGAGCATCGATGGTTACCGCAGTCGAGCAGTTGCAGCACGAATGGGACACCAACCCCCGGTGGCGGGGAGTGCGACGCAGCTACCGCGCCGAGGACGTGGTGCGGCTGCGGGGCGCGATCCAGGAGGAACACACCCTGGCCCGGCACGGCGCGAACCGGTTGTGGCGGCTGCTGAACAGCGAGGACTACATCCACGCACTCGGCGCGCTGACCGGCAACCAGGCCGTGCAGATGGTCCGGGCCGGGCTCAAGGCGATCTACCTGTCCGGCTGGCAGGTGGCCGCCGACGCCAACCTCGCCGGACACACCTACCCCGACCAGAGCCTCTACCCGGCCAACTCGGTGCCGGCGGTGGTGCGTCGGATCAACAACGCCCTGCTGCGCGCCGCGCAGATCACCACCGCCGAGGGGGAGACCTCCGGGATCGACTGGCTGGCCCCGATCGTCGCCGACGCCGAGGCCGGCTTCGGTGGCGTGCTCAACGCGTACGAGCTGATGAACGCGATGATCGCGGCCGGCGCGGCCGGCGTGCACTGGGAGGACCAGCTCGCCAGCGAGAAGAAGTGCGGCCACCTCGGCGGCAAGGTGCTCATCCCCACCGGCCAGCACATCCGCACCCTGGAGGCGGCCCGGCTCGCCGCCGACGTGGCCGGGGTGCCGAGCGTGGTCATCGCCCGCACCGACGCCCAGGCCGCCACGCTGCTCACCACCGATGTGGACGAGCGCGACCAGCCCTTCGTCACCGGTGAGCGCACCGCCGAGGGCTTCTACCGGGTGCGCAACGGCATCGAGCCGTGCATCGCCCGGGGCCTGGCGTACGCGCCGCACGCCGACCTGCTCTGGATGGAGACCAGCACCCCGGATTTGGAGGTGGCCCGCCGCTTCGCCGAGGCGATCAAGGCGGAGCACCCGGACCAGCTGCTCGCCTACAACTGCTCGCCGTCGTTCAACTGGCGCAAGCACCTCGACGACGCCACCATCGCCAAGTTCCAGCGGGAACTCGGCCACATGGGCTACAAGTTCCAGTTCATCACCCTGGCCGGTTTCCACGCCCTGAACTACTCCATGTTCGACCTGGCCCGGGGCTACGCCAGCGACGGCATGTCGGCGTACGTCAACCTGCAGGAGCGGGAGTTCGCGGCAGAGCCGGCCGGCTACACCGCCGTCAAGCACCAGCGGGAGGTCGGCACCGGCTACTTCGACCTGATCAGCACCGTGCTCAACCCCGCCGCCGAGACCACCGCCCTGCGTGGCTCCACCGAAGAGGAGCAGTTCGCGTGAGATACGAGATCATCGGCCCGATGGCCGAACGGTACGACGAGGTGCTCACCGCCGAGGCGCTGGAGTTCCTGGTCACCCTGGACAGCGAGTTCGCCGCCCGGCGGGTGGCCCTGCTGGACACCCGCCGGGCCCGCCGGGACCGGTTCGCCACCGGTCAACTGCCCGACTTCCTGCCGGAGACCATCGGCATCCGCGCCGACCCGACCTGGCAGGTGGCCCCGCCCGCACCCGGGCTGGAGGACCGGCGGGTCGAGATCACCGGGCCGCCGGACCGGAAGATGACGATCAACGCGCTGAACTCCGGTGCCAAGGTGTGGCTCGCCGACTTCGAGGACGCCACCGCCCCCACCTGGGAAAACGTCATCGGTGGACAACTCAACCTGATGGACGCGCTGGACCGCCGGATCGACTTCACCGACCCGCGCGGCAAGCGGTACGCCCTCGCCGAGGAGTTGGCCACCATCGTGGTCCGGCCGCGCGGCTGGCACCTGGTGGAGAAGGGCATCGTGGTGGACGGGCGGCCGATCTCGGCAAGCCTGGTCGACTTCGGGCTCTACCTGTTCCACTGCGCCCGCCGGCAACTCGCCGCCGGTGCCGGACCGTACTTCTATCTGCCGAAGCTGGAGGGTCACCGCGAGGCGCGGCTGTGGAACGACATATTCGTCTTCGCCCAGCACTACCTGCGCCTGCCGCAGGGCACCATCCGGGCCACCACGCTCATCGAGACGATCACCGCCGCGTTCGAGATGGAGGAGATCCTCTACGAGCTGCGGGAACACTCGGCGGGACTGAACGCCGGCCGGTGGGACTACATCTTCAGCATCATCAAGAACTTCGGGCAGTGGCCGGACTTCGTCCTGCCGGACCGGGCCGAGGTCACCATGACCGTGCCGTTCATGCGGGCGTACACCGAACTGCTGGTGCGGACCTGTCACCGGCGCGGCGCGCATGCCATCGGCGGGATGGCCGCCTTCGTGCCCAGCCGCGATCCGGAGGTCAACGCCAACGCCCTGGCCAAGGTCCGCGCGGACAAGCAGCGGGAGGCCGGGGACGGCTTCGACGGCTCCTGGGTGGCCCATCCCGGCCTGGTGTCCACCTGTCGGGAGGTCTTCGACGAGGTGCTGGGCGAGCGCCCGCACCAGCTCGACCGGCGGCGTGACGACGTGGAGGTGACCGCCGCCGACCTGCTCTCGGTGGACAAGACCCCGGGCCAGGTGAGCGAGTCGGGACTGCGGTCCAACATCGCCGTGGCGCTGCGCTACATCGACGCCTGGCTCGGCGGTGCGGGCGCGGTGGCGCTGTGGAACCTGATGGAGGACGCGGCGACCGCCGAGATCGCCCGCTGCCAGGTCTGGCAGTGGTGGCAGCACGGCACTCCGCTGGCCGGTGGCGGCACCGTGACCGAGGAACTGGTCCGCTCGCTGCTGGCCGACGAGCTGGCCACGCTGACGGAGGGCCGCGACGCCGCCGAGCGGGAGCGCGGCGAGCAGGCCGCCCGCATCCTCGAGGAAACCGCCCTGGCCGAGCACCTGCCCCCCTTCTTCACCACCC
>NZ_POTX01000078.1 GCF_003236305.1 Micromonospora endophytica | reverse complement strand
GCCAGCGTTCGTCCTGAGCCAGGATCAAACTCTCCAACAAAAACCTGTTGAACAATCCATCCCGACAACAAACAAAATGTTGCCAAAGGAATCCCAAACCAGCCAGATCCGAAGACCCAACCAGCACAGGGCAATAAATCAATTGGCACTGGCTTATCAAGCACCCTGTTGAGTTCTCAAAGAACAACCACACACCATCAGAACACCCACACCAAGCAGGCACACATCCGGGGCTTCATGTCCCACACCCGCCACTCTCGCGCCGGGCACTTTTACTACGTTACCCGCTGGTTTCCGCCGTGTCAAACCGCTCTGCGGCGGTTTGTCGTGCTTCACACCATTCGGGCACCACGTCGTGATTGACTCACATCGCTCGCGCCGTGGTTTTGGCGGACCGGCCGCTTGCGGTCTCCCGCGAGCGCGCCCAGCTCTCCGCCGGTCGTGAACCTTACCCGGTCGGCTCCGCTTCACCAAATCCGCCTCGCGGCGAATCCGGGGCACCGCCCGTACCGGCTCGGACCGGGGAGAACCCGGCCGACCCGGAGGTCACTTCCTGCGCTCCGGCCTCCGGGGCTTTCGCCTCGTTCGTCCGTTCCGCGCTGGCAGAGAGAAAGTTACGCGTCCGGCGCGACCATCGTCAAATTCGCCGGACGCGTCCCCGGTCACACCGTCGACGTACGGCTATTTACGCAGTTCAACACCGGCGAACGAACGCTTGCCCCGACGGAGTACCAGGTACCGGCCGTGCAGCAGGTCGGCCGGCGACACCACCGCGTCCACCTCGGTGACCCGGGTGTTGTTGACGTACGCGCCGCCCTCGGTGATGACCCGTCGCGCCTCCTTCAGGCCCGACACCAGACCGGATTCCTTCAGCAGCCCCGCCACGTCGGGCAGCTCGTCGAGGTGCACCAGCCCGGCCTCGGCCAGCGCCGACCGCAGCGTCGCCGCGGACAGCTCCGTCAGCGACCCCCGCCCGAACAACGCCTGGCTGGCCGCGACGACCTGGGCCATCTCCCGCTCGCCGTGCACCAGCGTGGTCAGCTCCTCGGCCAGGGCACGCTGGGCGGCACGGGCCGCCGGTCGTTCCGCCGTCTCCTTCTCCAACGCCTCCAACTCCGCACGGGAACGGAAGCTGAAGTAGCGCAGGTACCGGCTGACGTCCCGGTCGTCGACGTTGACCCAGAACTGGTAGAAGGCGTACGGGCTGGTCATCTCGGGGTCGAGCCAGACGGCGCCGCCCTCGGTCTTGCCGAACTTCGCGCCGTCGGACTTGGTCACCAGCGGCGTGGTGAACGCCTGCACCGGGCCGAGGCCGCGCCGGCGGACGTAGTCGACGCCCGCGGTGATGTTGCCCCACTGGTCCGAGCCGCCGAACTGGAGTTGGCAGCCGTACCGGCGGTGCAGTTCGAAGAAGTCGTGGGACTGGAGGAGCTGGTAGCTGAACTCGGTGAAGCTGATCCCCGTCTCCAGCCGGGCCCGGACCACCTCCCGGGCCAGCATCCGGTTGACCGGGAAGTGCTTGCCCACGTCCCGCAGGAACTCCACCACCGACATCTCGCCGGTCCAGTCCAGGTTGTTGACCAGCCGGGCCGCGTTGTCGCCGGTGTACGACACGAAGGGGGCGAGCTGGTCGCGGATCCGCTGGACCCAGCCGGCGACGACCTCCGGGGAGTTGAGGGTGCGCTCGGCACTCTCCTTCGGATCCCCGATCTGTCCCGTCGCGCCGCCGACCAGCAGCAGCGGCCGGTGCCCGACGAGCTGGAGGCGGCGGGCCGTGGCGACCTGCATGAGATGACCGACGTGCAGACTCGGCGCGGTGGGATCGAAGCCCACATAGAAGGTGGCCGCCGGGCCGTCGAGCAGCGTGGTGAGCTCCTCGGGGTCGGTGGAGTCCTGAATCAGGCCGCGCCACCGCAGGTCATCTGTGAGAGAGTCCCGTCCGGTCGGCGGGAGGTTGCTGTCGGTCACGGTCACCGATTCTCCCCCATGACCCCGGTCCCGCCCTACCGGGTTCGTACGGCGGACACCGGCACTAGGCTGGCGAGGCCCAAGATCAGGAGGTGTGCCGTGGAGTTGCCGGAGATGTCGGGTGGGTTCTTCGCCCTGCTCGGGCTGGAGCTGGACGAGATCAGCGGTGACCGGGTGACGATCCGGTGGCGGGTTCGTCCGGAGTTGCACCAGCCGTACGGCATCCAGCATGGCGGGGTCTACTGCTCGGTGGTGGAGACGGCGGCCAGCCTGGGCGCCGGCTACTGGCTGGGCGAGCGCGGCCGGGTGGTCGGGGTGGCCAACCAGACCGACTTCCTGCGAGCGGTGCGCGACGGCGAGTTGACCGCGGTCGGCACGCCGGTGCATCGGGGGCGCAGCCAGCAGTTGTGGCAGGTGGAGGTCACCGATGCCGAGGGCCGGTTGGTCGCCCGCGGTCAGGTTCGTCTCCAGAACCTCTACCCGGAGCCTGACTGAACGGCCGGACGCAATGGGGCACTCGGGAATTGCGGGGCATTCCGAATGGATGAGTGACCTGGCGCGCACTGTTGGAATTCCGTCACTGGGCTGGCGCGTCGAATGGCGATGTCGATAGCTTGCCGGACGGGCCGGCCTGAAGCTGGCCGCTGCGCGTACGCGTCCTGTCCCGCCAGTGAAACGGGTGCCCGTGAACGGAATTCAAGTCGCCAGCGGCGATCCGATCGGCATCGCCGTCGTCGGCGCCGGATACTGGGGTCCCAACCTCGTTCGCAATTTTCAAACTTCTGTCGAATTTCGGCAACACTGGCTTTGTGATCTCGACGTCGAACGGGCCGAGCGGGTGCTCGGTGAACACTCGACGGCGCGGGCCACCGACGACCTGGCCAGGGTGCTCGCCGACGAGGCGGTGCAGGCGGTGGCCATCGCGACGCCCGCCGCCACGCACCTCGAGGTGGCGATGGCGGCGCTGCGGGCCGGCAAGCACGTGCTGGTGGAGAAACCACTGGCGGCCAGCTCCGCGCAGGGGCGGGCTCTGGTGGCCGAGGCCGCCGACCGCGGCCTGTCCCTGATGTGTGACCACACCTACTGCTACACCCCTGCGGTGTTGCGTATCAGGGACCTGCTGCACAACGGGGAACTGGGCGAATTGCAGTACCTGGACTCCGTACGGATCAATCTTGGGCTGGTGCAGCGCGACATCGACGTGATGTGGGACCTTGCCCCGCACGACCTGTCAATTCTCGATTTCGTCCTGCCGCCCGGGGTGGCGCCGGTCGCGGTGTCCGCGCATGGCGCGGACCGCATCGGGGCGGGCCGCGCCTGCCTCGCTTATCTGACCGTGCGGCTGAACACCGGAGCGATCGCGCATCTGCACGTCAACTGGCTGTCGCCGGTGAAGGTGCGGAAAATGCTCATCGGCGGCTCGAAACGCACACTCGTCTGGGACGACCTCAACCCCGGTCAGCGACTCTCCATCTTCGATCGGGGGGTGGAGGTCGCGTCGTCGGAGGAACTCGGCGACGAGCAGCGACGGGAGATGCTGGTGTCGTACCGCTCCGGAGACATGGTCGCGCCGGCGCTCACCGAGCGGGAGGCGCTGCGGACCATGGTCGAGGAATATGCCCGCTCCATCCGTACCGGCACTCCGGCGCTCACCGACGGCCGTTCCGGCCTGCGCGTTCTCGCCACCCTGGAGGCGGCGTCCCGCAGCCTCACCGAGGACGGCAGGTTCATCGAGATCAACGATTGGAGCGAGTCGCTGTCATGAGCGCGGTGGAGATCGCCGGGGCGCGCGCCCTGGTAACCGGTGGGGCGGGCACGATCGGCTCCCACGTCGTGGACGAGTTGGTCGCTGGCGGTGCGGCCGAGATCGTCGTGCTCGACAACCTCGTCCGGGGCCGGCGGGAGAACCTCGCCGGGGCCCTGTCGCAGGCCGAGGTCCGACTCGTCGAGGGCGACATCCGGGACGTCGCGCTGGTGCGGGAGCTGACCCGGGACATGGACCTGGTGTTCCACCTGGCGGCCATCCGCATCACCCAGTGCGCCGAGGAGCCCCGGCTGGCCAACGAGGTGCTTGTCGACGGGACGTTCAACGTGCTGGAGGCGGCAGGCGCCGCCGGCGTACGCAAGGTGGTGCTCTCCTCGTCGGCCTCGGTGTACGGCCTCGCCGACGAGTTCCCGACCAGCGAGCGGCACCATCCGTACCACAACGACACCTTCTACGGTGCGGCGAAAGCCTTCAACGAGGCCATGGCACGCAGCTTCCACAGCATGTCCGGGCTGGACTACGTCGCGTTGCGCTACTTCAACGTGTACGGCCCCCGGATGGACATCCACGGGCTCTACACCGAGGTGCTGATCCGGTGGATGGAACGGATCGAGGCGGGCCGACCGCCGCTGATCCTCGGCGACGGCCGGCAGACGATGGACTTCGTGCACGTCGCCGACATCGCCAGGGCCAACATCCTGGCCGCCCGCGCCGAGGCGACCGATGAGGTGTTCAACATCGCCAGCGGCACCGAGACCAGCCTGCGGGAGCTGGCGCAGGCGCTCAGCGAGGTCATGAAGTGCGACCTGGCCCCCGAGTTCGGGCCCGCCCGCGCGGTGAACGGCGTCACCCGTCGGCTGGCCGACACCAGCGCTGCCGCCGAGAAGCTGGGTTTCCGTGCCGAGATCGGCCTGCACGAGGGCCTTTCCGGCCTGGTCGACTGGTGGCGGGCAGAGCAGTGAGTGAGCGCCGCATCCCGGTCATGATCCCGCAGCTCGGCGAGGAGGAGGCGCAGGCCGCCGCCGAGGCGGTCCGCTCGGGCTGGGTGGCTCAGGGCCCCCGGGTGGCCCGCTTCGAGCAGGAGTTCGCGGCCCTGGTCGGCGCCGGTCACGGGGTCGCTGTCAGCTCCTGCACCACCGCGCTGCACCTGGCGCTGGTGGTGCAGGACATCGGCCCGGGCGACGAGGTGATCGTGCCGTCGTTCTCCTTCATCGCCACGGCCAACGCGGTGCGTTACGTCGGAGCGACGCCGGTCTTCGCCGACGTCGACCTCGACACGGGCAACCTGACGGTCGCGACTGTCGATGCGGTGCGTACGTCCCGGACCCGGGCGATCATCGCCGTGCACCAGGGCGGTGTGCCGTTCGACGTGGTCGCGTTGCGAGCCGCCGCCGCCGAGTGGCAGGTGGCACTTGTCGAGGACGCTGCCTGCGCCGCCGGCTCGACGGCGTACGGCCGACCGGTCGGCACCGGCGCCACCATCGCGGCCTGGTCGTTCCATCCCCGCAAGCTGCTCACCACCGGTGAGGGTGGGATGGTCACCACGGACAACGCGGACTGGGCCGCCCGGCTGCGCCGGCTGCGCGAGCACGGGATGAACGTGTCCGCCGCAGAGCGGCACGCCAGCGCCCAGCCGGTGCTGGAGCAGTACCTGGAGACCGCCTTCAACTACCGGATGACCGACATCCAGGCCGCGATCGGGCTCGTCCAGCTCGGTCGGCTGGCGGAGCTGGTGCGGCACCGACGGGCCCTGGCCACGCGGTACCACGAACTGCTCGCGCCGATCGGCGGTCTGGTGCCGGTCCGCGATCCCGGGCACGGCCAGACCAACTTCCAGTCGTTCTGGGTACGGATCGACCGGAAGTACGCCACCGGCCGTGACGAGGTGCTCGCCGAGCTGGCGGCGGCCGGGGTCTCGGCCCGGCGCGGCATCATGGCCGCCCATCTGGAACCGGCGTACGCGGAGGTGACCCCCGCGCCGCTGCCGGTGACCGAGCGGCTGACCCGCGACTCGCTGATCCTGCCGCTGCACCACGCGCTGACCGAGGACGACCAGGATCACATCGTGTCCGTGCTCGGCAAGCTGGCCGCCTGATGCGCGGCCTGGTCGTCGTCGGCGCCGGCGGGTTCGCCCGGGAGACCGTGGCGGCGGTACGCGCCGTCAACGACCTGCGGCCGAGCTGGCAGCTGCTCGGTTTCCTCGACGACGATCCGGCCCTGCACGGCACCGAACGCGTCGGTCTGCCCGTCCTCGGCGGGCTCGACCGGATGGCGGAATGGGGTGACACGGCGGCCGTCGTCTGCGTCGGCAACCCCCGCGACCACACGGTTCGGCAGCGGGTCGTGCGCCGACTCGGCCTACCGGCCGACCGGTACGCCACGATCGTGCATCCCGGCGCGCACATCGGTAGCGCCTGCACGATCGGTCCCGGCTCGGTCCTGCTCGCCGGCGTGGTGCTCACCGCGGAGGTGACCGTCGGGGCCCACGTCGCGGTGATGCCGCACGCCGTGCTCACCCATGACGGCAGGGTGGGCGACCACGCCACCATCGCCTCCGGGGTCCGGCTCGGTGGGGGCGTCGTGCTGGCACCGGGGGCGTACCTGGGTGCCGGCGCGCTGGTCCGGGAGGGCGTGACAATCGGCGAGGGGTCGCTGGTCGGGATGGGTGCGGTGGTGTTGCGCGACGTGCCGCCGGGCGAGGTCTGGGTCGGCAACCCGGCCCGCCGCCTGCGCGGCACCGTACCGCCCTCGAGCCCTGCGGGACCGGCACCGGGGACCGGGTCGACGCAGGCGGAGTCGATCGGGGCCGGGCCGACCGGCGCGGCCCGGGGAAACGGGACACGACGGGCGGCGGCACTGGGGCCGGCACCTGTCGCACGAGGGGCCGCACCGAAGACCGTGGGGAGCTGATCATGCCGGGGATTCCGCTCGTCGATCTCACCGCCGCGCATCCGGAGATCGCGGAGGAGGTCGAGGCCGGCTTCAAGCGGGTCATCGCCGACGCCGCGTTCATCGGTGGCGCCGAGGTCGCCGCCTTCGAACGGGAGTATGCCGCGTTCAGCGGACTGCCGCACTGTGTCGGGGTGGCCAACGGCACCGACGCGCTGGAGTTGGCACTGCGTGCGGTGGGTGTCGGGGCTGGCGCCGAGGTGATCCTGCCGGCGAACACCTTCATCGCCACCGCGGAGGCGGTCGCCCGCAGCGGCGCCCGACCGGTGCTTGTCGACTGTGACCCGCAGTCGTACCTCATCGACGTCGACGCGGCACTCGCCGCGATCACGCCGGCGACCCGGGCGATCGTGCCGGTGCACCTCTACGGCCAACTCGCACCTGTCGAGCGCCTGCGAGCCGGTCTGGTCGGGCGGGACGTCGCAGTGGTGGAGGACGCGGCGCAGTGTCAGGGCGCGACCCGGCACGGACGCGGCGCGGGCTCCGACGGCATCGCCGCGACCAGCTTCTACCCCGGCAAGAACCTGGGGGCGTACGGCGACGCCGGCGCGGTGGTCACCGTCGACGCCGACCTCGCCACGGCGGTCCGGCGGCTGGGCAGTCACGGCGGTCTGCGCCGCTACGTGCACGACGTGATCGGTGTGAACAGCCGCCTGGACGGACTCCAGGCGGTGGTGCTGCGGGCCAAGCTGGCCCGGCTGGCGTCCTGGAACGCGCTGCGGCAGGCCGCCGCGGCCCGCTACCACGCGCTGCTGGAGTCGGTCGAGGTGCTCCGTCCGACCACGCTGCCCGGCAACGAACACGTGTGGCACGTCTACTGCGTGCGGGTTCCCGGTGACGGCACCCCGGCCCGCCGCGACGAGGTGTTGGCCCGGCTGCACGCGGCAGGCGTCGGCGCCGCGGTCCACTACCCGGTGCCGGTGCACCTGACGCCGGCCTTCGCCGGTCTCGGCTATCCCGAGGGCGCCTTCCCGAACGCGGAGCGGATCGCGCCGGAACTGCTTTCCCTGCCGATCTATCCGCAGCTCACCGCCGAGCAGCAGGAACAGGTAGTCACCGCGCTGCGGGTGGCGCTCGGCGCCGGCTGACGGCGCAACGCGACGCCGGAGCCGTTCCGGGTGGGCGGTTCGGCAGGGTTCGGGCCGGGAGTGGGGGATGCCGTGTACGTGACGCTGCGGGACCGGCCGGGTGGCAGCGGCCATCGGGGGGCCGGCGGTCCGTTGCGTCGTGTCTCCGGAACCGTCGTGCTGCTCGGCACGGTCAGCCTGCTCACCGACGTGTCGTCGGAGATGGTGGCCTCGGTCCTGCCGCTCTATCTCACCGCCATGGTCGGTCTCGCTCCCGTCGCCTACGGTGTCCTCGACGGTCTCTACCAGGGTGTCAGCGCGGCGGTGCGGATCGCGGGAGGCTACCTCGGCGACCGGGGTCAGCATCCCAAGTGGGTCGCCGTGGCCGGTTACGGCGCGTCCGCGGTGAGCCGGTTGGCGATGCTGCCGGCGACGAGCTTCGCGGCCATCACCGCGGTGGTCACGGCCGATCGGCTGGGCAAGGGGCTGCGCACCGCGCCCCGCGACGCCCTGATCGCTGCGGTGTCGAAGCCTGAGGCGCTCGGCCGGGCGTTCGGCGTCCACCGGGCGTTGGACACCGTCGGCGCCGCCCTCGGGCCGCTTGTCGCCTTCGCGCTGTTGCTGCTCGTGCCCGGTGGTTACGACTCCATCTTCGTGGTCTCCTTCGCGTTCGCCGTCGCCGGCCTGGCGGTGCTGGTGCTCTACGTGCCGGATCTGCCTACCGCGACCCGGGTCGAGCATCCCCGCCGGATGCTCACGGAGGTCACCGGACGGAAGCTGCGGCGTCCACTGCTGGCTGCCGCGCTGCTGGGCGTGCTGACCATCGGCGACGGCTTCCTCTACCTGGCCCTGCACAGCCGCGACGACGTGGCCGCCCGCTACTTCCCGCTGCTGTACGTGGGAACCAACATCGCCTACCTGGCGCTGGCGGTGCCGGTGGGCCGGTTGGCCGACCGGGTCGGTCGGGCCCGGGTGCTGGTCGCCGGGCACCTGGCGCTGCTCGGCGGTTACCTGCTCGCCGCGTTGCCCGGCGGGAACGTCGGTCTCACCCTGACCGTGCTGCTGTTGCTCGGCTGCTTCTACGCCGCCACCGACGGTGTGCTCGCCGCGCTGGTGAGTCGGCTGGTGGCCGCCGGCGCGCGGGGCAGTGGCATCGCCGCCGCACAGACCACAGTGGTGCTGGCCCGCTTCGCCGCATCCGTCCTGTTCGGACTCTTGTGGAGTGTGCAGGGTCCGCAGCGGGCGTTGCTGCTCTTCGCCGCCCTGCTGGCCGTGGCGGTGCCGGTCGCCGGGTGGCTGCTGCGCGGCGTCGACCGGGTCGTACCGGCGGCCGGTGCGGCCCACCCGGAGCAGGCCCCGGCATGACTCGACTGAGTCCGCGTCTGCGGCTGGCGGTGTTGGCGGTGGTCCTGCTGACGGCAGCCGGTGGCGCGTCCGGCTACGTCTGGCAGAGCCGGCAGCGGCAGCCGGTGGTGCAGGCCGCAGGGGCCGACGCACCGCCCCGCGCCGACCTGGCCGCGGTACGTGCCGTGCCGCACGTGGTCTTCCGCAACACCGAGCTGGGTCCCGACTACGGGCGGGTGGCGATGGTGGCGTTGGCGCAACCGGCCGCGTCCCGGGCGGTCACCCCGGTCTCCTGCGACCGGGTGTACGCGACCCGCAACGATGCCGTGTGCGTCGCGGCGGAGCGGGGGCTGGTCACCACGTCCCGGGCCCACCTGCTCGGTCCGGACTGGACACCCCGGCGTGAGCTGCCCGTCGTCGGGCTGCCGAGCCGGGCCCGGCTGTCGCGCGACGGCTCGCTGGTCGCCACCACGACGTTCGTGCACGGCGACTCCTACGCCAGCCCGGGACAGTTCTCCACCCGTACCGTGGTGACCCGGGCCGACGCCGAGGTCGTCGGCGATCTCGAACGGTTCGACCTGGTGGTCGACGGCCGCGCGGTCACCGCCGTGGACCGGAACGTGTGGGGGGTCACCTTCGCCGACGACGACCGTTTCTTCGCCACCGCCGCCTCGGGCGGGAAGACCTGGCTGGTCGAGGGCAGCCTCAGCGCACGCCGGCTCACCGCGCTGCGGGAGGACGTCGAGTGTCCCTCGCTGTCGCCGGACCGTACCCGCATCGCCTTCAAGCGGCGCGGCGACCTGCCTGCGGGACGTTGGCAGCTGGCGGTCTACGAGCTGGCGAGCGGAACGGAGACCCTGCTCGCCGAGACCCGCAGCGTCGACGACCAGGTGGAGTGGCTGGACGACCGAAGCGTTCTCTACGGCCTGCCCCGAGGCCGGCCCGGTACGGCCTCCAGCGACGTCTGGTCGGTGCCGGCCGACGGGCGAGGCACACCCGCACTGCTGATACCGGACGCCTGGTCACCGGCGGTCGTCCGGTGAGGCGTCACCCGACCATCCGGCCCGCGACAGGTCTGCGCCAGACCGCCTCGCGGCCGACCGAACTGAGGACCTGGCATGGCTGGACTCGCCATCATCACTCCGAGCTACGCGCCCGACTTCGCGCTCTGCGCGGAACTGCACCGTTCGATCGAGGCTCAACGGGTCGGGCCGGTCCGGCAGCACGTCATCGTGCCGCGCCGCGACCTGGCCCGGTTCGGGCAGCTGGCCGGCGCCGAGGTGCACGACGTCGCGGAGTTCCTGCCGCGTTCGTTCCGGCAGTTGCCCGGGTTCAACGGCTGGCTGAACCTGCGCCGTCCGGTCCCGCCGCTGCGGGGCTGGATCGTTCAGCAGATCGTCAAACTCGCCGCGGCGGCGCGATCCGAGGCCGACGTGGTGCTGCTCGTCGACTCGGACATCGAGTTCGTCCGACCGTTCGGCATCGACCACTTCCAGCGTGACGGGGTCGCCTGCTTCTACCGTAAGCCAGGGGAGATCGATGACCGGTTGCCACGGCACGTGCTGTGGCACCAGGTCGCGCGGAAGCTGCTCGGCCTGCCGCCGGCCGCACCGCCCTTCACCGACTACGTCTGCTGGCCGGCGCCGTGGGATCCACGGATCGTCCGGGAGCTGCTGCGGCGGGTGGAATCGGTGAGCGGCCGGCCGTGGGCCACCACGATCGGGGCGCAGCTGCACTTCTCCGAGGAGATCCTCTACGGGGTCTTCGTGGATGAGGTGCTCGGTGCACCCGCCACCGCGTACGCCACCGACGACATGCGGTGCCTCGGCTACTCGGCGGAGGTACCGCTCGACGCCCACGGCCTCGACGAGTTGCTGGACCGGATCGCGCCCGGCGACATCGCGGTGATGATCTCCGCGAAGTCAGGCACCCCGCTCCCGCTGCGGCGGGCCGCGCTCGCCGCCCGATTTCCCGCCGGTGACCGTCGTGTCACCGACTGAGTCCCGGTTCAGCGACCGCGCCGATCTGGTCGTCTACTTCGCCACCACCCAGTACGACGGTCCCGCCGGCACCGACCGGCACCTGGCCGATCAGCTCAGCCGGTACGCTCCGGTCCTTTTCGTCGACCCACCGATCTCCGTGTTGACCCTGCGTAATCATCCGGACCTGCGCCGGCTCGCCGACGAGCCGAAACTGCGGGTGCTGCGGCCACGCCTGGCCCGGCTCATTCCGTGGGTGGTGCCCGGGGTCACCCGCCCCGGCCTGCACCGGCTGGTGGCGCCGACGATGCGCCGGGCCACCCGGGCCGCCGTCGCCCGGCTGGCGGCACCGGTCCGGCGCGGCGCCGACACCCGGCTCGCCGCAGTGGTGTCCACCCGGATCGATGACCTGTGGTCCGCCGCGCCGGCCCGCCGTACGCTCTTCTACGCCACCGACGACGTCACCGCCGGTGCCGACCTGCTCGGCATGCCGCGTGAGCGGCTGCTGCGGCACGAGGCGCGGACCCTGCGGACCGCGGAGACCGTGGCCGCCGTGTCGCCACCGCTGGTCCGGCGATACACCGACGCGGGATATCCAGCGTTCCTGGTGCCCAACGGTTGCGACCCGGCCGCGTACGCCGAAGTCGACGCGGTGCCCCCGGCGGCGGAGGTGCGGCTGCCCGGACCGGTGGCGGGCTTCGTCGGCCACCTCAACTCCCGGATCGACCTGGCGCTGCTGGAGGCGGTAGCCGACGCCGGGCATTCGCTGCTGCTGGTCGGCCCGCGTGCCCCCGGTTACCAGCCGGAACGGTTCGACGCCCTGGTGGGGCGGCGCAACGTGCAGTGGGTGGGAGCCAAGCCGTTCGCCGCACTGCCGGGCTACCTGCGAGTGATCGACGTGGGGCTGACACCGTACGCGCAGACCGCCTTCAACCAGGCCAGTTTTCCGCTGAAGACCCTGGAGTACCTGGCCGCGGGCCGCGCGGTGGTGGCCACCCCGTTGCCGGCCACCAACTGGCTCGGCACGGACCTGATCCAGGTCGCCGCCGAGCCGGCGCAGTTCGCGGCGCAGGTCGCCGCAGCCCTGTCCGCGCCACGCCCGGCGACCCTGGTGGCCCGGCGCCGCGAGTTCGCCGCCCGACACAGCTGGGCAGTCCGGGCCCGCCTCATCGCCGACCTGGTCGACCTGCCCGACCCCTCGCCCACCGAAGGAGAGCCGCCGGCATGACGAGCCTCAACGTCCTGGTCTATCCGCACGCCATGGAGATCGGGGGCAGCCAGCTCAACGCGATCGACCTGGCAGCCGCCGTCCGGGACCTGGGTCACCGGGTGGTGGTGCTGAGTGAGCCGGGACCACTTGTGGACCGGGTACAGAGAGTCGGCCTGGAGCATCTGCCCTTGCCGGGACGCCGACGCCGCCCCTCCCCCGCCGTGGCGACGCGGCTGCGGACCCTGATCCGGGTACGCGGGCTGGACGTCGTACACGGCTACGAATGGCCGCCGGGTCTGGAGTCGTATGCCGGATGTGCCGGTGGCCGCGCCGCCGCGGTCTGCACCGTCATGTCGATGGCGGTGGCCCCGTTCCTGCCCGGCCGACTGCCGCTGGTCGTCGGCACCCGGGCCCTGCAACGCCACACCGCGGCCCGTCGTCCCGGCCCGGTTCACCTGATCGAGCCGCCAGTGGACGTGGTCGAGAACGCGCCGGGACACCCAGCGGAGGACTTCCGGGCCCGGTACGGCCTGCACGGCTCGCCCGGACAGCCGCCGCCGCTGCTGCTCGCCGTGGTGTGCCGGCTGGTGTCGGAGCTGAAGCTGGAAGGTGTGCTGACCGCGGTGGAGGCGGTGGGTCGGCTGGCCCGTGAGCATCCGGTACGGCTGGTCGTGGTGGGCGACGGACCGGCGCGTGGGGTTGTCGAGGAGCAGGCACGGCGGGCGAACGCCACGGCCGGTGTGCCGGCCGTCGTGCTCACCGGTGAGTTGCATGATCCACGGCCGGCCTACGCGGCCGCAGACGTGCTGTTGGGCATGGGCGGTTCGGCGCTGCGGGCGCTGGCCTTCGGCCGTCCCCTCGTGGTGCAGGGTGAGCGCGGTTTCTGGCAGTTGCTGACCCCGCAGACCTGCCCGACCTTCCTGGAGCAGGGCTGGTACGGCATCGGTGACGGCACCGGCGGGGCCGACCGGCTGGCCGGCATCCTGCGCCGGCTGATCGGCGACCCGGCGCTGCGGACGTCGCTCGGACGGTACGGACGTGAGCTGGCCGTGGACCGGTTCAGCCTCCAGCGGGCGGCCCGGGTACAGGAGGAGATCTACCGGTCGGCGCTGGCCGCGCGGCACGGCGGGCCGGGGTCGCTGGCCCGCGCCACGGATGGCCTGCGCTGCGCTGGTGGGTTGGCCGCATACAAGCTGCGCCGGCGATACGAGCGGCTGCGCGGCACCGCGACCCGGGACGACTTCAACGCGGCCGTGCTGGCCCAGGCGGCGGTGTCGACCGCGCCGGAACCGACTGGCTCACTCGACGCCCTCGACGGTACGCAGTGCACGCAGCGCGGTGCGTAGCCGATAGAGCAGACAGCCGATCGCAACCGCGCTTGCCGTCCCGGCCAGCAGCAGCGCCAGCAGGTCGATCGGGACGGTACGGGTCGCCGTCCACGCGGCGAACGCCACCGCCACGGTGCCGACGATGGGCAGCAGCAGTCGCGCCACGAACGCGCCCGCCGCCACACCTACCCGGCCCAGTTCGTAGAGGTAGATCGGAAGGACGACAAGCAGGGCGACGCCGAACTGCGCGGCGGCGGCACCCGGCGTGCCACCGAACCGGGCTCCGGCGTAGACCGCCGGCACCAGCGCCACCAACCAGAGCACTTGGATGGCGAAGACCGCCCGGGTGTTGGCGAGCACCACGAAGTAGTCGTAGACGAGTTCGAAGAGGATGCGCAGCATCGCCAGCAGGCCGAGCCACGGCAGCACACCGACGGCCGCCTGCCAGGCCGAGCCGTACACGAAACGGATCAGCGGGTCGGCCGCGGCGGCCAGCAGCACGCACACCGGCATGGTCACCGAGGCGAGCAGGCCGGCCGTGGAGAGGAAGGTGGTCCGCATCGCGGCGGGGTCGTGCTGCAACCGGGCCAGCGCGGCCGGCGCCACCGCGCGGACCGGCTGCGAGAAGATCGACAGCGGCCAGTTCGACAGATTCACCGCCAGGACGTAGACGCCGAGAGGCACCGGCCCGAGCACGGCACCGACGATCACCTTGTCGATGTTGCCCACGGCGAAGACCACGATGCCGGAGCCGGCCAGCGGCACACCGAAGCGCAGCAACGCGGCGGCCTTCGCCCGGTCGAACCCGAGGCGCACGCCCCCCGGGGCGAAGGCGATGAAGAGCACGGCACCGGCGAGTACGCCGGTGACATGCCCGATCGCCAGGCTCATCGCGCCGAGACCGCCCAGCGCGCAGCCGATGGAGGTCAGCGCGCTTGCCCAGGTGGCGACCTGGTCAGCGATCATTTTCTTGCCCTGACGGAACTCCCGTTGCAGCAGCGCGACCGGCGTGGCCACCAGACCCGACACGATGACGGACACGGTGATCAGACGCAGCACCGGAACCGCCGCCGGGTCGCCCATCGCGGCCGCGAAGGCCGGTGCGCCGAAAAAGCAGCCGAGATAGATCACAGCGCTGGACACCAGCGAGATGGTCGCCACGGTCGGGGCGATCTCGCCGGGCGGTCCGGGCCAGCGGACGATGGCCAGGCTCACCCCCAGTTCGTTGAAGCTCAGCAGGGCGAGCAGCGCCACCATCGCCACGGCGTACGTGCCGAACTCGTCGGGTCCGAGGATCCGGGCCACCGCGATACCGATGCCGAGGGTGCTCAACCGACCCAGCACGGTGCTGGCGAAGCTCCAGCTCAGTGCTCGACCTGCGGTCCGCAGCAGGGTCTTCTGGTGGTGCTCGGTGGCCGTCATGGGCTCTCCCTGCGCAGCGCGGCACCCACCGGCGCCACGCTGCCTAGGCGGTGTCAGGAAGCTGTGGGTTCGAAGAAGACGTCGACCCAGTAGTTGTGGTTCGAACTGGCGTTCGGAAACTCGTTGGGGCCGTAGCGGTACCGGGCACCGCTGGCCGGCACGCGCAGCGGTCCGCTGGTGACACCGCTGCCGTGGAACATGTTGATGCTCACCGCGTAGTGCCCCGTCGTCGTGTGGTAGGAGGCGATGTACGTCGTGCCGGCGGTGACCGCTACGGGTTCGGCGAACCGTACGCTCTGCCAGCCGGATCCAGTTTCGTTGACAAATGTTGCCGTCGTTAGTCGTTGACCCGAGGCGGACCATAGCGAGGCGACACGCTGGCCGGTGTTGCCCGGCCCCTGCCAGAAGCGGATCCCGGTCACCTCACCGTCACCGGTGGCACTGAAGGCGACGCCGACCTCGACGGCATCCTGGTCGGGCCAGGCCGCCACCTGCGGTACCGCCGATCCGCCGAAGATGTTAACCCCGGTTGGCGGACTGACCAGCCCGCTCGGCGTCGGTGACGGGGTCGGTGACGGGGTCGGTGACGGGGTCGGTGACGGGGTCGGTGACGGGGTCGGCGTCGGCGTCGGACTCGGACTCGGACTCGGACTTGGACTTGGACTTGGACTCGGCGATGAAGACGGACTCGGTGACGGGCTCGGCGAAATCGGCGACGGCGACTGGTGGGGTGACGTTAGGTGGCCGGGCATGAACAGCGGGTCCACCCAGTAGTTGGTGTTGCGGTACCAGTTCGTCGGGAAGCCCTGCGAGCCGTAGCGGTACACGCCGTTGCCGTTGGCCGGCGCGGTGAGCGGCCCGTTGGTCCACGGTGTGTCGAAGAATTCCTCGTCGTGGGCGTAGTTGCCGTTGGGTGCGAAGTACGACATCACGTACGTGGTGCCCGCGGTGACCTGGTAAGGCTCGGCGAACGCCGCGGTCTGCCAGCCGAGACCGGACTTGGGACCGAAGGTGACCTGGCGCAGCGGAGTGCCGCCGGCTGACCAGAGTGTGCCCAGGTGGGTACCGGTGTTGCCGGGACCCTGGTAGAAACGCAATCCGATCACCGAGCCGCTGACCGCCGGGGTGAACCTGACCCCCAACTCGACTGGGCCGTTGTCCTCCGTGGCGGCCGGATTCGTCGGCACCGCGTCGGCAGCGAAGAGCCGCCGGACCGACGCGTCGAGGTCGGCGGTGAAGCTCCACTGCGCCGGCTCGTCAGTCGGATTGCCCCGGGTGTCCTCGGCGGTGACAGCCGCCGTGTAACGCTGCGCCGGCCGCAACGGTTCATCCGGGGTGAAGGTCACCGTCCTGGTGGGACCGTGGTAGGAGGTGCTTCCCGGCACCGGATCACCCGCTGCGTCCCAGAGCGTGAACGCTGTCGAGGCCGGCGCGATCTCCTTGGAGAAGACCGCCGACACCGGCGAGTCCAGCGGTACGCCGGTCGCGTCCGCCAGCGGGGTGGTCGTCACGACCGTGGGCGACGCGTCCTCGCTCGCCACGAACCGGACGTCGACGAAGTAGTTGACGGCCTTGTCCTCCCACGAGCGGGTCGGGAAGCCGGCGTCGTAGCTGAGGACCCCGTTGGGCGCGGTGGGGCTCGCCCGGGGCGCGACGAGCGGCCCGGCGACGTGGTCGGCCAGCGAGAAGTGGTAGGCGTCGTAGGCGTAGTTCCCGTGCGGCGCGAAGTACGAGGCGACGTAGGTCGTCCCGGCCGAGACGTTCACCCGCCTGCTGAAGGTCAACGTCTGCCAGCCCGTACTGCTCTCGTCGAGGAAGGTGCCGGTCGCCAGCAGGCGGCCGCCGTCGGACCAGAGGCTGCCGATGTGCGTGCCGGTGTTGCCCGGCCCCTTGTAGAAGCGGATGCCGGTGATGAAGCCGTCGACCTGCGGAACGAAACGCACCCCCAGCTCGAACGGGCTGTCACTCGTCGCGTAGAACCGGGGCACCCGATCCCCGAACAGGGTGCTCGGTCCGGTGAGGTTGATCTGGCGGGTCGCGGCGCTGCCGATGTTGACGCTGTCGTCGATCGCGCGTACCTGAACGGCCTGTGCGCCGAGGCCTGCGGAATAGAACTCGTACTCCCATTCGGTGGTGCCGGTGGCCGGGTGCCAGCTCGCGCCACCGTTGCTGGAGACCTCGACGCCGGCGACCTGGCCGCCGCCGGTGTCGGCGGCCGTGCCCTGCACGGTGACCTTCGATCCGTTGGCGACCGTGTGGGTGGCTGCGGGCGAGGTGATGGTGACGGTCGGGGCCTCCGTGTCGCTGGAGGGCGTGGCGGGCGTTAGCCCGGCCATCAGCGTGTCCGCCGGCACACCCATGTCGGCCAGCAGGTTGACGGTGGCCTGTTGCATCTGCGGGCTGACCGGCGCGACCGTGCCGTCGTGGTAGGTGTCAAGTCCCCAGGCCCACTGCACGGTGCCGGCGGAGAAGACCAGGGCGCCGCTCGTCGCGCGGTAGAGCGTCGCGTGGTGCACGGTGGTGCCGGGGGCCGTGTTGTTGCCGAAGTCCTGGAGATACTCCGGGGTTTCGCCGACCGTAGTGGAGAGACGGATCAGTCCGGGCGGTCGGTAGCCGTTGTCGAGATCCTCGTTCGACTCGTACCCGACTATGTGCGGGGCCAGGGTGGCGGTACCGGTGGCGGGTAGGCCGGCGTTGCGCCAGAAGCGATACCGACCCTGTTCGGCGGGCACCTGCAGCGGCAGGTCGGTGAAGTTCGCCATGTACGCGGTGCCGATCAGTTCGTTCTCCGGTCGGCCACCTCCTTCGGCCGGGGTGCTGAACCTCGGGTCGCGCCAGGTGCCCGTCCACTCCGCCCGGTCTTCCTCGATCCGCTCGTTGGCCCAGGTCTCCTTGTAGCAGACCAGGGTCCGGTGCGCGGTGGCGGTGCCGTCGACGCTTGGTTCCCAGCGGGTCCGCCAGTAGATGTCGTTTCCGCTGAAGAAGGCGAGGCTCACCCCGGCGTCGCGGGCCGCCTCGACGTGGGCGCGCTGGGTGCCGGACCAGTACTCGTCGTGCCCGGTGGCGATGAAGACCTTGTGGTGGCGAATCAACTCGCCCCGCCGGTCGGAGTCGACGCCTGTGGTGTAGCTGACGTCGTACCCGTTGCGCTCCAGGAATCGCAGCATCGGGTATTCATTGCTGAACAGGAAGTCCCGACCCTGCGCCTCTCTGCGCGTGGTGAACGGCCGGTTGTAGCTCACCTTGTACGCCCGGCCCCGCATCGGCCCCTGGTAGAAGTTGGCGCCGCCGTAGGTGTTGTACGCGTGCCAGGTGGTGTCGGAGGTCTGGAAGAACAGATCCGACGTGCTGGCGTCGTTCCGCACGACGAAGGTGATGTGGCTGGCGCCCTCGGTGTCCGTCCGGGTCAGCCTGGCCAGGTAGACGCCGGAGACGGCGGTGGCCGGCACGTTCCAGAACGCCGACACCGCCCAGTTGCCGCAGTCGTACAGATCGGTGCCCGGGTCGGTGACGCAGGCGGGTTGAACCTGCGGTAGCGGTGCCAGGGGGGCTATCTCGCTGGTCCAGCGCGCGCCAGCCCCGCCGTACCAGCCGAGCCGATAGATGTCGATCCGATAGTCGAGCGCATCAGTCTTGACTTTGAAGTCGATCCGCTCCCCCACATTGACGCTGATGTCCGTGGCGAAGCCCTGGATGCTCTCGTCCCCCGACCCGGCGATGTCCCACACCTCGCCGGGCGTGCCTTCCCTGCTGTTCTCACAGACGATCGGATTCGCCGTCGGATCGCACGAGTCACTGTCGAACATCACCCGTGGCGCACCCAGCGCCACGGATCCGCCGCTGACGACAACCGCCGCCGAACAGGCTGCCAAAATTCGCCACAGTCGATTCTTTAGTCCCCCACCCATGATTCACCACTCCCGTCGTCGCCCCAGCCACGACCAGGCTCTTTCGGCCCAGTTAACTGAGAGTGACGGTAGCGACGCCCTTCCGCATCCTGCTCCGCCGAACGGGTCGTACCGCTGAGGAAAACGACAGTGTCCCCCGCTGTCCGGGCCAATCCACCGATTCCACAATCGAAAAGATGTTTGTCGCCCTGTCGTCTATCAGGCCGCGAACCAGCGGGCGGTTGAGGTACGTACCGCGCGTCGCGGATGGGTGAAGCGCCATACCGCGCCAGTCGCGCCGATCATGAGCGGTAACAGGGTGGCGAAGGTGGTGAAGCTCAAGGAGTCGAACATGAACCCGACAGCTATCGCGATGAGCTGAGTCGAGATGAGCGCCGCGCAGAGGTGTCGGTCCTCCGGTCGCTCCGCCCGACGTAGCGCGACAATCGCCAGCGCGATCGCGGCCAGATGCAGAGTCGCGAGCGCGGCGACACCCACCAGTCCGCCGGTGAGCGCTTGGGCGAACCACTGGTTGTCGAGGTACTGGTACTGCGGTGAGACCCAGGTGCCGATGCCCCGGCCGAGCCAGGGCCGCGCGACGAAGTAGCTCTGCACCATGTCGTACCGGTCGGTCCGGGACGTCACACTCGGGTCGTCGGCGGCACCGGCGAACAGCCCGATGACCGTGTTGATGAGCCCGGGTTTGAGGAACATCAGGGCGGCAAGCAGGCCGACCGCGGTCACCGCCATGTTGTACCGCATCCGCCAGTTCCAGACCGGCACCATCACCAGCAGCACCAGGCCGGCCGCCAGAAACCCGGTCCGCGAGACCGTGGTGGGGATGGCTGCGGCGATGAGCAGGGCGACGAGCACGAAACGCTGCCGGACCTTCCGCTCGGCGGCGAACCGGGCGAAGTGGATCGCGAACGGCAGGGCCATCGCCATCACCGCGCTGAATTCGATGTAGTGCAGCGTGGTGCTGGCCACGCGGACACCAGCGCCGCGCACCTCGAAGCCGGGCACAAAGCCCTTCGGCTCAAGGCCGGGAACCATCAGATAGACGGTGACGTCGGTCCAGAGCACGAACTGCAACAGCCCGACCAGAGCCATGAATCCGGCACACCAGACGAACACCTGGAAAACAAGCCGGAACCGGTCCCAATTCGGCAGTCCGTCGGCAACGACCAGCACCACACCGGCAAACGCCGCGACGTAGAGCATGGCGCGGTCGGCGCTGTTGGCCTCCATCGTGGTCAGGCCACGCAGAAACCCGACCGCGTAGGAGACCGTCGCCCACAGGACGTAGAGCAGCACTACCCAGCGCAGCGGTTGCGGCCCCACCATGGGCAGGCGTGGATTGAAGCGGACCAGGACCCACCAGGCCGACATCAGCACGGCGATGATGAGCGCCGGCCGCCCCAGATCGGTCATGTTGGGCACGATGAGCTTCGCCGGGATGAGCATGAGCAGGCAGAGCAGCAGGCTGAGCAGCACTGCGGCGTCCACCCGGGTGTACCGACGCCGCGACGCGTAGAGACCCCGCGAGACGCTTGTCGGCTCGAGGTCCGCCGGGTGCACGAGCGAGGTGGTCAACGACGGTTACCCTCGGCGTCCCGCAGCGGCCACTCCGGCCGCGGCACGATGATCGTCGCGTCAGCGGGGACCGGCTCGAGCGCCGGATCGTCGTGCCGTCCCCGGGCCGGATCCGGCTCGGACCGCCGGGCCTGCCATGGGCGCATCGGCTCCGAGGCCGGCGGACCGTACACCATCCCGGAAGTCGGGGCGGGCCGGGAACCCTCCTCCCGCCGCGCCCGTCGACGCCGGATCACCGCGTCCAGCAGCACGGTAAGTGCCGTGGTAAGCAGGATGCCGACCGCCGCGATGGCGACCAGGGCCCGTTTGACCTTCGACGTCGACTCGGTGACGTTCTCCCCGATGGTCAGCCGGAGCGTGGTGATGGTCTGTTCGGCGGCGGCACCGTAGTCGGTCTGGAGCCGGGCCACGCTCTCGTCGAAGTGCCGGACCAGTTCCTGGGTGGTGGCCGACGCCTGCTCCTTGGTGGGCGCGATGACCTCGAAGGTGACGATCGGCAGCGCCTGATCGAGGGTGAGGGTGAACGTGTCGGTGAAACCCGCGTCCTTGAGCCCTTCCACCACCCGCTGGTCCTGCACTGTGAGGATGGCCGCCTTGGCCAGCGACGGCAGGCCGAGATCGAGCCACGGATTACGTGGCCGGTGCGCACGACCGTCGCTCTCCTTCGGGGTGACCGACGGCGGGACGAGTTGGACATAGCTGGTCGCCACATGGTTCGGCTCTATCGTGACCGCGGCGAAAAGAGTGGCGCCGATTGTCAACAGCAGCAGCGGACCGGCTACGTACCACCGCCGGATGAGGAGTTTGGTCAGGTCCCAGAAGTCCACCGCGTCCCTCTCGTCACCGGCACGACAACGTCCACCAGGACGCGATCCACCCACGCCACCCATCCGTACCGCCTGCCCAGTCTCCAATCGACATGCCTCGCGTGCAAGGAGGGGCGTGCCGGATGCCTGGCGAATTCTCCACCCCGTCCGTTACTGCCCAATTCGTGCCGGGAGACCAGTCAGGAATACGACAGACTCTGCGGCAGATTCTTTTTAAGAACGCGACGGTCCGACGCCGTCGACCAACAACGCCGGACCATCCACTACCGATCTCAGGCGGTCAGCCGGCCCGCGTGATCTTGTAGATGTGGTACGAGTGTTCTGCAGCGAAGTTGTCCTGGATCGTGCCGCCGCTGATCGGCACCGTCCGGTTCTCGAACAGCACCTCGGCGCGGGCGCCGGTCATCCCCGTCGGCAGCGTGAGCCGCTGAAGCCCGGTGCCACCGGTACGGCCCGGCATCGCGAAGACGTAGTACGAACCGGCGTACTCCTTGAGCATCGTGTCGAGGTTCCGGTTGAACTGCCAGGCGTAGGACTGGGTGTTGAGCACGGGCGCCAGGCCGGCGATCCGCTTGTTCAGTTCGGTCACGGTCGGCCGGACGGCGGCGCCGCACCGGTCCCGCAACACGTGCTGGGTGACGCACGGCCCACCGAAGTTGTGGTTGAAGTAGATGATTCCCCGGGCCTCGTGGATCAGGGAGTTCATCACCGCGCCGGCGATCTGGTTGGCGTTGATGGTCGGTGCCGACGCCTCCGAGAACGGGTGTCCCACCTCGACGAAGGCCCAGATCGGCTGGCGCTTGCCGTCGAGCGCGTCGACCTCGCGCATCCGGTCCATGGTCAGGCCGTAATTGGCGGCGCGGCGGCAGGTGGCCGGGGTGACTCCGACACTGGGGCCCTCCGAGGAGGACAGACAGACGTTCGGGTCGGTGTACCAGTAGATGTCGTTGGAGAGGAGCGAGGTGTAGCCGTTGACGAAGCGGCTGGCCTCGCTGTCGGGCTCCCAGAACATCACGCCCTTGCCGTAGTTGGCGTAGCGCATCCGGCCGTCGCCGGTGGGCAGTTTGGCGGAGAGCCGTCGCAGCACGTCGTGCCCGCAGTCCAGTCGACCGCTGACGCAGATCTCGCCCTCACCCGGGTAGTTTCCGGTCCAGGTGCCGCTGCCGGACCCAGCCCACATGTCGACCTCGTCGTTGAGCAGCCAGGCGACCGTCTCGGCACCGTTGCCCGGCACGTCCTGGTCGACCATGGCGAACATGCCGTTGCGCCGGACCAACGACAGGTCCGAGTTCGAGGTCAGCATGACGTAGGTGTTGAGCCCGGCCCCGCGGTCGAGGTCGATGTCCTGCTGGGTGAGCACCGACTCGTACCACACCCCGATCGGGAAGAAGTTGGGGTTGCTCCAGCCCGCCGCGTTCGCCACCGGGAAACCGGCGTAGTAGGACGGTCCCCCTTCCCAGGGCACCCGGGGCAGCGCCAGGGCCGGGGGAACGCCGCCAGGCGAAGTTGTCACGGTCGGCGTGGGAGTGATGGAGGG
>NZ_POTX01000077.1 GCF_003236305.1 Micromonospora endophytica | reverse complement strand
CGTGAATCACGTGCTGCGGAAGTTGGTGGAACGCGGCGGCGGGCTGGTGACCCGCACAGCCGCGGAGCAGGTGGTACCGGCGTGGACGTTGCAGCGTGCCTGCGGCGACGGCGACCTGGTGCGCGTCCTGCCTGGGGTGCTGGTAGCGGCGCACCTGCTGGACGTCACGCGGCGCGACCTTCCGGCCATCACCCGACTCGACCCCCGCTTGGGCCACCGCGCGGTGTGCGCCTGGGCGCAGGGGTGCGGCGCGCTCAGCCACCTCAGCGCCCTCGATGTGTGGGGGTTGCGTCGGCACGTCGCGGGGCAACCGCTGCACCTGAGCGCACCAGCCGAGGCGGGCCTACGCAGCCGGCCGGGGGTGGTGCTGCATCGACGCCTCGGCTTTGCGCCAGAACCCCCGCATGTGGTGACGCGGCGCGGGCTACCGGTTGTCCACCTCGAGCAGGCGCTTGTCGATTCGTGGCCGCTGCTGCCACGCGACGAGCGGCCAGCACCGGTCATCCGGGCGGTCAACGACCGGATGACGACCCCAGGCCGGCTGCGGATGGCGTTGCAGAGCGTGCCGAAGCTGATCGATCGAGCCGCTCTGAAGAAGCTGCTGACCCGGCTCGCCGATGGCTGCCGTAGTCCCCTGGAAATCTGGGGACACGAGCACGTCTTCACCGGCCCCGGAATGCCCGAGTTCCGCCGTCAGGCCCGGATCCGCATCGGACAGCGCACCATGTACCTCGATCTTCTCGCCGAGCGCGAACGCGTCAACATCGAACTCGACGGTGCCACCACCCACGGCAACCTGCGTGATCGGGAGATCGACCTGCGTCGGGACGCGCTGCTGGCGACCGTCGGCATCCTCGTGGTCCGCTTCGCCCACCGCCGCCTGACGCACGAACCCGACGAGGTACGCCGCGAAACGTTGGCCATTCTCGCCCGGCGAGGCTGAGCACACGGACGGTCCGGCCAAACGCTCGTGCGCCGTATTGTCCGCTGGAGGCCGCGAGGCGTGCCCGAATGGAGGCAGTGGTGACCCAGCAGCGTGGGTACTGGCGGGAAAGCGGCGAACGGATAAGTGCGCAGGAAGCGTGGGACGTCTGGGCAGAGCATGCCTACGCCGTCCTGACCGACGTGGCCCAGACGTATCACTCGACGATCACCTACGGTGAGCTCCGCGACAGACTCTTTGCCGCATCGGGAATCCGAACATCGGCCCTGCTGCAAAATTGGATCGGAGAGGTGCTCAACCGGGTGATCCACGAGTCACTCCGTCGTGGTCACCCGCCGCTGTCGGCGCTCGTCGTCCGAGTGGACGACGGGATGGTCGGTGGGGGGTACGACGAGGTGCTCCGGGTCACCGGCGAGCCGCCAGCGGAAGACGAGATGGCGCGGGAGAAGCACGCTGCCGGCTCCCGGCTGGCCTGCTACCGCCACTTCGGGGCATCACTACCTTCAGACGGCGGAGTGCCAGCGCTGGCACCGAAGCTACAGGCAACTGTCGAGCGTCGTCGCGCCCAGGCGCCGCCGCCTCGCCGGCCGGTGTGCCCTAACTGCTTCGTCCAGCTTCCGGTGAGCGGCAGGTGCGACTCCTGCTGACTTGGCCCCCGCGCGACATCTGACGCCCTGTCATCCACATTGACTTGGGCGGTGCGTCCCAGCGCATGATCGAGGATCAACCCGAGCGTGTCGCCGTGGGCTGCCGCGACCTTCGTGGCGGTAGCGTTTGTGACGCTGCGGGGCGGAGGCCGGCGAGTTGGACGTAGATCTCGCGTTTGTCGATCGCCTCGCCGCGCCGGTCCAGCACGTAGCCGGTCAGCCAGATCCAGCCGTGGTATGTCGGCCGGTCGGACACCGACACCACGCGGAAGAGCAGCGCACGGTTCCCGGCGAACTGCACCGACGCGCGACTGTCGATGAGCAGCAGGTCGCCGGGGCAGGGGCGCGCGGTCACCAGTGGCCGGAGTTCGGTGGTCGGCACTCGCGGGCGTGCATGCTCTGCCAGTCACGCAGCGCCCGCTTGAGCCGCTCGTTCTCCTCGGCAAGCTGGCGGACCTGCGCGTGCAGGTCGGTCAGCTCGTCGGCGACCAGCGCCTGGAACTGGCGTACCTCATGGGGGTCGACGCCGCGCCGACGCGGCGTGAACGCCCTGGTCCGCGCCTCGTGCGGGGTCAGCTGGGCCGGGTTGCCGGTCCCGTAGAGGTGGCCACCTCGGTACACCTGGGCCACGTCGATCCTTTCCGGTGCAGCCGGGAGCGAAGGCTCGGTGAGTGGAAGGGCGGGCCGTGCGTGGCCGGCGTCCGCACGGCCCGCCCGGCTCTGCCGCCGCAGCTCCAATCAGCGGTACGACGACAGAGCAGTCCGTTCGGTCGGGACGGGCACCCACACCCGCCCCGACCAGGGGATGAGCCGAACTCGTTGCCACGCGAGAAGCGGCTTCCGATCAACCATATATGCCTAAGTGGAGTCCTCGCAACGCTTAGTTGTCTGGCGAGCGCGTGTCGTGATCAAATTGGCGTGCCACGCGAGGAGTGCCATGCCACAGACACCGGACTACATCCGGATCTCTGACGAGATCGTCAGCGACGTGCGGAGCGGAAGAGTCACGCCGGGGGAGAAGCTGCCCTCGATCGCCGACATGAGCGACCGCTTCGGGGTCAGCTCATCGACCATTCAGATGGTCTACGTTCGACTGGAGGCGCTGCGCGTAATCCGGCGACACCAAGGCAAGGGCATCTTCGTGACCGACCCGAAGACCTGGATGCGTGAGCCCTGAGCGTGCCATCTGTGCGCCGAGGTTCCGCCGGTCGTCGCGGTGATCGGACGGGTGGCGGCTAGGCTCCTGCCCGTGGCACCTGATGTTCCCTGGCGCAGCGTCGAGCCGTTGCCCGCGCTGAATGGCGACGTCGCCGAGCTGCTTTCGGCGACGGACAGTCTCCGTGCCGTCTGGGACGACAATCTCAAGCTCGCGACGCCTGCAGAGATCGAGGCGGCCCGCAAGCGCAGCCTGCGGCGGCACGCCATCGAAACGGGAATCATCGAGCGGCTCTACGCCCTCGACCGGGGCGCGACCGAAGCACTTGTCGCCGAGGGTCTGACCCTCGATGTCGTCGCTGAGGGCGAGTTGACCGAGGACACGCTTGCGGTCATCCAGGACCAGTACTCGGCGTTGGAGTATCTCGCCGAGGCAGCGCGGGGCGACTCCTCGCTGTCTCTGCACTTCATCCGGGAACTCCACGCCCTGGTGACCCGGCACCAACACACCTACGACGCGCATGACCAGTTCGGGCGGGTCGTGCGCGCTTCGCTACCGCACGGCGAGTGGAAGAACCAGCCGAACTCCGTCACGCGGGAGGACGGCACCCGGATCCACTTCACGCCACCCGAGCACGTGCAGGCGGAGATGGAGCGACTCCTCGCCATGTACGAGGAGATGGCCGCGACGGTGCACCCCATCGTGCGGAGTGCCTGGCTACACCACCGCTTCATCCGCATCCACCCGTTCGCCGACGGCAATGGGCGCGTCGCACGGGCGTTGACGCTGTTGGTCCTGCTCCAGGCGCACTACGCACCATTGGTGGTGGACCGGCGTCAGCGCGGTGACTACATCGCCGCGTTGGAGCGGGCCAACGACGGCGACATTCGGCCGCTGGTGCGCTTCTTCGCTCGGCTGGAACGGCACGCACTGACGTCGGCGCTTACCGGCTCGGTGCAGGTCGCGCCGGCGGGTGCCGGGGCGGTGGAGGTCGCTCGCGCATATGCCGAGCGTCTCCAGGTGCTGGTACGCGGACGAGACGGCCAACAGCAACAGCAGACCCGGAAACTGGCTGATGACCTGCATGTCCGACTGATCGACTACATGGGCAGTGTCCGGGGCCAGTTCCTCGACGCCTTCGCCGCCGTGGATCCCGCTGCGGTTGCCCTGGTGACGTCTGCGGCACCTGGGCAGGACAAGGCCGGCTACTGGCGCGCGCAACTCATCCGCACCGCGAACGCGGTCGACTTCTATACCAACCTGCGAGAGGGCAGTTGGTGGGTGCAACTGCGACTCACCGTGCTGGGGCAGGCGATGCGCCATGTCGTGGCCGTGCAGAAGGTGGGCCGTGGAGAGACCGGCGTCCTCGCCGTCACGGCCTTCGCCGAATCGGTGGAGAACCACACGCCGAGCGAGCCGCCCCGACACGTGCCGCTGCTCAACCCCGGCCCCGATGACAGCGTCACGCTCATCTACACCGACTCGGCGACCGACCGCTGGCAGGAGGTCTGCGAATTCGTCGACCAGGCCCTGGCGGCGAGCATCGCCGGCTTCAGCAACAGCCTGGGCTGACCTGTGCGGTGCACTGTGGCAACTACGTGAGTCTCTGATTCGCCGGAGAGAGGTGTGCAATGATCGACAAACTTCATGATGCGCTGCTCACTCCGGCTAACACCGCTCGCTATCTGGGCATACCCCGCAGCACCATGTATTCCTGGCTTGCCGAGAAGGCGGCCGGGGAGCCGCTGGTGCACAGCGTGCAACCGGCAAAGCGGGGATGGCCGTCCGTGCCGTTCGTTGCTGTCATCGAGGCGTACGTCCTGCGGTCCCTGCGCGATCTGAAACTCGGGAAGGACAAGATCCGCGACGTGGCTGCCGAGATTCGCAACATCTTCGGCAACCCTTACGGCTTGGCGGATCGACGGATCGCGACGGACGGCATCGACGTCTTCGTCCAATACGTCGACACCGACGAACTGGCCCGAGCCGGAGACCATCAGATGCCGATCCGAGAAGTGATCGCCGATTACCTGCGGTACATCGTCTGGGACCCCTCCGACGCCTACCCCGCGCGCCTGCGGCTGCGTCAGTACCCGGACACCGCCCAGGTGGTCATCGATCCACGGTTTGGTTGGGGCGCTCCCGTCGTCGCACGCACCAAGGTCCCGGTCGAAGCGGTTGTGGGGATGTGGCGTGCTGGTGAACCGTCTGAAGTCGTTGCCGACGAGTACGGTCTGACCGTTGACGAAGTCGAAGCGGTCGTCCGGGTCGCCGCCTGAATTCTTTGTCGATCGTTGCCTGGGCAAGAGCACGCCCAGAGACCTCAGCGCCGCTGACTGGACTGTGCATCTGGTGACCGATGTCTTCCCTGCTGACGGGCAGTTCACCGGAGACGATGTGTGGGTCGAGTACGGTCTCAAGCAGGGCTGGACTCTGCTCTGCTCACTCAGGACAAGAAGATCCGCAGCCAGGTGAAGGTCCTCGAACTCCTTCGCGCCGCCGGTCTCACCATTCACTGCCTGAGCAGCGCCGAGCTTCCACAGGCGAAGCGAGCCGAACGTTTCGAGCGTCACCGCGACCGGATCTGGCGCTACGGTGCGGAAGGGCCGGCTGGATTCTACGTCGTCTATGAGGACGCCGTCGTCCGACGGTGGCCGTAGACAGCAACCCGGCGACCGGATTTGCGTGCGCGCACGCAAGCGGCGTTGAGTGTGCGATTATCGCACCATGGGTGATGCCTTGGACTGGCCTCTCGTCGGCGAGCAGGTGCGACAGGCCCGCCTGTCGTTGGGGCTCTCGCAGCAGGATCTCGCCGCGATGGTTGACCTCGACCGCACCATGCTGGCCAAGGCCGAGGCCGGCACCCGGCGACTGGATGGCCTGGAACTGTCCCGGCTGTCCCGTGCGCTCAAGGTGTCGATGGAGTACCTGGTCAGACCACGGCCGGCAGTGCTGTCGCGGCGCACGGCACCCTTGACCGAGGAGACCGATACCGAGGCGACCCGAGCATCGGAGCGCCTGGAGATCGCCTTGGTCGAGTGGCTGCGTAACGTGCAGCAGCTGCGAGAACTCGGCGTGCTGCACGTCCGTCCGGTGCTCCGCTATCCGCAGGCCGTGGCGTCCGAGGCCGATGCCCGTCAGGCCGCCCGCTGGTTGCGGCAGCGGTTCGGGCTCGGTGACGAACCGATCGCCAGCATCGTGGACGTCTGCGAACGTGCCGGCCAGTGGGTCCTGGCCACCGATCTGCCGGGAGATGGTGCATCTGTTGTCGACGGAGATCTGGCCGTCGCGGTAGTGAGCACCACGGGAGATCCCGGTCGCCGCCGGGCTACCGCCGCACACGAACTCGGCCACCTGATCATCGGCGACGAATACTCCGCCGATCTTGGCGTCAGTGCCTCGCGGGCGGAACAGGAGGCGACGGTCGACGCATTCGCGGCGGAGCTGCTGCTGCCCGTCCAGGCGGTTGCCGCCGGCCACCCTGATGAATCGGTGCTTAGGGACCGCATCATCAGCTACGCGGCTCGATACCGTACCTCCTGGTTGTTGGCCTTGCGGCAGGCCGAGCAGGCCGGGGTGATCGATGCGCCGACCCGCAGATCCTGGAACCAGGTCCGCCCCACTCGGGCGGAATTCATGGAGGCTCTCGGCTGGGCCCCGCAACCAGACCTCGCATCGGTGCGGGTACCGCCCGCGTATGCACACGCCGTGATGGAAGCGTGGCGAACTCACCGGATCACCGGCGGCAGGGCCGTGGAGTTGATGCATGGCCAGATCACCGAGGCGGACCTACCGGAGGACGACCTGGAGATCGCGCCGTGAGCCTGCCGACGCAGACGGACTCCGTCATCGCTCAACTGGACACGCTCGAGGAGATCCGATGCTTCACGAAATGGGTGGCACGGATTGGCTCAGGTGAGCGTGACCTCGGGGAAGCCTCTGTCGTCGCAGCGGCAGAACTGCGCAGCGGGATCGCCATCACGGATGACCGGAGTGCGACCCAGGTTGCCCGTAGCCACGGTGCACGCGTCCACGGCTCAATCTGGCTACTGGCTGGAGCGTGCCGAGATGGCAAGCAGACCGAGGCTGCTGCCGGGAACGTGATCGACGCCCTACGGGCGACGGGAGCTCGTCTTCCCTGTTCCGGTGCCGAGTTCCCGGCCTTCGCCCGTAAACACAAGCTCCTGTAGGCACCTCGGATTGTCTGCCTCAGCGCGAAGAGTACGCAAAGATCCTTGGAGAAGATCCCCTGAGTGTGCTGCAGCCGCCGAACATCACGCCGCCGCCGGTGCGGCAGATGCGTAACGACGAGTTGGCGGAGCTGGCCGGAAGCGGTGGGCCGTACCGGGGCAAGGCCGTCTTCGAACTGGTCGACCGGGCCAGAGCCGACGACGACGCGGCAAGCAGGCTGGGCGAGTTGAGCCTACTCGCCGCGTTGCGCGGGGACCGGTTGTTCCACTCGGTATCGCTCGCCTGGGCCGCCATCATCGGTCTGCTGGCAGCGGAGACGCCGCACGCCCGCACCGTCGCCTACGCCGCCTTCGCGGCCTTGTCCGCGCCCGACCAGGCCGAATTCCTGGCGTACGTCAAGGCTGACCGGATCGAGGAAGCCCTGCCGCGGCTATGACATCGCGTACTCGGCCGGCACGGTACTTCACCGAGCATTTGACAGGAATCTGACGGTGCGCCGTCTCGTGCGCGCGACCCGATAAGGTCACCCAGAGAGTTGACGACACTTCACATTGTGGCCGCGGGACGGATCGCCTCGGGGGTGTGCGATGGCGCCGAGCAATCGACAGGCCGTTCTGATTGGGGTCAATCAGTGTGGCTACGACGTGCAACTACCGGCCCTACGGTACGCCGAGAGCGACGCGCAGGACCTGCGGGCCGTCCTGCTCGATCAGGACTATGGCACCTTTGACGACGGTGCCGTCAAGATGTTCATCGGGGCCGAGGCCAAGTGGCGTGAGGTCAAGGCGTACCTGCGGGAGATCGCCTTCAGGTCTCGGCCGTCGGACGTCCTGCTTGTCTACTTCGCCGGTCACGCGTTGGTGCCGGAATGGAACGACCAACTCGACGCGTACCTGGTGACCGCCGATCTGGACCCAGAGGTGCTACCCCGAGAGCCGGACAACGGGTTGCGCATGTCGTTTCTCAAACGGGATGTCTTCGAGGCGTTCGCGGGCACCTCGTTCCTGGTGCTGGACTGTTGCCAAGCCGGCATCTACGCCGACGCCGATCGGCGGCACGCTGCGGCAATGGAGACTTACCGGACCCAGGTCGACCGGCACAGCGCCTTGCTGGCGTGCCCCAGGGGCGCAGTGGCCCGGGAGAATCCGGACTACGGGCACGGCGTCCTGACCCATCATGTTCTGCGGGCGCTGCGGGGCGAAGCGGCGGACGAGGCCCGCCGTGTGTCGTTCGCGCGGATGGCGGCCTTCGTGGCGGAGCAAGGTATCGACCCGCCGCCAGCGCAGTGGGTGAAGACCTATGGACCGGCCATACCTCTGACCCAGCCACCGGTGTCGCGGCATGACCGGCAGGCGCTCAACACGATGGCCAATCCAGGCATCGTCGGGCCCTGCAAGAATCCGCTCGAAGACCACGGCAACTCGATTACGCAACTACTCGGCCGGATATTCAGAAGCGGGAGCCGCCCGCATCACCACGCCCAGCACGGCGGCCATGGCGAGCGCGTGGAACTCGTCCGGTATGCCGTCGATGCGGATTCGGTGGCAGTGGTGGAGTTCGCCGGGGACGACGTCAGCGTTTTGGACAAGACCGCGCGGTTCGATAGAGAATTGCTGCGCCCGATGCTGGAACTTGCCGCCGATGAGGCCGTGCAGTACCGCACCTCGATGCCCGGCCACGTGGTCACCGAAGGTGTCCGGCGGCGCATGCTCTGCGTACCCGTCAAGTACGTGAACGAGCGGATTGTCGCCCTCGTGGTAGTCGACCCGGCCCCTGCGCAACTGGAGATGGGGGAGCCGTTGGCGGTGATCCTGCGGGCGGTGTGGGACTCCGATCCGGTCGCCGATCCGGTGGAGTCGGAGATGGCCGTGATGACGGCACTGCGCACCGCCTTTGGGCGCCTACCCACGCCGGTCTACGAGTACGCGTTCACCATCTATCAGAAGCTCATCGACTCGATGACCATGGTCTTTCAGCCGGTCGTGGAGCTGAGCAGACATCCTGCTGGAGTTGGCGTACACAGCTTCGAGGCGTTGGCCCGTCGCAACGAGCGAGAGATCAGCGCGCCGCTGGCGGCTCTGCGGATGGCGTACGACTGGGGCGACCGGTTCATCATCGAACGCGACGCACTGCTCGTCTCGAAGGCCATCCATTCGTACGCCGAAGCCGCTGCGGCCGCCGGCTGGCAGGGAATCAAACCACTGTCAGTGAACGTGGCGGTCCGCTCCCTGCTCCGTGACGCCTACTTACAGCAGGTCAGCAGGGCCCTCGCTGAGGCGGATGTCAATCCGCGAATCCTCACGCTCGAAATCTCCGAGCAGGATCCCATCATGCCCGGTCCGGGTGAGGACTGGCCGCAGAAGCCCTTGGACTACTTCCACCGCAGGCTCACCGAGTTGGCCACAAAGTTACACATCAATTTTGCGGTCGATGACTTCGGGGTCGGACACGCATCACTGGCGCGGATGGCCGAACTGCGGCTGACCCAGATCAAGGTTGATCGGGCGGTGCTGCACCACCCGTTGGCGGTCGACGAGTTGCGGCTGGTGGCGAAGGTGGCGCGATATGCCCGAGACCAAGGGGAGGCTCCACACCCGCGGGCCGTTGTGGTCGAGGGTTACGACGAGGAAGCGCCGGTCACCCTGAAACAGATCTGGGATGTCGGCATCCACCACGTTCAGGGGTACTTCTGCAACGCGGTCGCCTCGACGAGTCTGCGCCCCCTGGACCGGGATGTCCAAGAGGAAATCGCCTTGCAGGTCAAAGGAGAACGATGAGTGTCGTCAAGCTGAAGTTGCCGCCGGACGTGCTGGATGAGATCGACCTGCCGTACGAGGGCATCCGTGGCGCGGACGCCATCACGCTGGCCATCGAAGGGGTTGCCGTGCTGGCCAACCTGGCCACCCTCGCCACCGTGCAGCCACAGTTGAGCGCGCTGGTCGTCGCGATCCGCAACTGGCGGTTGCGCGACGACCGGCCGACGGTGGTACTGACGGTCAGAGGTCGCGGCATCGACATTCGGGTCGACCTGCCCCGGAACGTCAATACCGCAATGCTGCTCGAATGTCTGCAACCGCTGTTCGAAGAGCGTGGATGACCTGACGGCATCCCTGGCCCGCAGATTCTGCCGTACGACGTGGCGACCGCGCCCACCCGCGCACCTTCCTGCCCGACCTTGGCCTGTCGCACCTACCGCCTTTGCTCTGCTTCACTCCACGCGACAAAAACCGGTCGGAACCGTTGCGTGGGTTGAAGCAGAGCAAAGCGTGGGGGAGAGACAGTGGTGGGGGCCGTCGGGACGGACGGCCCCCACCTCACGCACGGGTGTTTAGCTGGCGTACGTCTCGAACTCGGCTACCCGGGGGGCGCCGGACGAGCTGGTGATGTCGAGCGTGATTTTGCGGAGCGAGGTGGCGGTGAAGCTGATCACGCCGGCGGTGCTGCCGGTGGCTAGCACGGCGCCGGTGTCGTGGTTGAGCAGCCGCCAGGAGCGGATGCTGCCTACCGATCCGGACGCCTCCCGGATGTTGACCCGGGAGACCCTGGTGGCGGTGCCCCACTTGATCGAGATCTGGCCGGTGGCGCCGGACGGTCCCCAGGCGGTGCCCATGTTGCCGTCCCGCACGTCGCCGTAGCTGGTGCCGCTGGCCTTGCTGGAACCGTCGGAGTCGGCGCCGATGCTCAGGTTGGTGCCGCTCGGTGGCGTGGTCGGTCCGGGCGTCGGGTTGTTGGTCGGCCCGGAGGTGGGGTTGTTGGTCGGGCCGGTCGTCGGGTTCGTCGGCGTGCAGTTGCCGTTCGAGGTCCGGATGCCCTTGTTGGCGCCGGCGGTCTGCCGGACGATGTCCGGCACGCAGTTCGCCCCGTCCAGGCGGAAGGAGTACGGGATGCTGACGCTGGTGTTCGACGTCGGGTTGGGGCCCGCGGGGTTGGTGTCGCCGCTGCGGGCGGACCAGGTCACGCGGTCGAAGATGTTGCCGCTGACCTGCCAGTAGCCGGCCTCGCTGGTGTAGAAGGTGCCCAACACGTCCTTGGAGGTCTGGAAGTAGTTGTTGTCCACCCTGGCCCGACCGCCGGCCCGGGAGTTGATCCCGGATTCCCGGATGTTGACGTAGTGGTTGTTGTAGATGTGGGCGATGCCGCCCCGCAGCAGCGGCACCCGGGAGTCGAGGTTCTCGAACAGGTTGTTGTGGTAGCTGATGTAACCGTTCGAGCGGTCGCTCTCGCTGGAACCGACCAGGCCGCCGCGACCGGAGTTGCGCATGATGCTGTACGACAGCGTCACGTACTGGGTGTCGTCCTTCATGTCGAAGAGGCCGTCGAAGCCCTCCGACTCGCCACCCGACGCCTCCAGGGTGACGTGGTCGACCCAGACGTTGCGGACGCCGGACTCCATCCCGATGGCGTCGCCGCCGTTCGAGGTGGGGGAGCCGGACTTCTTGACGTTCCGGACCGTCACGTTCTGGATGATGATGTTGCGGGCCTCGCGGATGTGGATGCCGATCTGGTCGAAGACCGCGCCGTTGCCGACCCCGAGGATCGTGACGTTGCTGATCTGCTTCAGCTCGATCACGTCGGCGGCGGTGTTGCAGCTGCCGCCCGACACCTTGGTGGTGTTGCCGTGGTTGATGGTTCCCTCGACCTGGATGGTGATCGGGGTGCTGCTGCTGGCCCGGTTGCACAGGGCCGCGTGGATCTGGGTGCCGGTGGTGGCGCGTACGGTCTGCCCGCCGGCACCGCCGGTGGTGCCGCCGTTGCTGGCCGCGAAGCCGGTGGCACTGCCGACGGCGGCTGACGCCTGGGGCGTCATGACGGCCACGCAGACTGCGGCCCCCACTCCTGCCGTGGCCAGTGCTGCCAGGATCCTGAGTCGTTTCATTCTTGTCTCACCTCGTCCTCTTGCGGTGGTGGTGAAAGGAGGGGCCCCCTGTTAACGCCTCAGGTATAGGAAGGGCCCCCTTTTAACAGCGGTGCGGCCGCTGACGGGCTACAGCGGCAGTCGGTCGGCGCCGGCGAGCGGGCCGACCACGAGCGGCACCAGCGGGGCCGGCAACACCGGGCCGTGGCGCAGCGCCGGGGTCCACCCGGCGTCGGGCGACAGGTCGGGATCGCGTACGGCGTTGTACGCGCTCACCAGGTCGACCGGACGTGCGGGCCCACCCGCTGGCCTGACCCAGTTGCCCCGGGTGGTGATGGCGGTACCGCCCCAGTCGTAGAGCAGATCGGCGGCGCTGAGGCCGGCGCCCAGGGTGAAGTGGTTGTTCTCGGCGTACACCGCGGACTGCACGCCGACGCCGATGGCGTACTCGTAGCCGTCGCCGCCGAGCCGGTAGGCGTTGTTGTAGATGTCGACCTGGCCGAAACGCACCCGGGGCAGCCGTTGCAGCGACCCGTCGAACAGGTTGTGGTGCAGCGTGACCTTGAGCCGGTCCACGTCCGGGCCGACGGTGTTGGACGAGCCGATGAGCATCAGCTTGTCCCGTCCGTCGAACCGGTTCCAGGAGGCGGTGACCAGGCTGGCGGTGTGGGTGATGTCCAGCGAGCCGTCGTGCACCTGGTAGGGGCGGCCGAAGTAGCTCGGCTGGGCGCTGTCGGGGTTGTCACCGTCGGTGAAGGTGTTGTGGTCGACCCACACGTTCTCGCTGCGGCGTACCGAGATCTGGTCGTACTGGGAGTTCCAGTTGCCGGTGTCGCCGTCGGTGGGGGACCAGGCCGGGAAGCAGTCCCGGGCGTCGTCGAAGGTGATGTTGCGGACGATGACGTTCGAGACCCGGTCGATCATCAGGGTCATGCCGGTCAGCCGGGCGCCGCGCAGCCCGATGATCGTGGTGTTCGCGCCGACGTTGATCTGGGTGTGCCGGGTCTGGTTGGCCACCGACCGGACCCGGGCCTGCTCCACCGGACCGCTGGGCGTCGTCCGTCCCCAGACCGCCGGATCGTACGCGGCCAGGTAGGCGTCCAGCGAGTAGCCGGGATCGGCGAGGTCGGTGCAGTCGAGCAGCCGGCCGTCGGTGCCCTCGAATCCGTCGATCGTGCCCTTGACGTACACGATCTTGGGGGTGGCGTTCGTGGCGTTGCTGGCGTTGTTCCCGCCGAGCGCGGCGACCAGTTCGGTGCGGCTGGTGACCACGTGGATCTGGTCGGCGGTGGCCGCCGCGCCGCCGGTGGTGCCCGGCCCGGCGGCGGCCCAGCCGTCGCCGGCCGGTAGCTGCTGCTTGCCGAGTTGCCGGGCCAGCGGAGACAGACCGCCTCCGCCGGCTGGCGTGTGGGCGGCTGCCGGGGCGGGTGCAGCGGTCAGGGTGAGCATGATCAATGCCGCGCCCGCGGCGAGTTTGCGCATTGACTGTTCCCGTTCCTTCGTCGTGTTTCTTCTTGGTGACGAAGGTTACGGTGATTGTTTTATCTGGGTCAATATGAATGATGTGCAGTTTTGTTGCAGTAATTGATCTCGGCCGCTATTGCCCCGACCGATTCAGGTCAGGAAACCACTGGTCATCGCCTTGGCGACGGCCACAAATGGGCCGTCTGTTTGCAGTGGCTCTGCGGCGTCTCCTATTCTGTCGGCTCCTGCTGCGGCGCAGGTGTCGCCGAATCCGTGCACCATGGCTCGACCGCCCACGGCACGCCCCACTCCGACGGCAACGCGCCCTGCTCGGCGGCCCGCCGCAGCACGGCGTTGACGCCTCGGATGCGCAACACCCGTTGCGGGCCCGCCCCGACGACGTCGACCAGGTCGCCGCCGAGCAACGTCGGTTCGGGCGCCGCCCGCAGGGCGGTCAGTACGGCGGTGAAGGCAGCCGTACGGGCCAGCGGAGCGATGAGCGGCACGGTGGGATCGCCGCGGTGCGCGAGCAGGTTCTCCAGCAGCCCCCGTCGGCCCGGGATCTCACTCGCCGTGTCGTCCCCGGGCAGCAGCAGCCGGTCTGTCGGGTACTCCAGCACGGCCCGGCCGGCGCTGCCGGTGACGATCACCTCGCCGGCGATGAAGTCCTCACCGGCGAGCGTCACCGCGGCCACGATCGGCGGTCCCTGGTGGGGGCGGACCCGCAGCACCGCGGTGTCGTCGACCTCGATCGGGCGGACCCGGTACCGCTCCACCTCAATGGCGGCCGGCTGCACCGGTTCGCCGGTCACCGCCTCGACCACCGCCAGGCACTGCATGACCGCGTGTGCGAGCGGGTTGGCCAGCGCGCCGTCGAGCACCGGGTGGCCGTCGAGAAACCGGCGCCCGGCCCACGGCGCGCGGGCGTAGTAGGCGTCCGGACGCTGCCAGGCGGCGACCGTGGCGATGCCGGTGACCGTACCCAGCCGGCCGGCCGTCACCGCGTCGGTGAGCGCGGTGAGCGCCGTCGAGCCGAGGGCCTGGAAGCCGACCTGCGCCACCCGGCCGGTGCTGCGCAACAGCTCGGTCAACGCCTCGTGTTCGGCGGTGGAGAGCACCGGCGGCTTCTCCAACAGCAGGTCGGCACCGGCGGCCACGGCGTCGCGGGCGATCGGTAGGTGGGTGTGCGGCGGGGTGCAGATCACCACGATGTCCGGGGCGACCTCGGCGAGCATCGTACGGTGATCGGTGAAGACCCGCGTGTCGGCCGGCACCGGTGCGGCCGGTTCCGGCTCGATCGGCCGGGTGTCCACGAGCGCGACCAGCCGCAGCCGCCCGGCGTCGTGCAGGGGGCCGATCACCCGGCGGTGCCAGCGGCCGTGACCGTTCGCCCCGACCAGCGCCACACGCGGTACGCCCTGGGCGTTCGGCATGCCCGACGCGCTGCCTGCGCTGCCTGCGCTGCCTGCGCTGCGTGCGCCTGCGCTGCCGGCGCTGGGCGTGCCTGGGCCTGGGGTGTTAACAGGGGGCCCTTCCTCTACATCAGGCGTTAACAGGGGGCCCCTCCTTTCACTCATGTGGTGCCGGCCAGGGTGGCGGGGACGCCGTGGGTCTGCAGGTCGGTGAGCCAGGCGGTGACGTCGGCGCGGACCTGGGTGTCGGCGGCGACCTCGGGCGGCACGATGTCGTCGAGGGCGAGGATGGCGTCGACCGCACCGGCGGGGGTCTGCGGCGCGGCGGCCAGCGCGGCGCGGATCCGGTCGGCGAGCGGGTCGTCCAGCGGCAGGGGGTGGCCCTCGTCGCTGGTGCCCTGGGCGAACCTGATCCAGGCGGCCAGCACCAGTGTGGCCCAGTGCGCCGGGCGGCCGGCGGCGCGCAGGTCGGCGACCGTGTGCAGGATCCGCTGCGGCAGCTTCTGCGAGCCGTCCATCGCCACCTGGAGGGTGCGGTGCCGGATCTCCGGGTTGGCGAAGCGGGCCAGCACCTGCTCGCCGTAGTCGACCACGTCGACGCCTTCGGGTGGGCGGAAACTGTTCGCTACGTCCTCGGCGATGAGCCGACGCAGCACCGTGGCCAGGTGCGGCAGGGCGAGGGCGTCGGCGATGGTCTCGCAGCCGGCGAGCGCACCGAGGTACGCCGCGGCCGAGTGCACCCCGTTGAGGGTCCGCAGTTTCAGCCGCTCCCACGGTCCGGCGTCGGCGCAGAGCACCGCGCCGGCCCGATCCCAGGCGGGCCGACCGCCGGGGAAGTCGTCCTCGATAACCCACTGGGTGTACGGCTCGGCCGCCACCGCGGCCAGGTCCTCGACGCCGAGCGCGTGCCGGGCCGCCGCCAGGGTGTCCGGGGTGCTGGCCGGGACGATCCGGTCCACCATGGTGCCGGGGAACCCGACCTGGGTGGCCACCCAGTCGACGAGCGGCTGCGGGGTGCCCGCGTACGCCAGGGACTGGGTGATCAGGCCGCGCAGCCGGCGGCCGTTGGCGGGCAGGTTGTCGCAGCTGACCAGGGCGATCGGTCCGGCGTCGGCAGCGGCGCGGGCCAACAGCCCGCGGACCAGCAGCCCCGGCACGGTGGTCGGCGGCCGGTCGCCGGTCAGGTCGGCCACCAGCGCCGGGTCCGGGCGCAGCGTGCCGGCGGCCGGGTCGAGCTGGTACGCCTTCTCCGTCACCGTCAGCGTGACCACCCGGATCGCCGGGTCGGCCAGCAGCGCCACCACGGCCTGCGGGTCGGCGGCAGCCAGGCGTACCCCGCTCAGCGCCCCGATGACCCGGGTGTGCCGGTCGGCAGCGGAGAGCGTGCTGACGCTGAACAGGTTGTCCTGTGCGGCCAGGATCCGCACGAGTTCGGCGTTGCGCGGGGCGACCCCGATGATGCCCCAGTCGCCGCCGGCCAGACCCATCGCCTGCTCGGTGAAGACCGCCTGGTGGGCGCGGTGGAACGCGCCGAGGCCCAGGTGCACCACGCCGGCGGGCACGGTGCCGGGCCGCACGAGTGGGCGCGCGTCGGCCGGCAGCCGGCGCAGGGCGCCGAGGCCGAGCCGGGACGCGCCCAGGGTCACCGCCACGTCGGGCCGTCCGGGAAGCGGAAGGTGGCGATCGATTCGGGGTGCATGGTGGCGCTGTAGCCGGGTGCGGTGGGCAGCAGGTAGCGCCCGTCGCGGGTGCGTACCGGGTCGACGAAGTGCTCGTGCAGGTGGTCGACGTACTCCACCATCCGGCCCTCCAGGCTGGTGCCGACCCGCAGGTAGTCGAAGATCGCCAGGTGTTGGACGTACTCGCAGAGCCCGACGCCACCGGCGTGCGGGCAGATCGGCACCCCGAACTTGGCGGCCATCAGGATCTCCGCGAGGACCTCGTTGACGCCGGCGACCCGGCACGCGTCGATCTGCATCACGCCGATCGCCTCGGCCTGGAGCAACTGCTTGAAGATGACCTTGTTGGCGGCCACCTCGCCGGTGGCGACCCGGCACCGGCCGCCGGTCAGCTCGGTGACCGCGCGGGCGATGCGGGCGTGGCCGAGGATGTCGTCGGCGTGCGTCGGCTCCTCGATCCAGTACGGGTCCACCTCGGCCAGCGCGGTCATGTTGGTGATCGCCTCGTCGACGTCCCACACCTGGTTGGCGTCCATCATCAGCAGCGCATCCGGGCCGATCTCCGCCCGGATGATGCGGGCCCGGCGCAGGTCGTCGGCGGGTGGGCCGCCGACCTTCATCTTCATCGCCCGCCACCCGGCCTCGTACGCGGCCCGGGTCAGCGCCCGGACCTTGTCGTCGGGGTAGCCGAGCCAGCCGACCGAGGTGGTGTACGACGGGAAGCCGTCGCGTTCCAGCAGGGCCAGCCGGTCGGCGAGCCCGTCGCGTCCCTTGTCCAGGATGGCGGCTGCCTCGTCGGGGGTGAGCGCGTCGGTGATGTGGGTGAAGTCGATGTTGGCGACCAGCTCCTCGGTGGGCAGCTCGGCCAGGTAGCGCCACATCGGCTTGCCGGCGAGCTTGGCCCGCAGGTCCCACACCGCGTTGACCAGCGCCCCGGTGGCCATGTGGATGACCCCCTTCTCCGGGCCCAGCCAGCGCAGCTGCACGTCGGCGACGAGGGAACGCCAGAACACCACCGGCTCGGCGGCGATCTCGGCCACCGTACGGCCGACCACGTGGTGGGCCAGGGCGCGTACCGCAGCGCAGGTGATCTCGTTGCCGCGGCCGTTGGTGAAGGTGAACCCGGCGCCGGTCGGTCCGTCGTCGGTGGTCAGCTCGACGTAGGTGGCGGAGTAGTCACCCCGGTTGATCGCGTCGGAGCCGTCACCGCTGGCGGCGGTGGGGAACCGCACGTCGTGCACGGTGACGTCGGTGATGGTGGTCATGCGCTCTCTCCGAACTTGAAGACCCGCTTGGGCAGCCGGTACGCCAGGTCGACGATGGTCTCGGCGGCCTCGTCCATGGGCAGCCGGTGCTCGGCGACGAGCCGGGCCAGGAAGCCGGCGTCGACGCGACGCGCCACGTCGTGCCGGACCGGGATGGAACAGAACGCGCGGGTGTCGTCGACGAACCCGGCGGTGTTGTAGAAGCCGGCGGTCTCGGTGACGGTCTCCCGGAACCGGCGCAGCACCTCGGGGGAGTCCAGGAACCACCAGGGCGCGCCGAGCCACAGGGCGGCGTACCCGCCGGCCAGGGGTGCCAGCTCACGGGTGAAGGTGTCCTCGTCGAGGGTGTAGAGCACCACCCGAAGCCGGCTGTCGTTGCCGTACGCGTCCAACAGTGGGGCGAGGGCGTGCACGTACTCGGTGACCTGCGGGATGTCGCCGCCGACGTCGCGTCCGTGTCGGGTGTGCAGCCACCGGTTGTGGTTGCGTACCGCGCCGGGGTGCAGCTGCATGACCAGCCCGTCGTCGAGCGACATCCGGGCGAACTCCATGAGCATGTGTGCCTGGAACGCCTCGGTGTCGCCCGGCTCGGCCCGACCCCGGCGGGCCCGGTCGAACAGCGTCGCCGCGTCCGCGCCGAGGTCGAGGGTGCGGGCGGTGAGATGTCCGTGGTCCGAGGAGGTGGCGCCGGCCGCGATGAACGCCTCCCGGCGTGAGCGCAGGGCGGCCAGGTACCCGGCGTACGTGCCGGTGTCCTCGCCGGTGATCTCACCGAGCCGGTCGACGTTCGCCGACCAGTCCTCGAACGCCAGGTCCACCACGTTGTCCGGACGGAAGGTGGTGACCACCCGACCGCCGGGCCCGCCCCAGCCGTCGGCGGCGAGCTTGGCGTGCCGCCCCAGGTCGTCCAGTGGCGACTCGGTAGTGGCCAGCACCTCGATGTTGAAGCGTTCGAACAGCGCCCGGGGCCGGAAGTCCGGCTCGGCGAGCTTGGCGGCGAGCGCGTCGTACACCTCGTCGGCGGTCTGGGCTGACAGCCGGGTGTGGACGCCGAAGACCTCGGTGAGGGTCTGCTCCAGCCACAGCCGGGACGGGGTGCCCCGGAACAGGTGCCAGTGCTCGACGAAACGCCGCCAGATGGTGCGGCCGTCGGTCTGCACCGGGCTGCCGTCGCGGCTGGGCACGCCCAGCTCGCCCGGGGCGACGCCCTGGCTGAGCAGCATCCGGGTCAGGTAGTGGTCCGGCACGATGAGCAGCTGGGACGGGTCGGGGAAGGGCTGGTCCTCGGCCAGCAGCGCCGGGTCGACGTGCCCGTGCGGGGAGATGATGGGCAGCTGCTCCACCAGCGCGTACAGCTCCCGGGCCAGCGCGCGTTGGCCCGGTTCGGCGGGGAGGAGCAGGTCGGGTCGGGTCGAGGTGGGCACGGGGTGCGGCTCCTGTGGTCGAGGTCAGTCGAGGGTGAGTAGGTCGGCGACCCGCACGGGGGTGCCGGTCTCGAAGGACCGGTTGGCGGCCAGGCCGGTGAGCAGGGCGAGCGCGCCGTCGCGGGCGCTGGCCGCGCGGTGCAGCGGATCCGGTACGCCACCGAAGATCACCTGAGTCATCCGGGCGTCCGCGCCACCGTGGCCGTGCCGGGTGTAGCCGTCGACCTCGATGCGCTGCGGCGGGGACCAGAAGGGGCGCAGGGTCAGCGTGGCCCCACCGCCTTCGGCGGCGGCCTCGGTGCCGTGCAACGCGGCGCCCTTGAGCGCGCCGGCCACGGCCGGGCTGACGAACTCGCTCTCGGTGACCTCCAGTTCGAGGCGTCCCCGGCTGCCGTTGACCATCACCCGGTAGCCCTCCCACGGCGCGTACGCGGTGAGGTGGTAGGTCATCGTCGCGCCGGTGGAGTAGGTGGCCAGCACCGCCATGTCGTCCTCGATGCTCACGCCGGGGGCGAAGACGTTGCGGTCGCGGTGGTACCCGTCGGCGGTCTCGGCGTCGAGGTACAGCTCGCGTAGCCGGGGGTGCTCGGCCAGGCGCAGCGCGAACGGGTCGTCGTCGGCGGCGGGGGAGGCGTGCGCCCGGTCGTAGTCACGGGCGTAGCCGTGCCGTCGACCGTTCTCGCCGTAGAAGAACAGTCGGCCGGCGGCGTACACCTGCACGGGCGTGGCGTCCAGCCACCAGTTGACCAGGTCGAAGTGGTGGCTGGCCTTGTGCACCATCAGGCCGCCGGAGCTGGCCTTGTCGCGGTGCCAGCGGCGGAAGTAGTCGGCGCCGTGGCGGACGTCGAGCAGCCACTCGAAGTGCACCGAGCCGATCTCGCCGACCGCGCCCTCGGCGAGCAACCGTCGCAGCTTTTCGTGCAGTGGGTTGTAGCGGTAGTTGAAGGCCACCGTCACCTGCCGGCCGGTACGGCGTACCGCGTCGAGGATGCGCTGGCATCGGGGCGCGTCGGTGGTCATCGGCTTCTCGGTGACCACGTCGCAGCCGGCGTCCAGCGCGGCCACCACGTACTCGTCGTGCGTGACGTCCACGGAGGTCACCAGGACCACGTCGACCCGTTCCTTGGCCAGCATCGCGCCGAAGTCACGTGCGTGGTAAGTCGGCACCGGCGGGTGGCCCAACTCGCCGAGCCAGCGGTTGTGGGCGTCCATCCGGACCTGGTTGATGTCGGCGAACGCGACCAGGCGCGCGGTGTCGGCGTGGTCGTGGACCAGTGCCCGGACGAACATCTCGGCGCGGGCGCCGGTGCCGACCACGGCGTACCGGGCCGGGCTGCCGGGTTGCGGTGACACCTAACGATCCTCCTCGATCTTTGTGCAAACCTTTGCAGTGAAGTAATCACGAGCGATCCGGCCGAGTCAACGGAGCGTCGTAAATCGGCGTCCTTCGTCCCTGTTTGTCGCGGTTGGAGGGCATGGGAGGAGTGCCGTCGAAACGCAGCTGTAACCAATCGCCGTTGACACTGGAGCAACCGTTTGCATTAATTGGCGGCACCGTGACCGCCGACACATCGATGAAGGGGGCCTGAGTGCCAGTCACCATCCGGGACGTCGCACGGGCCTCCGGCGTGCACATCTCCACCGTCTCCCGCACCTTCTCCGCACCCCACCTGGTCAACCCGGAGACCCGGGTACGGGTGCTGGCCTGCGCCGAGGACCTGGGCTACCGGCCCAACCGCGCGGCGCGGGCCCTGATCACCGGCCGGACGCACAACATCGGCCTGATCATCGCCGACATCGCCAACCCGTTCTTCCCGCCACTGATCAAGGCGGCGGAGAGCCAGGCCCGCCACCGCGACTACCACGTCTTCGTCGCCGACACGAACGAGGACGCCGCCGCGGAGGAGGAACTGGTGCACGCGCTGGCCAAGCAGGTCGACGGCGTGTTGTTGTGCAGCCCGCGGATGAGCAACAGCCTGATCGAGCAGCTCAGCCGCGAGGTGCCGTTGGTAGTGGTCAACCGCCAACTGGCCGGTCTGCCCTGCGTCCTGATGGACGTCGGGCAGGGTGCCCGGTTGGCCATCGAGCACCTGGCCCGGCTGGGGCACCGCCAGATCGCCCTGCTGGCCGGGCCGCGCGGCTCCTGGACCAGTCGGGAACTGCGGCGGGCCGCGGGGGCGGCGGCCCGCGCCGCCGGGGCCGAACTGACCGTGCTCGGCCCGAATCCGCCCACCGAGAATGGCGGGCTGGCCCAGGCGGAGCAGGTCCGCCGGGCCGGCGTCACCGCCGTGCTCGCCTACAACGACCTGATGGCGATCGGCCTCCTCGAGGGGCTCGACGCACTCGGGGTCGGGGTGCCGCAGGAGGTCAGTGTCGTCGGGGTCGACGACATCACCCTGAGCCGGCTCACCCGCCCCAAACTGACGACGGTGGCCACGCCGACCGCGGCCGCCGGCCGGACGGCCGTCGACATGTTGCTGCAACAGGACACCGACTTCCCGCGCACCGGGCGGGGAGGCGGTGCCGCCGCGACTGTCGGCGCTCGTCGTACCACCGCACAGGTAATGCTCCAGACCGAGTTGGTCATCCGCGACTCCACCGCGCCGGGTCCCTACGCCGGCCGGGAAGTCTCCGGTGCCACTGCCGCAGGCCCGGGCCCGCATCGCCGTGCGGACCCGGGCACCTCGGACGTGGTCGCCGGTGACGTGGTCGCCTCCTAACGCCAAGGAGTGAGCGCAATGCACCCCGCAACACACCCCACCAGCGTCCCCGACGGGCGCACCTACCGTACCCTTCTGCCGCGCCGCCGCTTGCTGCGTGGCCTGCTCGCCGCGGTCGTGGCCCTGCCGCTGGTCGGTGCGGCCGCGGCCTGCGGCGACGACGCGGCCGACGGCAAGACCAAGCTCTCCATCTTCTGGTGGGGCGGTGAGGCCCGGGCCCAGCTCACCGCGCAGGCCCTCGACCTCTACACGAAGAAGAACCCGGACGTCACGTTCGAGACGGTCTGGCAGGCCAACCAGGGCTACTTCGACAAGCTGGCCACGCTCACCGCCGGCGGCAACCCGCCGGACATCTTCCAGATCGACGACAACTTCCTGACCGAGTACGCGGCCCGCAACGCGACCCTGGACCTGAAGAAGTACCAGGACTCCGGTGCCCTCGACACCAGCAAGTTCCCGCCCAGCCTGCTCCAGTACGGCGTGGTCGACGGCAAACTCGCCGGCCTTGCCGCCGGGGAGAACACCCAGGGCCTGGTCTACAACAAGACCCTGCTGGACAAGAACGGGCTGCCCGAGCCGACCACCGGGATGAGCTGGGAGGAGCACATCGCCTGGGCCGAGGAGGTCAGCAAGAAGACGGGTGTCCCCGGCACCCAGGACCCGAGCGCCAGTGACAAGGCGTTCTGGGTCTGGCTGCGGCAGCAGGGCAAGGACCTCTACTCCGGCAAGGACCTCGGCTTCACCGTCGAGGACGTGACCAAGTGGTTCGAGCTGTGGAAGGGCGCGCGGGACCGGGGCGCCACCCCGACCCCGGACGTGATCCACGAGGGCAACGCCACCGACATCACCAAGCAGCTCGTGGTGACCGGCAAGGCCGGCACCAGTTGGGTCTGGGTCAACCAGATGCCGGAGTTGAAGAAGAACACCTCCGACGAGCTGGGCGTCATCGCCTACCCCGGTGACCCGAGCGCGCAGTGGGCCCGCGCCTCGATGTACTGGTCGATCTTCCGGGGCAGCAAGAACGCGGACATCGCGGCAGACGTGATCAACTTCCTGGTCAACGACCCGGAGGCGGTCAAACTGCTCGGCACCGACCGGGGCCTGCCGTCCAACATGGACCTGCGGCGGGTGGTCAGCGACGACACCACCGACCCGGCGATGAAGCAGTCCATCGAGGTGGAGAACAAGCTGGCCGAGTCGTTCGGCGAGGCGCCGCAGGTGCCGATCAAGGGGCACAGCGTGCTCCGCTCCGAACTGACCAAGGCCGCCGAGAACGCCCAGTACGGCCGGGCCACGCCCGCCGAGGCCGCCGCCCAGTTCGTGGAGGCCTGCAAGGCGGCGATCGCCTCCTGAACCCGCCGCAGCACCACCCCGGAGAGGAGCAGTTCGTGGCCCTGACCACGGCGCCCGACCCGACCCGCCGCGGCCAGTTTCACCGGTACGGCGATCAGGGCGAAGC
>NZ_POTX01000076.1 GCF_003236305.1 Micromonospora endophytica | reverse complement strand
CCGCCGAGCCAGCCCACCACGCCCGGCAGTCCGACGCATCAACCCACCCGGTTCGGCGGCCCCGGGCAGCAACCGCCACCGCCCCTCGGACAGCGACCGCTCCTGCCGGGCGGCTACGACGGGCCTCCGCCCACCACCGCGCCGCCGGCTGGCTGGCGGCCGGAGGTGCAGCTACGGCCGACCCCGCCCCGGCAACTACCGGCCCAGGACATGGCCGCGCTGGACACTGAGGAACAGCGGGCGCAGCAGGTGACCCGGGCGGTCGGGATAGTGGCCATCGTGGTCCTGCTGCTGGTGGTCTGCCTGCTCTGCACCCGGGCGCTGCGCTAGACCCTGCCTTGAGTCCCCGGCCGGCCTGCGGCGGGCCCGCGCGACGGCAGGCCGCGGCGGAGCTGTGCGGATCTTGACAAGCCGGCAGCGGCGGACTTGTCCGGCCACCCACCACCGAGCGACCGGAACACAGAGCGGCCCCGCCCTACTCGAAGGTGTTGCCCCAGACGATCTCGGCCCCCGAGTGGCCGGTGAACCAGACGTAGACGAGGGCAAGCACGCCCAGCACCACCACGGCTACCGACAGCAGCGGCGGCACCCAGCGCGGCACTGTGGGCACCCGGCGGTGGCCGCTGTTCGCCACCAACAGCAGAATCACCGCCAGAGCCAGCCCCAGCGTGATCAAGGACAGCACGTCACCGTAGCTGGCGTGCTCCTCGATCTGCGCCAGGATCTCGCCGGCGAATCCCCGCGCGATCTGCCGTTCCTGGAGCGCCTCCCCGGACTCCGTGCCCACCCACGCGGTAATCGGCGCGATCACCGCCAGGGCCGCCACCGCCCAGTCCAGCCGCGACCGGAACCGCGGCAGAGCGATGTACGCGACGGCGAGCAGCACCAGCAGCGGTACGAAGACCACCACCGCGTGCACGACCAGTACGTGCACGGGCAGACCCAGCACCTTCTCGAACATCGAACCTCCGACGGTAGGTGATCGTGGAACGTCAGGGTACGGCGATGTGCTGCCCCGGCCCAGGACTCTGCTGATCCACACGCGGAATCGGCCAGCCAGGTTCAGCCGACCGGGTGTCGAACGACGCGTAGCCGGGTCGCACCGCAAGGTTGTCGTGCTCGGAGGGCCGTGTTGTCATTGACGCATGTCTAGGGGTGCGGAACTCCTCCGGTCGCGGGGCCTGCGCGTGACCCGGCCGCGCCTCGCCGTCCTCGACGTCCTGCACGGCGGTGGCCACCTGGAGGTCGAGGAGATCACCCGACGGGTACGCGAGCGCCTCGACTCCGTCTCCACGCAGGCGGTCTACGACGTGTTGGGCGCACTTTCCCGGGCCGGCCTGTCCCGCCGGATCGAGCCGGCCGGCAGACCCGCCCTTTACGAGGCCCGGGTCGGCGACAATCACCACCACGTGGTGTGCCGAAGCTGCGGCGAGATCGCCGACATCGACTGTGCGGTGGGCAGCGCACCCTGTCTCGACCCGGGCCCTGCCGACGGTTTCCTGGTCGATGAGGCGGAAGTGACCTTCTGGGGGCTCTGCCCCGCCTGCCAGGCTCGTCGCGACGCCGACGAATGACCATCCGGCCGGCGGCGTGGCTCGAGGCCCGGGAACCCGCCGCGCGCCTGACCGCAGGTCTGGTGGGTACGCGTCCCTGAACCACACCGCCTCGCGCGTCCCGGCGGCGCGGGAAGCGGTCAGCCGTGCTGCGGAGGGCTGCCTCGTGCGCGTCCCGGCGGCCGCGGGAAGCGGGTCAGCTCTGATCCGACGGCCGCTCCACGGCGGCCCACGGATCCTTCTCGGGGACGGAGGCACCGGCCGGACAGGTGCGCCGGTAGTCGCACCAGGCACAGCGTGGCCCGGGTGTGGTGGGGAAGGCGGCATCCGGGTCACCGCCGTCGGCGACCGCCCGTTCGGCGGTCATGATGTCGCGGGCGGTCTCCTCGGCCCGGGTCACCTGCCGGTTCAGTGACTCGACGGTGTGCTCGTGCGCCGCGACCGTGCCGCTGGGCAGGTGGTGCAGCTCGACCCGGCGGCAGGGGCGGCGGAACACCCGCTCGGCCGCGTACGCGTAGAGCGCCAACGCCTGCGAGCCGCGGGCGTCGTCGGTGTCGAGCGTGGCGCGGCCGGTCTTGTAGTCCACGATGGCCAGCTCGGGGCCGTCGGCGCCGGCCCGGGAGTCGATCCGGTCGGCCCGGCCGTTGAATGCCAGCACACCCGTCTTCACCGCCACCACCCGCTCCACCCCGACTGGTTCGTCGGCCGGATCGAGCCCGTCGACGTACGCCTCCAGCCAGCCCAGCGCCCGCCGGTAGGCGTCGCGTTCCTGCTCGTCGTCGCGGTATCCCTCGCGCACCCAGGTGCCCTTGAGCAGCGTCGGCAACGTCTCCGGGCGACGTCTGTCGGCGGGCATCGCATACCAGTTCTTCAGGGCGGTGTGCACGCTGACGCCGAGCGAGTTGTGCGCCCACGGCGGCCCCTTCGGTGGGGCGGGACGGTCGACGTAGGCGTAGCGGTAGCGCCGGGGGCAGTCAGCGTACGCGCCCAGTTTGCTCGGGGTGCACACGAACAGCCGCTCCGGCATGCCCTCGAAGCCGAGCTGCTCGGGCTGCGCGTCACGGGGCCGGGGCGCACGACCACCGGCGGGTCGTCCGGTCGGGAAGGCTCGTCGCACGCCTGTGATCCTGCCATCCACCCCCGACACTCCCCCGGCCCGGTCAGACCACACCGACGAAGACCACACCGGCCAAGACCACACCGACAGAGACCGTGCCGATCAGGCCGTACCGCTGAAGTCGGTCACGAAGGCGAAGATCGCGTCTGCGACGAGCTGCACGGCGATCGCGGCCAGCAGCAGGCCGGCGATCCGGGTGAGCACCTCGATTCCACCGGGACGCAGCACCTTGACGATCCCGCCGGAGAAGCGCAGCACGATCCAGACCGTCAGCATCACCGCGACGATCGCGGTGCCGACGGCGACGTAGTCCGTAGCCTCCTCGGCCTGTTGGACGAAGAGCATGGTGGCCACGATCGCACCCGGCCCGGCCAGCAGCGGCGTGCCCAGCGGCACCAGGGCGATGTTCGAGGTGGCCTGTTTGCTCGGGTCGTCGGCCTTGCCGGTGAGCAGTTCCAGCGCGACGAGCATGAGCAGCAGTCCGCCGGCCGCCTGCAACGCAGGCAGGTCCACGTGCAGGTAGGCGAGCAGGGTCTGCCCGGCCACCGCGAAGACCACGATGACGCCGAGCGCCAGCGCGACCGCCTGCCAGGCGGCGCGGTTGCGCTCCCGCGCCGCCAGCGGTCCGGTCAGCGCGAGGAAGATCGGCATCATGCCCGGCGGGTCGACGATGACCAGCAGGGTCACGAAGACCTCGCCGAAGAGCTTGAGATCCACCCGGTCACCGTAGCGGTGCCATCCGGAAGCGGAACCCCAGGTCAGCCGGTAGCAACCTCGGTCACTCCGGACGAGGCGGCGACGATCCGCTCGTACGCCTCGGGCCCGGTGGTGAAGGCGCCCAACTTGACGCTTTTGTGCGTGCCGTGGAAGTCCGATGATCCGGTCACCAGCAGGCCCAGTTCGGCGGCGAGCCCGTGCACGTGCGCCCGCTCGGCCGGTGAGTGGTCCTCGTGGTCGGCCTCCAGTCCGGCCAGACCGGCCACGGCCAGTTCGGCGATCAACTCGTCCGGCACCACCCGGCCGCGTCGGGTGGCCCGGGGGTGGGCGAACACCGGCACACCGCCAGCCGCCCGCACCAGGCGCACGGCCGCGAAGACGTCGATGTCCTCCTTGGGCAGCCGGTAACGCTCCCCCAACCAGTCCGGCCCGAACGCCTCGGTGGTGGTGGTGACCAGACCGGCCCGGATCAGCGCCTGCGCGATATGCGGCCGGCCCACCGTCCCACCGCCCGTGCCGGCCAGGATCTCCGGCCAGCTCACGTCGATGCCGTCGGCCCGCAGCAACGCCACGATCCGCTCGCCCCGTTCGGCGCGGGCGGCCCGCACCCGGGCCAGTTCGGCGACCAGTTCCGGAGACTCCGGATCGAAAAGGTACGCCAGCAGGTGCAGCGGCAGCGGCGGCTGCTCACCGAACCAGCGACAGGACAGCTCGGCTCCGCGTACCAGCCGTAGCCCGCGCGGCAGTGCCCGCAGCGCCGGCTGCCAACCGGCGGTGGTGTCATGATCGGTGATCGCCACGACATCCAACCCGGCGCTGGCGGCGGCCCGGACCAGCTCCGCCGGGCTGAGCGTGCCGTCACTCGCGGTGGAGTGGGTGTGCAGGTCGATCCGGGCGATCATCGCCCGAGACTACCCGGGGCCGATGGCCACCAGCGGGTGCCGTACGCCGGTGCGGACAGGTCAACCGGAGCTCACCACCACCGGGTGCACTCCGGCGGGTAGACCGCCCATGACGCGGGTTTCCGGGAGGCGACCGGCGGTGGCCCGCTCGACCTCCACCCGGATCAGCTGGCCGGCGGAGTCGACGTAGTAGGCGATGCCCGCCGCGCTCCAGACCACGGCTCCGCTCATCGCCGGCCCCGCCGGAACCGGTTCGACGGAGGATCCGAGCCGCCGCAGGTCGACAAGTACCGCCTTCACCTGTCCTTCGGACCGCCGGTTGGCCAGCAGCCAGCGCCCGTCCGGTGAGACCGCGCCCGAACCGCCGTCGCTCAGCTCCGGACCGCAGTCCGCACCGACGGGGGCGAGTTCCGCCACGGGGTCGAGCAACGTCAGGCAGGTGCGTCGCGGCGTGCCTTTGGTGACTTCGCCGACGAGTCGCCCGTCGGGCAAGGCACCGAAGATCCGGCTGCTGATCCGGTCGGTGCCCGGATCGAGCCGGCCGGGTTGCAGACGCCACAGCACGTGTCCGGGACGGTCAGGAGCGAGCCGCACCAGGACGTCGCCGCCGACAAACCGCAGGGGTACGGCTTCCGCCGGCACCTCAGCCCGGGCGGTGGTGATCAGCTCCTGGTTGACGACCTTGGCAACGGTCAGCGCCGTGCCCTGTTTCCAGGCGACCTGCTGGCCGGTGGCGTCCAGAACGATCTCTTCGGCACCGGCTAGCAGCACCTCGGCGGTGCCGTTCGGCGCCACCCTCCAGAGCAAGCGGCCGGGCAGACCCGCTGGCCCCACGGCCAACCAGCCCCCGCCGTCGGCCAGGCGGTGAGCACGCTCGATCCGGCCGGCGTCGACCAGGCCGATCCGTCGCCCCTGCGCGGTGACGATCGCCCGGCCCAGCACCAGGTCCACGTCGGCGAGCGGGGTGCGGGTGTCGGCGGCGGTCGGCGGGGCGGTCGGGGTCAGGATCACCACGGGCCCCGAATCCGGATCGCCGATCACCACGGTTTCTCTGACCGGGGGTCGTGCGGCGCCTAGTTGCATGGCGGTGGCAGCGGCGAGGATCACCGCCATCGCGGCAAGGCTTGTTCCGGCCAGGGTGCGGCGGCGCTGGATCCGGTGGGCTCGCCGGATCGCCGCCGTGGCGGGATCGCCGACCGGGGCCCGCGACGCGGCCACCTGCCGGATGAACACCTCCCGGACGGCGCGCTCCAGCTCGTTCTGCCCCACCTCCAAGGAACGATCCGGAGTGCCGCTCGGGTTGTCATGGCCGCGGGAACTGGCGTTCACCGCCGCTCTCCCGCCAGGGCGTCGGTCGTCTGCGCGGCGACCGGCGAAAGCTGCCCGCCCCTCGAAGGACTGTCGACAACCGGAACGGTAGGTAGCGCGGGCACCGCCGACACCGCGTCCGCGGAATCCGCGGCCGGCACCGTCGGGGTGCCGAGCCCCGGCTGCGCGTCATCGTCCGGCCGGCGGGCCGCGCGGGTGGTCTCGGGCGGTACGCCGCGGGCCGGCACCGCGGACCGGGACCCGGTGCCGGGCAGTACGAAATCCTCCTCCGCGCCGATCCGTCGGCGCAGGGTGGCCAGCGCCCGGGAGGTCTGACTCTTGACGGTGCCGGGCGAGATGTTGAGCAGGGCCGCGGTCTGCGCCTCCGACATGTCCTCGTAGAAACGCAGCACCAGCACCGCGCGCTGCCGGGCGGGCAGCGCCTTCAGGTGGCGCCAGAGCACATCCCGGTCGAGTTGCTGCTCGATCACGTCGGCGGCGGCGCGCTCGGGCATCACCTCGGTCGGGCGCTCGCCGTGCCAGCGGCGTCGCCACCAACTGGTCGAGGTGTTGACCATGACCCGGCGGGTGTACGGTTCGATCGCCTCGATCCCGCCGAGCCGTTTCCAGGCCAGGTACGTCTTGGTCAACGCCGTCTGGAGCAGATCCTCTGCGGTGCCCCAGTCGCCGGTGAGCAGGTACGCGCTCCGCAGCAGTGCGCCGGAACGGGCCGCGACGAAGTCACGGAACTCCTCTTCCAGCGGGTCGCTGCCGGTCACGCACCACCTCCAGTCCTGGTCGCGCCGCCCAGGAAGCCTGCCATGGCCGGAGCAGAGGGTCGAGGGCGGAGGGGGCCGCGACAACTCCGATGGTCGGCCGGAACCCTCAGGCGCCGTCGTCGGCCTTGGCCTCGTCCTGCTCCTTGCCCAGCCGCGCCTCGACCGCCTGCGGCTCGTACATCTCCTCGACCACACGCAGGTAGAGCTCGTTGGGGTTGGGCAGGTTCTTGACCTCGCGCAGGGCCTGCTCCTGACCGGCGGACTCCAGCACGAAGGTGCCGTAGTTCAGCGCCCGGCCGGCCGGCGACTGCTCGTACTTCATGTCGGTGACCCGGGTCAGGGGCATCATGGCGACCCGCCGGGTGATGATCCCGTTGACCACCATGACCCGCTTGTTGGTCAGGATGAACCTGTCGTACCACCAGTCGGCGACCCGCCAGGCCACCCAACCCATCACCGCGAACCAGAGCAGGACCGCGATGGTGGTCAACGCTCCGACGTCCTGCCCGGCGAGGAAGCCAGAGAGGTAGCCGAGCACGAAGGTGGCGGCGATGCCGACGAGAATCGGCGTGGTGAGGTGGATCCAGTGGCGCTTCCACTCGCCCCGGTAGCGCTCGGTGGGGAAGAGGTAGCGCGCCACCAGCGAGCTGGGCTCGTCCTCCAGCGGCAGCACCCGGCGGGGGGTCATGCCACTGGCATCGGCCCGGAGCCCGGCCAACTCCTCTTCGGAGATCTGCGGTGGCTGGTATCCGGCCTCGGGATCACGCACCCAGGCGCGGCCCGATCTGGCCTCGCCGCCGTAGCCCGGACCGTCGCCGTAACCCGGACCGTCGCCGTAGCCGGCGTCGTCGGAGAAGACGGGGCCGTCGGAGCGGCGGGCACCGTAGCCCGGACCGTCGTCGGGGTCGATCCGGGGGATCGGCTCGGTGTCACGTTCCCGGCGGGCCCGGTCGGGATCGTCGGGATCGAAGGGCGGGCCGGAGGGGCTTCCCATCGGAGGCTAGGCGACCAGGCTGGTGAAGAAGTCGCCGAAGCCCTGGGCGATGTCCATGATCCCGCCGCCCAACGACTTGAACACGTCCGCGGCGGAATTTGGCCGGTAGGCGACGAAGAAGATCAAGAATGCGATTCCGGCCCAGGTGAGGACCTTCTTGACCATGGCGGGCCATCCTCTCGCGCGGCGCCGGGTCCCATTACCGCAGCGGCACCCAGAGTATCAGCGTGGTGTCTTACCGTGAATATCTGCGTCCGTTCTCCGACATTCCAGGGGGCTTGTCAAGCCTTCCCGTGCAGATACGGAGATGGTGCGCCGTACACGAGCTCGGATGGCGTCCACTCGACAAGGTCGTGGAGCACCACGTCCTCGGCGAGCAGATGTCCCGCACTCGCCGGCCAGGCTATCGCATAGAGCCACAATCCCCGAGCCTCGCCGGCGTACGCGCTTCGATCTGTCAGGGAATTCACCAGCCACAGTGGAGTGGGGTGGCCAGCCACCCGGATCCCGGCCCGCCCGACATGACCGGGATGTCCCGGCCCGGGCTCGGTCAACGCCTCGGCCAGCTCCGGTCCCGCGTCCGGGCCGGGCACCCCGGCGTACCGTGCGCCCAGGCCGACCCCTGGCTCCTCGGCCACGAAGACCAGGTCGGCGGGGCCGGCACCGAGTGGCGCGGGGCCGGCGCAGGCGACCGCCGTGGCCCGCACGCCGAGCCGGTCGTCGCCGGCCCACGCCACGCCGGTCGTGGTCCAGCCCGGCGGCAACGGCCAGGGGCACCAGAGCGGCACCGCCGGCCGCCGCGGCTCTACGCCGGTCTGGATGCGCTCGACGACACTCGCCACGATCTCGGCACCGATGTGCTCCGGCACGTGCAGCGGCGCGACCGGTCCGCAGTCGGGGCAGCGGGATTCGGCGTGCATCAGATCAGGCGGCCGCACGGATCCACCGCATCTGGGGCAACTCACCGCAACACTCACCACTCCACCGTCACCCCACACCGGCGCGTCGTCAAGCGGAGCGGCCGCATTGCCTCACTGTCACTCAGTCCGGCGGCGGCCCGGCGTGGGCGCGAATCCACGAGTGCATCGCGATCCCACTCGCCACGCCGGCGTTTATGGACCGGGTCGAGCCGTACTGCGCGATGGAGAAGAGCTGATCGCAGGCGTCCCGGGCAGCGTCCGAGAGGCCGGGGCCCTCCTGGCCGAAGAGCAGGACGCACCGCTGGGGCAGCGTGGTCGTCTCCAGCGGTCGCGAGCCGGGCAGGTTGTCGATCCCGACCAGCGGCAGGGCCTCCCCCGCGGCCCAGTGGGCGAACTGCTCGATCGACTCGTGATGCCGTACGTGCTGGTAGCGGTCGGTGACCATCGCGCCTCGGCGGTTCCACCGACGCCGGCCCACGATGTGCACCTCGGCGGCGAGGAACGCGTTGGCGTTGCGGACCACCGTGCCGATGTTGAAGTCGTGCTGCCAGTTCTCGATCGCCACGTGGAAGCCGTGCCGCCGCCTGTCGAGATCGGCGACCACGGCCTCCCGGCGCCAGTACCGGTAGCGGTCCACCACATTGCGCCGGTCGCCCTCGGCGAGCAGCTCGGGGTCGTATCGAGGATCCTCCGGCGGTTCCCCGAGCCAGGGTCCCACGCCGACGTCGAGCTGCTCACCGGTCACGATCAGGCAGGCTACGGCAGCCTCAGCGAAGTCCGAGCGCGGTACCGAGCCGGTCGAGGAGACGACGGTCGGCCGGGGCCACCGTGCCGATCGGGAGCACCGCCGACGCCGTGACGCAGACCCGAGCCGCCACCGACTGCACCCACTGCCGGTACGCCGCCGAGTCCGCCGGATCGGCCCGCCGCTCCAGTACGCGAACCACCGCACGGCAGTCGGCGAGAACGTCCACCAGATCGGTGCGGGGAGCGGGCAGCGAGGTGTCGTCGTGCCGGGCGTAGATCTCGGCGACCACCGCCCGGACGAGGTCGCTGTCGAAGACTCGCCCGGCAGCCACCGCGTCAAGCCCCGCGATCCCGGCGGTCACTCCCCGGTGCGGCCGTCCCGGACCAGGCTGGATGGCGGTCACGATCACCCGGCCAGGCAGATCGGTGAGCAGCTCCCACTCGGTCCTCGAATAGGGGCCGGCGCTGGTGGACCCGGCACGTCGGCCGGCGGCCGGCGGTTCTCCGGCAAGGGAGCGGCTCATGCCGGCGCTCCGGCGCGCCGCGTGCCGGCATGAGGCACCACCGCACCGGGACCGATTACTGGCTCGCAGCGCTCGCTCATGGCGGGACCTCCGCCGTCAGCATATGCGCCGGGGCCGGGGCCGAGCCCGCTCCGCCACGAACCCGTTACCACTCGGTTGCGAACCAGGGGCAGAGGCCGACGTGAACCGGAGTGGGCGGAGGCCGGGCGGGGCGCTTCTCCGCGCCGGTGGATCAGCGGCGAAACCGGGTCCGGACGCAATGAGCGGCGGGGCCCTCCCCGGCACCCGCCGCCCACGCTCTGATGTCTCAAGATTCTGCCGTACGAGCGTCCTGCGGCACAGAGACCGAGGTCACATTTATCTTTTTGTTACATCACGAAGAGTGACTGATCATCTCTCATCAAGCGATCTCCGCAGGTCGGATCGGTGCTCGTCAACGCCAAAGTTACCAGGTCGTAGCTGCCCTAAAGGTTGATCTCATTGGAAACGCTCCCATCACGGGCGGTTACGCAATTGCGACATGCATTTGCGATCTGCGGACGCCCGCTGGAACCGATGCTGATCGATGCGGACAAAGGTCACACCGAGGCCCGAACACCGGGGTTTCGTCGGGCTCCAGGTCGGGAATGCGATGGGTTGCGGCCGGGTTCCACCAGAGGTAACTGTTCCGCGTGATCGGAGAGATTCACATGGCAACCGTCGAGCTGACCACGGCTAACTTCGACCAGGTGACCGAGAGCGATGGGATCGTGCTGGTCGACTTCTGGGCCGAGTGGTGCGGCCCCTGCAAGCGGTTCGCCCCGGTCTACGAGCGTTCCTCGGAGAAGCACGCCGATGTCACCTTCGGCAAGGTGGACACCGAGGCGCAGCAGGACCTCGCGATGAAGTTCGACATCCGGTCCATCCCGACGATCATGGCCATCCGCGACGGCGTGATCGTCTTCGCCCAGCCGGGCGCGCTGCCGGAGTCGGCCCTGGAGAACCTGATCGAGCAGGTCCGCGCGCTCGACATGGACGACGTACGCAAGAAGCTGGCCGAGCACAAGCACTGACGATCGCCCCGGCGGCCGGGCCCGGTGAACCGGGCCCGGCCATTGGCGTACGCGCTCCGGCACCCGGTCTCCCGGTGCCGCCCGGGCTCGCGGCACCCCCGCCGACGAGCGGTGGTGCCGTATCTTCTGCATGCGATGGATACGTTGACGAGCCGTGGCCGCGCGGTCCGGGTGGGAGTCACCGGGCTCGCCCTGGCCGTCCTGCTGGCCGGCACCATCTGGGGCGAGGACGACCATTTCCCGTTCGGCCCGTTCCGGATGTACTCCACCTCGGATCCGCCCGACGCCGACGCCCGGGACACCCGCGTGGAGGGGGTGGACCGCACCGGCGCCCTGGTCGACCTCGGCGAACGTGCCACCGGAATCCGCCGAGCCGAGATCGAGGGCCAGCAGGCCCGCTACACCGCCGACCCCAGCCTGCTCAGCGAGGTGGCGGAGGCGTACACCCGCCGGCACCCGGACGCCCCGGAACTGACCGAGGTCCGCATCGTCGTCCGTTGGCACGACATCACCGACCGCCGCCCGACCGGCCGCTGGTCCGACGAGACAGTGGTCCGCTGGCAGGTCACGCCATGACCCACTGGCTCACCGAAGCAGTGCCCCGTGGCCGCATCGCGGCCTTCCGCACGCTGGTCTACCTCTTCGTCGCCGGCGACCTGCTGATCTTCACCCCGTGGGTACGCGACCGCGTCGACGTCTCCGGCGACCTCTACCAGCCGCTCTTCGTCGGGCGCGTACTGCCGCTGCCGACTCCCACCCCGGCGCTGGTGAGCGTGATCTTCTGGCTGTTGCTGCTGGTGGCCCTGCTCGCCGCCACCGGGCGCGCGCCCCGGCTGCTCGGCTGGACGGTCTTCGCGCTCTACCTCGAGTGGATGATCATCGCGATGAGCTACGGCAAGGTGGACCACGACCGGTTCGCCCTGCTCGTCGCGCTGGCCGTGCTGCCCACCGCGGGCCGGGCCCGGCACGGAGATCCGACCAGGAGCGAGGCCGGCGGCTGGGCGCTGCGCGTCACCCAGATCGCGGTGATCTGCACCTATTTCCTGGCCGCCTGGGCGAAGTTCCGCTTCGGCGGCCTGGACTGGGCGACCGGCTCGGTGCTGGCCAAGGCGATCATCCGGCGCGGCACCGAACTGGCCGACCTGATCGCCCAGGTGCCCCACCTACTGCTGATCGCCCAGTTCGGCATCCTCGCCTTCGAGTTGCTCAGTCCGTTGATCTTCGTGATACCGGAGCGCTGGCGGCTCGCCACGGTGGGCTTCTTCTACTCGTTCCACCTGGTCACCATCGCGACGATCACCATTTCGTTCGCCCCGCACCTGGTCGCCATGACCAGTTTCCTGCCCCTGGAGAAGATCCGCCCGGTGGTCGCGCTGCGCCGGCTGCTGGCCCGGCGACCCCGCCGGGACAGGCCGGAGCCAGCCAACTCCGCGCCACCGGCCGCCGTCGTGCCACCAGCCGCCGCTGCAGGCGGCGGGCGGCCGGAGGGCCTCCCGGCCGTCGCGGACTAGCCGGGCCGTCGCGGACTAGCGGGGCCGTCGCGGACTAGCGGGGACCGTAGAGACGCTCCCGGGTCGCCTGGGGCAGGGAGCAGGCGGCCGTACCGCCGGGCATCCGATGCCGGTTGCGGGCCACCCACCGGTACGCGGGCCAGGCGGCGGCGCGTACCGGGGCGAAGCGGAGCCCGCCCCCGGCGATCCGCCAGAATCGGCCGCTGCTGTCCAGCAGCGCGGCGATGGCGTCCGGGCCGGCGGCCCGGCTGCCGTCGGCACCCACCCACTGCACCGCCTCCTCGCACTCGGCCTCGGTCAGACCGAGCGCGTCGAGGTCGGCGAACTGCCACGGCACCACCCGGGCGCCGGTGGGGATCCGCCGCTCGATGAACTCGGCGCAGCGGGTGCAGAACGCGCAATCCCCGTCGTAGACGAATGTCGACCGCTCCATGACTCCATCCTCCACCGCCCCGGTCCGGTGTCACCCCGCGGTGTCCGCCGGATCACTTGCATCGGACTCGTACGTGTGTTCGAATGATGGCCATGCGCTGGGAAAACCTCGCCGCTCCCCCGGATGAGGGAGTTCCCGGACGGGCAGCGCCGGCGACGCCACCCCTGCCGCTGGCGCTGCCCGGCGCGATCGTGCGCACCTTCGACACCCCGGCCTTCGCCGGCATGACCTTCTACGAGGTACGCGCCAGGTCGATCCTGAACAAGGTCCCCGGCACCTCCCGCGTCCCCTTCGAGTGGACGATCAATCCGTACCGGGGATGCAGCCACGCTTGTTTGTATTGTTTCGCCCGAAACACCCACACCTATCTTGAGTTCGACGCCGGGGCGGACTTCGACAGGCAGGTAGTCGTCAAGGTCAACGCGGGCGAGTTGCTGCGCCGCGAGCTGGCCGCGCCGCGCTGGCGGGGCGCGCACGTCGCGATGGGCAGCAACGTCGACTGCTACCAGCGAGCCGAGGGACGTTATCGGCTCATGCCGCCGATCATCGAGGCGTTGCGCGACTTCGCCAACCCGTTCTCGATCCTGACCAAGGGCACCCTGATCCTGCGGGACCTGCCGCTGCTGCGGCAGGCCACCCAGGTCACCCGGGTCAGCGTGTCGTTCTCGGTGGGCTTCGTCGACGAGGAGCTGTGGCGGTCGGTCGAGCCGGGCGCTCCGGCACCACAGCGGCGGCTCGACGCCGTACGCCAGTTCACCGATGCCGGGTTCGAGGTGGGGGTGCTGATGGCGCCGATACTGCCCGGCCTCAGCGACTCCGACGAATCTATCGACGCCACCGTGGGGGCGATCGCCGCCGCCGGAGCCACCAGCGTGACACCGCTGCCGCTGCACCTGCGCCCCGGTGCCCGCGAGTGGTACGCGCGTTGGCTGGGCCGCGAGCACCCCCACCTGGTTCCCCGCTACCGGGAGCTGTACGCCGCGGGCGCCTACGCGCCACAGCCGTACCAGCGGGAGTTGGCCGCCCGGGTCCGCATCGCCGCCCGCCGCCACGGCCTCTACCGGCCCGAACGCGGTGACCACCGCCAGGTGCCGGAGTCGGCCCCGGAGCCTGAGCAGCTCCGCCTGCTCTGATCCGCCACCCGCTCCGGCTCCGGCTCCAGCTCCGGCTCCGGCTCCGGCTCCGGCTCCGGACGGCAACGACGGGCGGTGGCGGTGGCGACGGGTGGCGCGGCGGAGTTACCGGCGGGCGGAGCCGGTACGGCGGGGCTACAGTCGGCGGGTGCGTAGCGCTCAGCAGATCCTCGCCGACTCCGCCGTGATCGCCGTCGTCGGCGCGTCCCGCGATCCGAGCAAGGCGGCACACCGCGTGCCGGCAGAGATGCGGCGGTACGGCTGGCGGATCATTCCGGTCAACCCGACCGCCGACGAGTTGTTCGGCGAGCCGGTGTACCGGTCGCTCGCCGACATCCCACACCCGGTCGACCTGGTCGACGTGTTCCGTCCCGCCGACGAGGCGGTCGACGTCGCCCGCCAGGCCGTGGCGATCGGCGCACCCGCAGTCTGGTTGCAACTCGGGATCGTCTCTCCGCAGGCCCGCCAGCTCGCCGAGGAGGCCGGCCTCGACTATGTCGAGAACCGCTGCCTGATCGTCGAGCGGGCCGCCGCAAATCTCACCCGGCTGGGCTGACCTGCGGGTAGCGTCCGGCAGTGTGAGCCAGCCGCCAGAACCGGAGCAGCCGCCCTCGCCCTACGAACCGCCGCCGGGCGGGCAGCAGCCGTCACCTTACGAACCGCCGCCGTACGGCGACCCGTACGGGCCATCGTCGTACGGGCAGCCGCCGGGTGAACAGCCGCCGCAGCACGGCCAGCCGGCCTACGGGCAGCCGTCGTACGAGCATCCCGGGCAGCCGCCGCACGGCCAGCAGTGGGGGCAGCAGCCGCCGTACGCCCCACAGGTGCCCTACGGGCAGTACGGTCCGCCGTCACCGCCGGGAGGCGGCGGTGGCGGTGGTACGAACGTGCTCGCCATCCTGTCGCTGGTCTTCGCGTTCGTCTTCGCCCCCGCCGGCATCGCCCTCGGGCATCTGGCCCGGCGGCAGCTGCGCACCAGCGGCGAGGAAGGTGCCCAGCTGGCCACCTGGGGTCTGATCCTCAGCTACATCTTCACCGGGCTCTACCTGGTGTTCTGCTGCGGCTGGCTGGCCCTGGTGATCTGGGCCGGTTCGGACGGCTCGAACACCTGAGCACGGGCGGTCAGCGGAACTTTGCCTCCCGCACGCTGTTGCCACCGTCGACCACGAGCATCTGACCGGTGATGTAGGACGCCGCCGGTGAGCAGAGGAACGTGATCGCGGCAGCCACCTCGTCGGGGGTGCCGGGGCGCCCCACCGGCGTACCGAGGCCCTGCTTGATCTCCGCCATCGTCGAGGCGGCGGTGTAGATGGTGCCCGGCGCCACCGCGTTCACCGTCACGCCGTCGGCGATCATCTCCATCGCCAGCGCCCGGGTCAGCCCGACCACACCTGCCTTGGCCGCCGCGTACGCCGCCTCGGTGGGCAGCGCGTTGACCGGGCCGGCCGTCGCCGCCAGGTTCACGATGCGGCCCCAGCCCCGCTCGGCCATCCCGCTGATGAACGCCCGGCTGCACAGGAACGCCGTGGTGAGGTTGCGGTCGATCTCGCCACGCCACTCGTCGTAGCTGAGCTGGGCGACCGGACGCAGCACCTCCGGGCTGGCCCGGCTGGCCAGGCCGGCGTTGTTGACCAGAACCTCCACATCGCCGAGCTGTTCGGCGACCGCGTCGGCAAGCGCGCCGACCTCCGACTCGTCGGTGAGGTCGGCGACGAATCCGGTGACGCCGAGTTCGCTGGCCCGCTCGTGGATCCGCCGGGTGGTGGAGACGATCGCCACCCGGGCGCCCAGGTCGGCCAGGCGCCGAGCAGTGGCGTACCCGATGCCGTCCGGGCTGCCGGCACCCGTCACCAACGCGACCTTGCCGTCCAACCGCATGGTCACCGGTTCGGGCAGGGCGGCTGGCACACCGTCGTCGCCGGGCGCCGACGCCGCGACAGCGCGCGCACGCCGGGCCACGCCGGGTCGGCTGACGTCCCGCCTCGGTCTGCCGCTGGATCGTTCCGCCGTACGCGCGTCAAACCCCATGCCGAGATCCTGCCCTGCGCCGGGGCGACGAGCAACGCGGCACCCGATGCCGGGCGCGTCGGGAGTTGCCCGAGGGTGGCTACCCTGACTGCGCCCGAGCACCGCGATGGAAGTGAGCCCGATGACACAGCCCCCGCCGTCCGGCGGCTGGCCCGACCCCGCGTCGAGCGGCCAGCCTTCCAGCCCGCCCATCGATCCGACCCTGCCGGTGAGCCCGCAGCCGCCAGTACCGCCGCAGCCCGCCGGCTACGACCCCTACCAGCCGACCGACCCGTACGCCGGGATGAAGTCGGATCCCGGCACTGCGGCGTACCCGCCCGCCGGCTATCCGCCGCCGCCCCAGCCGGGCTACGGCTACCCGGCACCGCCCGGATACGGCTATCCGCCGCAGCGGGCGACGAACACCCTGGCCATCGTCGCGCTGGTGCTCTCCCTGATCGGCATCGGTTCGTGCATCACCGCGCCGATCGGCGCGATCATGGGTCACGTGGCCATGCGCCAGATCCGGGAGACCGGCGAGTCCGGCGAGGGCATGGCGAAGGCGGCAATCATCGTCGGCTGGATCCTCACCGGGCTGCTCGCGTTGGTGATCATCGGCTACGCCATCGCCATCGGGTTCGCCATCGCGAGCTCGTCCTCGTCCTCCACCTGAGCGCGCCGCCCGCCCCGGATCCGACCGGGGCGGGCAGGCCGGCGGATGCGTACTGGCATCGGCGGGCCAGGGCACGTGCGACGTCACGGTAACCTCATGGCGTGACCGGGGCGGAAGAACCTGCGGAAGACCTCACGACCCGTCGACTGGTGGTGGTGACGGGTGCCAGTTCCGGCATCGGGCTGTCCGCCGCGGTCGACCTGGCCCGTCGCGGTGACCAGGTGGCGCTTGTCGGCCGCGACCCGGCACGGCTGCGCGCCGCGGCCGACGAGGTACGCGAGGCGTCCGGTGAGCGTCCCGAGGTGTTCCGCGCCGACTTCGCGGTTCTCGACGACGTACGGCAACTGGCCGCGCGGTTACGCGAGGCGTACGACCGGATCGACGTGCTGGCCAACAACGCCGGTGCGATCGTGCTCCAACCGGTCACCACTGTCGACGGTTTCGAGCTGTCCATCCAGGCCAATCACCTGGCCCCGTTCCTGCTCAGCAACCTGCTGGCCGACCGGGTGCGTCGAATGGTGGTCACCGCATCCGGCGCGCACCGCAGCGGCGTGCTCGACCCGGACGACCTCAACGTCACCCTGCGCCAGTACCGCCCGTTCACCGCGTACGGCACCAGCAAGCAGGCGAACATCCTCTTCACCGCCGAGGCGGCGCGGCGGTGGCCGGCGGTCGCGTCGTACTGCTTCCATCCTGGCGTGGTGCGGACCCGGTTCGGCAACGAGAGCCGGGTGGTGGCCCTGGGCATGCGGCTGATGCCGTTCCGCAGCCCGGACAAGGGTGCGCGGACGCTCGTGTGGCTGGCCAACCAGGACCGTTCGCGGCTGGTCGACGGCGGTTACTACTTCGACTGCCGACCCCGTCGTCCGCTGCGTAAGGCGGCCGACCCGCAGCTCGCCGCCCGACTCTGGGCGGCCAGCGCCGCCGCGGTCGGCCTCTCCAGCTGAGCCCGACGCCGAAACGTGGGGGCGGGCGACGGGGTCGCGGGAGCGCGACCGGGTTGCGATACTCCGGCGTGTGACGATCAATGACCCGGTGGCCGGAGCGACAGCCGCCCCGGTGAGCCTGGTGGCCCTGGTGGAGTACCCGGCCGGCGCGGACGAAGCCGGCCAGCGGTACGAGGACAGCGTGCTCACGCTGCTGCCTCGGCACGGCGGCCGGTTGGAGCGGCGGTTGCGCACTGGCGACGGCCACCGCGAGGTGCATCTCATCCGGTTCGACACCCGGGCCGGCTACGAGGCGTTCCTTGTCGATCCTGAGCGGATCGAGCTGCGGCAGGCACTCGGCGACACCGCGCCGAACACCCGCGTGCTGGAGGTGCACGAGGTCTGACCGGTCCGGGCACCTCCTACCGCAGACCTCAGTCGCGTACCGGTGCCGCGTCGGCGGGGGCGGTGGGCGGCTTCGAGGTGCGCCGAGCGGTCCGGGCGCTGGCGAGCACCACCACGGCGACGCCGGCCACCAGCAGCGCCAGGCCCGGCAGGGTCGCCGGGGCGGGCAGCTGCCCCAGCCAGAGCCAGCCGATCAGTGCCGCCCCGGGCACCTCCAGCAGGATCAGCACGCTGACCGTGGTGGCCTGGATCCGCCGCAGCGCGTAGCTGAACATCGAGTGGCCGAGCAGTTGGGCCCCGGCGACCAGGGCCAGCACGGCCAGCCAGGTGCCGGTGTCGAACCCACCGAGCGGCACCTGGCCCACCAGGCAGACCACCAGCAGGATCATCGCGCAGACGCCGTAGCAGATGGTGGTGTAGGTGGCGGTGCTGACGGTGACCCGGGCCCGCTCACCGAGCGCGACGTACACCGCCGCGAACATCCCGCCGACCAGCGCCAGCAGGTCCCCCGCGAAGGCCGCTCCGGAGACGGTGAAGTCGGCGCCGGTGGCCAGCATGGCACCGACGACCGACACCCCCACGCCGGCCCACACGCCCACCGGCAGCCGCCGCCCCTGGGCCCGGGCGATGAGCCCCTGCCAGACCGGCTGGGTGGCGACGAGCGCAGTCGCCGCGGCGACTGAGGTCAGCTTCGCGCTCGGCATCCAGGTGGCGAAGTGGGCCGCCAGGGCCACCCCGGACAGCACACAGAACATGCCCTCCCGCCGCCCGGTGCCGGTGACCAACCGCCGAAACTCGGCGCGCCGCCGGATCACCGCGAACGGACTCAGCGCGGTGACCGCGAGCAGGTTGCGCCAGAACGCCACGGCCAGGGCCGGGGCGGCGGCGAAGGCGATGAGTGGCGCGGACGAGGAGACGGCCACGACGGCGAGCGCCAGGGCACCTGTGGTGAGCAGGTCGAGCGGCGGACGATGGGGTTCGGGTGGCACGAGGTGGAATCCTCACACGTTCGCGGCCGCACTTTGCGTCAGGGTTCGGCGACGAGCATGCGGCGGCTGTGCCGTCCTGACCGGCAGGATCAGCGACGCCGGACCCGGTGCAGCCGGAACGGCCGGCGAGTCGGGCGGACCACCGACGCGGGCCGGGGCGGTTCCGCGAGCGAGTCGTCGGGCAACTCCGCGCCGTGTGCCGGCGCCCCGGCCGGAGCCAGTCGGAGCAGGGCGCAGCCGTCGGCGGCCCAGCGGGCCACCAGGTCGGCGGTGGGGCCGGGCGCATTCAGTCGCTTGGCGCCCACCAGCGGGGCGAGCGTCTCCCACTCGTCGCTGTCCGGGACCACCCGGGTCACCCGGGCCGGCCAGGTCACGATCCGACCGCCGTGATCACCGCGGAGCGTCACCTGCGCCTCCTCGGCCTCGGCCAGACCCGGCGCGGCCTGCTCGCCGGGACCGGTGACCACGAAGAGCGCGTTCTCCAGCGGTACGCACCACAGGGCGTACGAGGGGCCACCGCCGACCGCGATCCAGGCCACGGAGGCCTTCTTCATCGCCTCGTCGACAAGCGGGGCACGATCGGGCTCGTCGGTCACCACGCCATCCTCTCGTACTCCACGTCGGCGAGGTCAGCCGACGAACGGCGGAACCAGGATCTCGCCGCGCGCCACCGCCATCACCTGACCGGCGACGGTGGCACCCACCGCCACGCCGCCGTCTGCGGTGACGGTGCAGGTCAGCGTGGACGGCCGACCCATCTCGACCCCCTGCACGACGGTGTAGGACGATCGTCCCTCAGCCGGCAGCAGGCCGCTGGCGACCAGCCACACCCCCAGTCCCAGCGCCGCCGAACCGGTCGCCGGATCCTCGGGCACGCCGACACCGGGAACGAAGACCCGGGCGTGGGCGGTTTGCGCGACGGAGTTCCAGGAGAAGACGCTCACATGTTCGATGCCGTACCGCCGTGCCACCACGGGGTTGACCTGCGCGCGGGCCAGCGCCTCGGGACGTACCGGCAGGAACGGGAACTCCAGTCCACAGCCGGCCACCCGGGGCGGCGGGCCGAGGTGGTCCTCGGCGGTCAGGCCGGCCACCTCCAGCAGCGGCTCGACGTCCAGCTCCGGACCGAGGGTGGGGCTGCCGCCGGTGAGCGTCGCACCGCTCTCGGTGACGTCGATCGGCAGCACGCCGGCCTGACACTCCTGGGTGATCTGCCCCACACCGAACAGTCCCCGGCGGCTGCCGGTGACTGCCGCGCCGACGCTGGGATGACCGGCGAACGGCAACTCCTCGGTGGGAGTGAAGATCCGCGCCCGGTAGGTGGCACCGGCCTGGGTGGCAGGCAGCACGAAGACCGTCTCCGACAGGTTGAACTCCCGGGCCAGCTGCTGCATCTGGTCGGTGGCCAGCCCTTCGGCGCCGAACACCACCGCGAGCGGGTTTCCCGCGTACGGACGGTCGGTGAAGACGTCCACGATCTCGTAAGCCAAGGTCGACATGTTGATAAACCCTAGGCCCTTAGGCTGGTGCGCGTGAGCACGCCGACCCGGGTGTACATCGCCCGACTCGCCGGAGTTGCCGTCTTCGATCCCAATGGCGACCAGGTGGGCCGGGTCCGTGACGCGGTGGCCCGGCTGCGATCGCCCCAACGCTCGCCCGAGGTGGTGGGTCTGGTCGCCGAGATGCCGATGCGCCGGCGGATCTTCCTGTCCATCAACCGGATCACCTCCATCGACGCCGACGCGATAGTGCTGGGCAGCGGCACGCTCAACCTGCGCCGCTTCGAGAAGCGGCCGAACGAGCTGCTGGTGCTCCAGGAGCTGTTGGACCGCCGGGTGCAGGTCCAACCGGACAGCCGGGCGGCGACGGTGGTGGACGTGGCGATGGAGTGCAGCCGGGGCGGCGAGTGGTCACTCACCCGGGTCGCCGTTCGCGAGCAGAGCGGCCGGCTCGCCCGCCGGGGCACCCTGCACCAGGTCGCGTGGGACAACGTACGCGGGCTCAGTGGCATCGCCGACACCCGCGGTACCGCGAACCTGCTGGCCGTACTGGAGGACATGCGCCCGGCCGACCTGGCGAACGCCCTGCAGGACCTGCCCGACGCGCGGCGTAACGAGGTGGCCGCGGCCCTGGACGACCAGCGGTTGGCCGACGTGCTGAGCGAGCTGCCCGAGCACGACCAGGTCGAGATCCTGGCCGCGCTCGGGCGTGAGCGGGCCGCGGACATCCTGGAGGAGATGGATCCGGACGACGCCGCCGACCTGCTCGGCGAGCTTCCCCCGCCGGAGCAGGACGTGCTGCTCGACCTGATGGAACCGGACGAGGCCAACCCGGTGCGGCAACTGCTGAAATACACCCCGGGTACGGCCGGCAGCGTGATGACCTCCGAACCGGTCATCCTGCCGCCAGACGCCACCGTCGCGGAGGCGCTGGCCCGGATCCGCGAGCCACAGCTGTCACCGGCGGTGGCCGCGCAGGTCTTCGTGGCCCGTACGCCGATGACCACCCCGACCGGCCGCTACCTCGGCATGGTGCACTTCCAGCGGCTGCTCCGCGAGCCCCCCGCGGACCTGCTGGGCGGGGTGGTGGTGAACGACATCGACCCGTTGCGACCCACCACGCCGCTGCCGGAGATCACCCGCCGGATGGCCACCTACGACCTGGTGGCCATGCCGGTGATCGACCGGAACAACCGGCTGGTGGGTGCCGTCACCGTCGACGACGTGCTTGATCACTCGCTGCCCCCGGACTGGCGCGACCGCGACGCGGCGGCGGACACCGCCGCGGAGCCGCCGAGCCCGACCACCGCCGACACCACGGAGCACCGCAATGGCTGACCCCCGCCGAGCCGAGCGGCTGGACCAGCCCCGGGAGCCACGCGGGGTGCGGTTGCCCCGGGTCGACCAGGAGAGCTTCGGCAGGTGGGCCGAGGGCATCGCGCGCGGGATGGGCACCGCGCTGTTCATCGTCTACATGACGCTGGTGCTGGTGCTCTGGTTCGTCTGGAACACCCTCGCACCGGAGGGTGTGCGCTTCGACCCGTACACCTTCACCTTCCTCACCCTGATCCTCTCCATCCAGGCGTCGTACGCGGCACCGCTGATCCTGTTGGCGCAGAACCGGCAGTCGGATCGGGACCGGGTGGCGATGGAGGAGGACCGCCGCCGGGCCACCATGCAGAAGGCCGACACGGAATACCTGGCTCGGGAGATCGCCGCGCTGCGGATCGCGCTGGGTGAGGTGGCGACCCGCGACTTCGTCCGCTCGGAGCTGTCCCGGCTGGCCGAGGAGCTGGACGAGGCGGCGCAGCGCCGACAGCGGTTGGAGCAGCGGCAACGCGGCGAGAACGTGGCGCGTGCCGGTGACGGGCTCGACGAGCCCCGCGACGAACTGGACGACGACCATCCCGGCGAGCGCCGCCGCGAGCGGTCCGGTGAGGGTCCGCGTGAGGTGCGCGACGCCCGCTCCCCGGAGAGCTGATCGACTCGCTCACACCGGATACCGCTGGTCCCGGCGGCGGAACAGGTCCGACGTAACATTGCGGGCATGTCAGCTCCCGTCAGCACCGTCAACGACGCCGTCCAGGCCGCCCTGGCCACCGTCAACGACCCGGAGATCCGCCGGCCGATCACCGAACTCGGCATGGTCCGCTCCGCCGAGGTCGGCGAGGATGGTGTGGTCCGGGTCGAGCTGCTGCTCACGGTGGCCGGCTGCCCGCTGAAGGACAAGCTGCGTGCGGACATCACCGCCGCCGTGGGTGCGGTGAGCGGGATCACCGGCGTGGAGATCGAGTTTGGCGTGATGAGCCCCGAGCAGCGCCAGGAACTCCAGGCCAAGCTGCGCGGCGGTGGCGCGACCGAGGAGCCGGTCATCCCCTTCGCCCAGCCCGGCTCACGCACCCGGGTGTACGCGGTGGCCAGCGGCAAGGGCGGCGTGGGCAAGTCCAGCGTGACGGTGAACCTGGCCGCCGCCCTGGCTGCCCGGGGCCTCTCCGTCGGCGTGGTGGACGCGGACATCTACGGGCACTCGGTGCCCCGGATGCTCGGTGCGGACGGCCGACCCACCCGCGTCGAAGACATGATCATGCCGCCGCAGGCGCACGGCGTGAAGGTGATCTCCATCGGCATGTTCACCGCCGGCAACGCCGCGGTGGTCTGGCGCGGGCCGATGCTGCACCGGGCGTTGCAGCAGTTCCTCGCCGACGTCTACTGGGGCGACCTCGACGTGCTCCTGCTCGACCTGCCGCCGGGCACCGGCGACGTGGCCATCTCCCTGGCCCAGCTGCTGCCCAACGCGGAGATCCTGGTGGTCACCACGCCGCAGGCCGCCGCCGCCGAGGTGGCCGAGCGGGCCGGTGCGATCGCCCTGCAGACCCACCAGCGCGTGGTCGGTGTGATCGAGAACATGTCCTGGCTGGAGCTGCCGGACGGTTCCCGGATGGAGATCTTCGGGGCCGGTGGTGGCCAGACCGTAGCCGACTCGCTGACCCAGACCATCGGCGCGCAGGTGCCGCTGCTCGGCCAGGTGCCGCTGGACACCCGGGTCCGGGAGGCGGGCGACGAGGGTAACCCGATCGTGCTCGCCGCACCGGACTCCCCGGCGGCGAAGGCGCTCCACCAGGTCGCCGACCGGCTCGCGCTACGGCGGGAGTCGCTGCTCGGCAAGCCGCTGGGCCTCAAACCCACCACCCCCTAACCC
>NZ_POTX01000075.1 GCF_003236305.1 Micromonospora endophytica | reverse complement strand
CTGTACTTCTGCCTCGCCGGGCTGCTGCGTAGGCTCCAGATGATTGAGACCGCGAGGGTCGTCACGATGACGGCCAGGGTGACGGGAATGGGCAGCTTGCCGATCGGAGTCTCGGACAGGATGAGTTTGCCGCCGGCGAAGGCCAGCAGGACGGCCAGGCCGTAGTGCAGGTGCACGAAGCGGCGCAGCAGCCCGGCGAGGCAGAAGTACAGGCTGCGCAGTCCGAGGATCGCGAACGCGTTCGCGGTCCAGACGATGAACGTGCTGGTGGTGATGGCCAGGATCGCCGCGACCGAGTCGATCGCGAAGATCAGATCGGTGGCCTCGACCGCGATCAGGACCACGAAGAGGAGGGTCGCGACCCGCTTGCCGTTGACCCGGGTGAAGAACCTGTCGCCGTGGTAGGCCGGGTCGGTCGGCAGGACGCGACGCACCAGGCGCACCACGGGATTGCGGTCCGGTGGGGTCTGCTCGCTGTGCCGGAATGCCATCTTGTACGCGGTGTAGATGAGAAACGCGCCGAACAGGTACGCGGTCCAGAAGAACGTCTCGAGCAGTTCCACGCCGACGAAGATGAAGGCCAACCGGAACACCAGGGCGCCGATGACGCCCCAGAACAGCACCTTGTGCTGGTACGCAGCCGGCACGGCGAAGTACGAGAAGATCAGCGCGAAGATGAACACGTTGTCGACGGAGAGCGCCTTCTCCATCAGGTAGCCGGCGTAGTAGGTGCCGGCGACGTCGCCGCCCTGCCAGACCCACAGGATCACGCCGAACAGCAGGCCGGCGGCGATCCAGATGCCGGACCAGACGGCGGCCTCACGGAAGCCGATGACGTGATTGTCCCGGTGCAGGAACAGGTCGATGGCCAGCATGGCGCCGATCGCCAGCATCAGCAGGGTCCAGACCCACCAGGAGACGGTCACGGGCGAGACCTTTCGTCCGGCCGGCCCCGGTCAGGGGGTCGGCGCTGCGGGACGAAGGTCTCCCCGGCCACCGGAGCGGCGGCTGCGTCACCGGGGCCTGGATGGGCCGGGCCCGTACTGACGGCGGCGCATACTGCGTCGGGTACTCCCCCTCGAGCTAGGCATCATTATTCATGAAATGCAGTTCGTGTGTCAAGGGTTCGTCGGGCGACGTGCCGCCGACTGTCAGATCAGGTCCCAGCTCAGCGGGGTGCCGCGTGGCACGTCGGTGGTGAACCGGCGACCCAGCACCCGGTCGATCTCGATCGGGGGCAGGCCGCCGGCCGGGCGGATCGAGCGGACGTTCGCCGCGGTGACCTCGTCGCCGGCACGTACGTCCGCCACGACGTAGAGCGAGCGCCGGAAGCGCAGGCCCTCCCGTTCGGCGGGCGTCGGGCCGACGGCGGTGCCGCCGAGTGCCGCGTACGCCCGCTCTGCCTCGACGACCAGGGCGGCCAGTTCCGTCGGGTTCAGCGAGAAGTCGGAGTCCACCCCACCGTCGGCGCGGTCGAGCGTGACGTGCTTCTCGATGAAGCAGGCTCCGAGCGCCACCGAGGCGACAGGCACGCCGATGCCGGGGGTGTGGTCGGAGAGGCCGACCGGTACGCCGAACGCGTCCGCCAGCACCGGGATGCGACGCAGGTTGCTGTCGGCGGGCGGCGCCGGATAGGAGGCGGTGCAGGCCAGCAGGACGATCCCGCCCGCGCCGCCGGCACGGGCGGTGCGGACGGCGGCGTCGATCTCGGCGAGCGTGGCCATCCCGGTCGAGATGATCATGGGTTTGCCAGTGGCGGCGACCAGCCGGATCAGCGGCAGGTCGACCAGCTCGGACGAGGCGATCTTGTACGCCGGGGCGTCCAGGCTCTCCAGCAGCTCCACCGCCGAGGCGTCGAACGGGGAGGAGAAGATCGTCAGGCCCCGCTCGCGAGCCCGCTGGAAGATCGGCTGGTGCCACTCGTACGGGGTGTGCGCCCGCTCGTAGAGCCGGTAGAGGTTCTGCCCGCCCCACAGCTCGTGGTCGCCGGAGATGCGGAAGGCCGGGGAGTCGACGTCGATGGTGATCGTGTCGGGACGGTAGGTCTGCAACTTCAGCGCGTGCGCGCCGCTGGCCGCCACCGCGTCCACGAGGGCCAGTGCCCGGTTCAGGTCACCGTTGTGGTTGCCGGAGAGCTCGGCCACCACGAAGGGGGGCGCGCCGCCACCGACCAGGTGCGGGCCGATCTTCAACGTCGTCATTGCGGTCCTTTTCGCAGGGAGCGCACCAGTTCGTGCGTCGGCGGGTCGACGGCCGGGGCGGTCGGCGGCTCGGCGACCTCCGGTGGAGCCGAGGCGCCGCGCAGTCCACCGGCCAGCCGATGCGCCCGCCGCAGCGCCGCGTACGCCAGGTAGCTGTCCTGGCCGACCAGCCGGTGCTTGAGTCCGGCCACGCCGCCGGGCCGTGGGTAGCCGCTGTGCGGCAGGTAGCGGCGGTAGTGCGCGGCGACCCGGTGGAAGAAGCGCCGCCGCAGGTGCGGGTGCAGCCTGTCGTCGTTGCCCACCACCACCAGGAAGTGGCTCACCATCAGGTGGAACAGCTCGGCGTGCCAACGTCCGTCGGGGTGCCGGTCCCGGAGCCAGGCGAAGAGCCTGTCGTACTGCTCGAAGGCGTCGAAGTGCCGGGCGCTGCGGGTCGAGGTGATGGCGCCCGGACGGCCCTGCCGGTACAGGTAACAGACCCGGTCCAGCACCGAGATCCGCTCCGCGCCGATCAGCAGCGGATGGCTGAACGGGATGTCCTCGTACCAGCCGGGGTGGAAGCGCAGGCCCAGCTCGGCCAGGAACTCCCGGCGTACCACCTTGTTCCAGGCGGTGTGCTGCACCCGCAGCAACTGTGGTCGGTCGGCCAGCCGCACCACGCCCGGCGTGCCGCGCAGCAGCGGGCTGCTGGCGTCCACCTCGTGCCGCCCACACTCGTGCACCCGCAGGTGGTCCACCATCATCACGTCCGGCTGGTCCGCGCGCAGCCGGTCGAGCACGGCGGCGATGGTGCCCGGGGGCAGCCAGTCGTCGCTGTCGACGAACCAGACGTAGCGGCCGGTGGCGGCGTCCAGGCCGGCGTTGCGGGCCGGTCCGAGGCCGACGTTCGTCGGCAGGTGCAGCACGCGTACGCCCGGGTGGGTGGCGGCGTACTCGTCAAGCAGTTGCCCGCACCGGTCCGGTGAGGCGTCGTCCACGGCTATCAGTTCCACCGCGGTCGCCTCGCTCGGCGGAATGTCGGCGTGGATCGAGTCGAGGCACTCCCGCAGGAATGCCTCCACGCCGTAGACCGGCACGACGATGCTCATCAATGGTGCTCGGGTCGGCTGAATGGCCACGCCGACACTTTCGGCCGCGCACATGGACGGCGTGGGAACCGAACATGACAGCTGGCGGTGAGGAGATTGAACAGCGCTGCGCTGCCGCCCGCCGACCTCCGGCCCGGGGGTCCGAAGGTCGGGCGTCCCGATCAAGGAAATAGGGTGTCGGGATGACCAGCACGACAGTCGACCGGCCGGCCGCCACGAGCGAGCGCGGTGTGGCGAGCCGACTGCCGTCGCTGACCGGGCTGCGGTGGATCGCCGCACTGCTGGTGTTCGGTTTCCACGCCGGGACGATGCGGATCATCGCCGACCCGGGGCACCAGGCGGTGGTCGGCAAGATCTTCACTCTCGGTCTGTCCGGGGTGCAGTTCTTCTTCGTCCTCAGCGGTTTCGTCCTGGTCTGGTCGGCGCGGCCGGGTGCCTCCCGGCGGCGGTTCTGGCGGCGCCGGTTCGCCAAGATCTATCCGAACCACGTGCTGATGTGGGCGGTGGCGATGCTTGCCGCGCTCTGGTTCGCCGATCCGATCAACCCGGTGGCCGCGGTGGAGAACCTGTTCCTGCTCCAGGCATGGGACCCCCGGCCCGGCTACTTCTACAGCGTCAACAACGTGAGCTGGTCGCTCTCCTGTGAACTGTTCTTCTATCTGTGCCTGCCGCTGGCGTTGCCGCTGGTGCGGCGGGCCCGGCCGGGGCTGCTCTGGGCCGTGGTGATCGCGGTGCCGCTGCTGATCGTGGCGCTCTGGCCCGCGCAGACGCTCGTGCCGCAGGAGTACCGGTGGTGGTTCACCCAGGTGTTCCCGCTGGTCCGGTCGCTGGAGTTCTGGATGGGCGTGGCCGCCGCCGAGCTGATGCTGCGTGGTCGCTGGCGCGGGCCACGGCTGCCCGTGGCCAGCCTGATCTTCGTGGCGACCTGGGTGGTGGCCGGGCAGTGGATCCGCGCCGAGCTGTGGGCGGCGATCCTCTCGGCGGCGTACGTGCTGCTGATCGCGGCGGCGGCGGACGCCGACGTACGCGGCAGCCGCTCGCCGCTGCGGTCCCGGCCGATGGTCTGGCTCGGTGAGGTCTCGTTCGCCTTCTACCTGGTGCACGTCTTCGTGATCATGACGATCATGCGGCTCAGCGGCGACTGGGGCAGCGGCTTCCCCGGCTGGTGGGGGCCGGCCGCCGTGATCGGGTTCCTGCTGCTCACCCTGGCCCTGGCCGCGCTGCTGCACCGGTACGTGGAGCAGCCCATGATGCGCCGGCTGGCGCCGCCCCGCCGGGCCGACCGACCTGGCCCTCCGGTCGCCGACCGCCCGGCCGGCCCGCTGAACCCGCAGGTGGGATGAGCCGTGGAGCGGGCCGTGCTCTACCAGTTCCTGATCGGGGTGCCCCGGGCCGTCGTCATCTGGTCGGCGCTGCTCGTGCTCGCGCTGGGGATGCTCACCGTCCTGGTCGCCCGTCCGGGCCGGGCGACCGACGACGAACCCGCCGAGCCGGTCGAGGATCCCGCCGTGACGGCTGCGGCCGACCTGTGCAGATACGTCGACGAGGTGGCGGTGGCGGCAGCCGGTGCCGCCCGGACCGCGCAGCGCCGACGAGACGCCTGGCGGGCCGCCCACGAGGAACTCGAACATGCCTGGATCGGGTACGACGCGGCGGAACGTGCGGCCCGGCGGCTCGACGCCACGGTGGTGCTGTCCGTACCGGACGCCATGCACACCCCGGCCGAGCACGCCGCGCGGGAGCGGTGGTTGCACCGCACCGCGATGCTCGCGCACTGGCGGGGGGAGCTGACGGCCCGGCAGCTGAGTGACGTCTTCGCCCGGCGGGCTGCCTGGGATCCCCGATGGCACCCGGCCGAACAGGAGATCTTTCTCGCCCGGCTGGTCCGTGACGGCCGTCTGACGGTGTACCGGGCCGCCGGGGTGCGGGAACGCGAGGCGTGGCGGGCAGCCGGACTGGCCGCCGAGGCCGCCCGTACGCTCGCCGTCGAGGCGGCGGCCGCCGCCGAGCAGCTCCGTGCCGGCGAGCAACCGGCACGACGGCGGGTCGTGCTGCGGCGTCCGGCGGCGATCCTGCGCTGGCGAACCGCCCGGGTGGGCTGATCGGCTGAGGGCGTGGTCGGGCGGTCGGCCGGACCTCGCCTCCGGCCGAGGTCACGGCCCCGGCCCGTGGTGACCCCGGTCACGGGCCGACCGGAAACGGTCACACACTCCATCCGGGTCGATCAGCCAACTGATCCTCGGGATTTATCGCGTAAGTGGTCCGGTTGTGGACTTCGGGCCCCCGGAATGACCGATATCCCATTGCGGGTCGGCTGTCGCCGACTACCCGAAAATAATCGCTCTAGATCGGGTTTGCGCAGGTAATCAGGGGTTGGCGCGCTCTTTGGTCGGCCAGTAATGTCGCCCCGGTCCGGTGCGGTAATCGATCGCAAAAGGCGGCGCCGCGCCGACCCGCTCAATCGTGATCTCACGAACCGGGGACCCACTGCATTACCTGGGGTGAATCCGCGAGCCACCACTCGCGGTAGGGCGATCTTCCCGCCCGAATCCGTCAGCTAACCCGGTCGGCGGCGTCGGAAGGAGTTTCCACCCCGTGCAACAGGTTCCGATCCCCCAGTTGTTCCCACGCCTCCACGGCATCGCGGTGCCCGCGCTCGCCGGCTCGTCGACGGCGAGCTGACCCCGGTCCACCGCCACCGCCCGATCTTCCGGGCGGATCCCTCGAACGGCCCTGTCCGGGTCCGTGCGCGGTCGTCGGTGTCCCCTGCCGACGCGATCGCCGGGACCGGTACGGCGGCTGCCCAGCCCCTGTGGAGGATTCGTGAAGCACACAGTCAAGCGTCAGCTCCGCCGTCTGGCGACGGAGCGTTCATACCAGATCGTCGCCGGGTCGGCGGCGGCGCTCGTACTGGCGGCCGGCGCCGGTGCCGCGCTCGCCGGCACCGGGGACACCCCGGCCACCGCGCAGACCACCACCGTCGCCGAGGTGCGTGGCGACGCGCTGGTCCTGCCGGCCGAGGCCCCGGTGGCGCAGCGCGCCGCGGCCGAGCCGAGCGCTCCGGCCCCGGCCAGCGCCTCGCCGTCCGCGTCGCCGTCACCGTCGCCGAAGGCCACCACGGCCGCGCCGGACCCGGACCTGACGAGCAAGCAGGCCGCCCCGAAGCCGCCGGCGAAGAAGGTCCTAGACTACGACTACCAGGCCCAGACGACCGGCTACTACTGCGGCCCGGCGGCGGTACGCAACGCGCTCAGCGCCGCCGGCATCGAACGCGACCAGGACACCCTGGCCAGCCAGCTCGGCACCACGTACGCCGGCACCAACTCGGCGGAGGACACCACCCGGGTGCTCAACGCCGCGCTCAAGGGCGACCCGTACCGGACCCGGTGGATCCGTGGTGGTTCGGCCACCCCGGCCCAGATGGATCAGCTCCAGGCTGATGTGGTGGCCGCTATCAGCGACGGGCGCAGCGTCGTGGTGAACGTGGCCGGCAGCGCCACCGACACCGACGGCGGCTGGCACTCCTTCCCCGGCGGGCACTACATCGCCGTGGTCGGCTACGAGGACGACGGCCGGCTGGTGAAGATCGCCGACTCGGCCGACGCGTCCTACTACTCGTACTGGATGAGCACCATAGACCTGGCCAACTGGGCGGCCACCCGGGGTTACTCGGCCTGACCGACCTGACCGGGCGCCGGTTCCCTGCGGGGGCCGGCGCCCGTCGCGTATCTCAGGCCCGCGGTGAGCCCGCGGCGTCGAGCGCCGGCACCAGCGGCGTCACCGCGGCCCGCACCAGGTCGGGCAGGGACCCGGAGGGTACGACGAAACCCGGCATCGAGGGTGCCTCGCGCGTGGCGTCCAGCCACTGCCCGAGCGCGACCCGGGCGGCCGCACCGACGGCGGCGGAGAGCACCTGGGCGGTCAGCGGGTCGATGTCCGGGCAGCGCGCGATGACGGCGTCGGCGAGCGGCTCCTCGATCGCGGTGACGGTGTCGACGTAACAGGCGCGCAGGGCGGGACTCGTGGTGATCATCAGCAGCGCCTCACGCGCGTGGTCGCCCTGGTCGGTGTACTGCCCGACGACGGCGTCGCGTACGGCGTCGCCGAGGCCGACCTCGGCGGGCCGGGCTGCCACGGCCGCGGCGACCTGCGCCGCGCGCTCCGCGGTGACCGCCGCGACGATCGCCTGCTCGCGGCTGGAGAAGTAGTTGTTGTACGTCCTCGGCGACACGCCGGCAGCCGCGGCGATGTCGTCGACGCGGACGTTGTCCGGCCCGCACTCCATGGCCAGGCGCAACGCCGCCGTGCGCAGCGCCTCCCGGGTCGCCTGCTTCTTCCGCTCCCGCAAGCCGGGCCGTTCCGCTGTCACGCGCCCACCATCGCACAATTCCTGCGCTCCAGCAAACTTGCGTGCACGCAGAATTATGCTCTAGCGTCGTGGCGAGCCGTTCTGGACGGCGAGCACCCCGAGCGGAAGGACCACACCACCATGCGCGCCAAGGGCATGACCTACGAGACCGGCTTCGTCCGAGCAGGCCGCAGCTCGATACCCCACCTGGATCCCGAGCGGGTCCGGCGTGAGCTGACCATCATCCGCGACGATCTGCACTGCACCGCAGTCCAGATCGTCGGTGGCGACCCGCAACGTCTGGAACTCGCCGCCCACACCGCCGCCGAACTCGGACTGGAGATCTGGTTCTCGCCCTATCCAATGGACCTGCCGGCCGACGAGATCAACGCGCTCTTCCTCGACTGTGCCGAGCGGGCCGAGCGACTACGCGCGGCCGGGGCCGAGGTGGTGTTCGTCGCCGGCGTCGAGCTGAGCCTGATGAACCTGGGGTTCATCGACGGCGACCGCATCGAGCAACGTCTCGACCGCCTGCTGGGCGACCCGCAGGGCCGGGGCGAACGGATCGCCGAGGTCCGCGCCCGCCTGGACGCCTTCCTCCGCACCGCCGTGCCGGCGATCCGCGCACGCTTCCACGGAAAGGTCACCTACGCCGCCATACCGTTCGAGGGCGTCGACTGGGACCTGTTCGACGTCGTGACGGTAGAGCTGATCCGGAACGCGGCGGTCGCCGACCGGTTCCGGGCCGGCGTACGCGAACTCGCGGCGCAACCCAAGCCCCTGGCCATCACCGGCTTCGGCACCGCCACCTGGCAGGGTGCGGGCGACGTCGCGCCGCGCAGCATGGAGATCATCGAGTACGACGACGCCACCGGCGAACCGGTGCGGATCAACGGTGTCTATCAGCGCGACGAGGCCGGTCAGGCGGCCTACCTGAGCGAGTTGCTGGAGATCTTCGACAGCGAGGGCGTGGACAGCGCCTTCGTGCACCTCTTCGCGCTCGACAGCCTGCCGCACCGGCCCGACGGCGATCCCCGCGACGATCTCGACCTCGCCAGCCCGGGGATCGTCAAGGTCTTCGCGGATCGCTCCGGCGACACCTATCCCGGCCTGCCCTGGGAGCCGAAGGCGGCCTTCGCCGCCGTCGCCGACCGTTACCGCGCCTGACGGCGGGCCAGCAGTCGGGCCGCGATCAGGGGCAGCAGGTGCAGCACGGCGACCAGCAGCAGTACCAACACGGCGACCTGACCCACGGCGAGCCCCTGCACCGCCAGCACCAGCCACGCGCAGCCGGCGGTGACAAGTGCGTGCCACACCAGCCGCAGCGTCACCCGCAGACCGGACGGCTGCGCGATGTCCGCGGCGCGCTCGGTGCCGTCCGAGCGCAGGGCGGTCACGATCGCCGTGAGCGAGACCAGGACGGCGAACTGCACCGCCCAGAGGGCGACCGTGCCGACGCCGGCCCCGTCGGTCACCGACGGGGCGGCGACGGTGCTGACCGCGAACACCGCGAACGCCGGCAGCACGGTGAAGAAGAAGGCCAGGATCGCCGCCCGAGCCACCCGCTGACCCCGGCCGAGCTGCGGTTGGACCTGCTCACCGAGCTGGGAGAGCACGTCCTCGGAGGCCCAGACCAGCTTGCCGGCCGGCGGCGTCTCGGGCGCGGGGTGTGTCATGCCGGGAATTCTAAAGTGGATCCGCCAGCCGCCCGGCGTGGAGCGGGCCTCAGGTGATGGGGGAGAGCGGGGCGGCCGTGGCGCCGCGCGGGGCGGGCGGAGCCCAGCTCGGGTCCAGCTCCCGCCGCGCGGCGGTCAGGAAGGTCTCGGCGTACGACTCGGCGGGGAAGTCGCCCAGGTAGCGCCGTCGGGTCGCCCACCGGTCCGCGGCCAGCGGGTCGGTGTCGAGCAGCCCGGTGAGCACCTCGTCCAGGTTGGCCAGGTCCCGGTGCAGCACATAGCCGGACGCGGCCAGCGGGAAGCGCTCGATGAACCGGTCGCCGTCCGCGCCGGTGTCGGTGACGGCGTACGGCTTGCCCGAGTACAGCCAGTCGGAGACGACCCCGGAGACGTCGGAGATCAACGCGTCGGCGCGGTTCACCGACTCGGCCAGGGACAGCCGGCTGGCCCCGGTGCCGAAGAGGTGCTGCCGGCCGGTGCGGGACCGGTCGGCGGCGAGCAGGTCGTGCAGCCGGCCCAGGTAGCGGGCTGAGGCCGGGTTCTGCGTGGTGTAGGGGTGGGCCCGCAGGATCACCGTGGCGCCCCGGTCGAGCAGCCGGCGCAGCAGCGTCTCGGCCATCGGCAGCGAGCAGTAGTCGGCGTCGGCGTGGTGGCCGGTCCAGGTGGGGGTGTAGAGCACCGTCGGGTTGGTCAGCCCCCGGGTCGGCTCGGCGCGTACCTGGATCGCCTCGACCTGCGGGCGGCCGACCACCACGAACTTCTCGGCCGGGATGTCGATCCCGGCGCGGGCGTACCTGTCGATGGCGGCCTGACCGGCCACGAAGATCCGGTCGAAGATCGCCGACACCGGGTTGGCGCTGGACGCCTTGTCGCTGTCGCCGTGGTGCAACTGGACGTGGGTGAGCTGGGTGAACCGGAGGCAGTGGCTGTTCTTCGCGCCGTGGTTGACGTAGAAGGCCACCCGCAGGCTGGGCACCAGCACCTCGTCCATGTTCCGCAGGGTGGGGCAGTAGAGCACCGGGGCGGTGGTGGCCGCCGCGATGGTGGGCAGCGACTCCGGCTCGCGCACCATCACCACGAACGGCCGGCCGATCCGCTCCAGGTACGGCAGCCACATGGTGACCTGGTACTCGGAGCCGGGCGGAGCGGAGAAGTGCAGCACGAACTCCGGCTGGTAACGGCGCAGCGCGCGGGTGACCGGCGAGCCGCCGGCGGCGGGCCGGAACCGCCGACGGGCCAGGTCGAACGCGACAGCGCCGGCGGCGACGCCGCCCAGCAGGCTCACCACGAGCGCGACGAGGCTGGGCAGACCCGCCACGGCGGCCAGGGCCAGGAGCGCGAGCAGCCCGGCCACGATGTCGGGCAGGCGGGCGGCGAGCTGCGGCACCCAGGTGCGTACCGGCAGGTTGGCGACGCGGATCTCCCGGTCGGCGGCCTCCCGCAGCGGGCCGGTGAACAACACCAGCCCCAGCAGGACCAGGGCGGTGACGGCCAGCACCGGGTCGAAGCCGGCGTCGAGTTGCCGGGCGTGGCCGACCAGCACCGCGCCTGCGATCAGGGTGGCCTCGGTGGTGCCGTCCGCGCCGGGGCGCAGCCGCCGCTCCCAGACCGAGGCCACCAGGGCGGCCAGCGCCAGACCCAGCCCCCACGCGGTCGCCTCGGTGAGCCCGACCACGATGAACGCCAGGATCGCGCCACCGGCGGCCAGGCCCCGGGCGGCCAACTTCCTGACCAGGTCACCACGCATCTCGGTGTCGCCTTCGCGGGTTACGGTGCCGGCTGGTCAGCCGACGGGAGCGGTGTCGATCGGCCGGTCGGCCTGGGCGGGCACCGGCACCACGGCCGGCGTCTCGCCGGGCGGCCGACGGACGTCGATCACCTGGCCGGTGAGGTCGGAGATCAGCACGTCGAGCGAGGCCTGGGCGACGGTCTCGGCGGCGAGCAGGGTGTGCTCGGGCTCCGTGCCGAACGCCTTGGTCCGCATCGGGGTGGCGGTCCGCTCCGGGTTGATCACGTTCACCCGGACCCCCAGCTCCGCCCACTCGTCCGACAGCGCCTGGGTGAGGTTGACCAGGGCCGCCTTCGTCGCCGAGTAGAGCGCGTAGTCGGCCCGTCCCCGGGTGTACGAGCTGGAGGTGTAGAGCAGCAGCTGGCCCTTGGTCTGCTGGAGGTAGGGCAGGGACTGCCGGGCGACGGTCACCGGGCCGACGAAGTTGACCTGGAGTACCCGGTCGATGGTCGCCTGGTCCATCTCGGCCAGCGCGCCCTTTTCCAGGATCCCGGCGGTTACCACGACGTGGTCGATGCGGCCGGTGGCCTCGAAGGCGGTCCGCAGCGCGGCCTCGACATCCTCGGGCCGCTCCACGTGCGTGCCGGTGCTGGAGCGGCTGAACGGGAAGACCTGAGCGCCGTGGCGGCGGGCCAGCTCGGTCAGGTCGTGGCCGATGCCGTAGCTGCCGCCGAAGACGACGATCGTGCGGCCGGTGACCTCTTCGCTGTACGACCGGTGGTCGGTGAGCCGGGGCACCTTGGCGGCGGCGAGCTGGAACAGCTTGTCGGCCAGGTGCACGTCGACGGGGTGGGTGACCTTGATGTTCTCGTCCGAACCGTCGATCACCTTGATCGGCACCTCGGGCAGGTAACGCAGCACCACGCCGCAGTCGTCGGTGGCGGCGAAGTTCGGGTCACCCTCGGCCCGGCGGTACGCCTCCCGGATGGTGCTCGACCGGAACGCCTGCGGGGTCTGCCCCCGGCGCAGCGTGGCGCGGACCGGGATGTCGGTGATGCACTCGTCCTCGTCGACCTGGATGATCGTGTCGGCCGACGGGATGGCCACGTCGACCGCCGCGTACGTCCAGAGGGCGTTCACGCACTCCCGGACGATCCGGCCGCTGAGCAGCGGTCGTACCGCGTCGTGGAAGAGGATGTTGCAGTCGGCCTCGCCGACCGCGTCCAGCGCGATGCGGGTGGTCGCGTTACGGGTGTCGCCACCCTCGACGACCTTGGTGACCTTGCGGAAGCCGGCCTTGTCGACGATTCGCTGCGCCTCGTCGACGTGGCCGGTGGCCATCAGCACGATGATCTCGTCGATCTCCGGAGCGGCCTCGAAGACGGCGAGCGTGTGCTCGATGATCGGCTTACCGGCGATCTTCAGGAGCTGCTTGGGGATGCCAAGGCCCAGTCGGGTGCCGGTGCCGCCGGCCAGCACCACGGCCACCGTCCGGGAGGGTCGCCACGGTGCCGGGGTCTCCGGCCGGGTACCCGGTGCGGTGGTCTGGTCCTGCGTCATTGCCGGTCCTCGCTCTCGGATGCATCGCTCATGGTGGTGAATCGAAGGTGGCGCCCAACTGGCGCCGGGATGAACAGTAACGCGTGGACCGCACCGCCCCAACGGGACGATGCGGCACGGACGGCTCGCGCCACGGCCGTACGGCCGTGGCGACTTTACTTGCCGTTGGTGAAGGCGTCGTACGCGCGTAACACCTCGTCGGTCGGGCCGTCCATCCGGATTTCGCCCGATTCCAACCAGATCGTCCGTTCGCAGGTGTCCCGCACCGACGAGAGCTGGTGGCTCACCAGGAAGACGGTGCCGGCGCTCTCCCGCAGCTCCCGTACCCGCTTCTCGCTGCGCCTGCGGAACTTCTTGTCGCCGGTGGCCAGGGCCTCGTCGATCAACAGCACGTCGTGCTGCTTGGCCGCGGCGATGGAGAAGCGCAGCCGGGCCGACATGCCCGAGGAGTAGGTACGCATCGGCAGCGAGGCGAAGTCACCGCGCTGGTTGATCCCGGAGAACTCGATGATCTCCGGGAGCTTGCGCTGCACCTCCTCCGGGGGCATGCCCATCGCCAGGCAGCCGAGGGTGACGTTGCGCTCGCCGGGCAGGTCGTTGAGGAGCGCGGCGTTCACCCCGAGCAGCGAGGGCTGCCCCTGCGTGTAGATCGCGCCCCGCTCCACCGGCAGCAGCCCGGCGATGGCCCGCAGCAGCGTCGACTTGCCCGAGCCGTTGGTGCCGATCAGCCCGATCGCCTCACCCCGGTACGCGGTGAAGGTGACGCCGCGCACCGCGTGCACCTGCCGGACGTTCGGCGCGGAGGTGCGGGTGACCATCCGCTTCAGCGCCGCCACCGGACTGCTGCTGCCGGCGGCGCCCTTGTGCACCCGGTAGACGACGTGCGCGTCGTCCACCACCACTGTCGGGATCCGCTCCTTGATCCGGGGCAGGGTCACCGTCACATCATTGGACATCGCGAGGTAATCAACCACGGCCGTACTCCTGTTCGCCACGCCAGAAGTAGAGGTAGCCACCGACACCCATCACGAGGGTCCAACCCACGGCGATCAGCCAGGTCAGTGGCAGGGACGAGTTGAGCAACGGCGTGTTCTCCAGCAGGGCGGCCCGAGCCAGCTCGATGTAGACGAGCATCGGGTTGAACTGCACCACGGCGGTGGCCCAACCGGGCAGGTTCTCGGCGAACAGCTCGACGCTGTAGAGCACGCCGGAGCCGTACATCCAGGCCCGCAGGACGAAGGGCATGACCTGCTTGAGGTCGGTGGCCTTGGCACCGAGCCGGGCCACCGTCATGGTCAACCCGGCGTTGAAGATCGTCTGGAGCAGGATCGCCGGCACCAGCATCAGCCACTTGAGGGTGATCGGCTCGCCGGTGGCCAGCACGATCCCGAGCAGCACCACCATCGAGCCGAGCAGTTGCTGGAACTGGGTGGCGGTGATCGCCAGCGGCAGGCAGGCCCGGGGGAAGTGCAGGGCCCGGATCAGGCCGAGGTTGCCGCTGATCGCCTGGGTGCCCTGCTGCACGCTGGTCTGGGTGAAGTTGAAGATGAACAATCCGGCGGTGAGGTAGGCGATGAAGTTGTCCATCCCCCGGGTCTGTTGCAGCACCACACCGAAGATCAGGAAGTAGACCGCCGCGTTTGTCAGCGGGGTGAGCACCTGCCAGAGCTGCCCGAGCCGGGCGTTGCTGAACGAGGCTGTCAGCTTGGCGTTGGAGTACGCGGAGATGAAGTGCCGGTACTGCCAGAGCTGACGGGTGTAGCGGCTCAGCGAGGGTCGCTCACCAGCCATCCGCAGCCCGTGCCGGGCGGCCAGTTGGGCCGGGGTCAGGCCGGATTCAGGGTCGGCCAGCGCGTTGGCCATGGGGATGGGCGCTCCGATCTATCGTGCCGGGCGGGATGCTCGCGACGTGGAATCTAGCGTGGCCCAGGAGCGGAGCGCCGCCCCGGTCGCAGCGTGCACAGTAGTCTGAAACCACGTCGGGACGCAACCGTACCGTCGTTGCGGTACATTGTTGCACGTGAAGACCGACAAGAGGCGGGCGCCAGCCGGTGCGGCGGTGCTCCGGAACGAGATCACCACGGCGATCCGCCGCGCGGTCACCAAAGAGCTGGCCGAGGTGGGTTATGGCCGGCTGTCGATCGAGGCGGTGGCGCGTCGAGCCGGGGTGAGCAAGACGGCCGTCTATCGCCGCTGGCGGTCCAAGCTTGAACTGGTGCTGGACGTGGTCTCGGCAGTGGCGACCCGGAAGCTGCCGATGCTGGACACCGGCACCCTCGACGGCGACGTGCGGCTGCTGCTGCTCGTCGCGACAGGTGCGCTGGGTCACCCACTGGCGTCGCAGATCATCCCCGACCTGCTCGCCGAGGCCGCGCGCAACCCGCAGATCGCCGGCACGCTCCAGGGCGCGCTCAAGGACTACCAGGACCGCATCGGCGAGATCGTGGTCGGCCGAGCGGTCGAGCGCGGAGAGTTGCCGGCCGGCGCCGACCCGCGCGCCGCCGCCGACCTGATCATCGGGCCGGTCTACTGGCGGCTGGCCATCGCCCGGGAGCCGCTGGAGCCACCCGAACTCGCCCGGATGGCCGACGCCGCGGTGGCCGCCCTGCGGGTGGCCTGCGCCGAGCCGGACGACGACAGTCGGTCGTGACCGGCGTGAGCCCTGCCCGCCCACTGGGCCGGGTGGTGATCGGCGGCTGACCGGGCGGCTACGACCGGCGGGGCGGGTTGTCGACGTCACGCGAGACGACCTCGCCTCGCTCGTCGACCCAGCCCTTCGGCCGGGCCGGGTTGCCCGCCACCAGCTGGTACGGCGCGACGTCCCGGGTCACCACCGAACCCGCGGCGATCATCGCGTGTTCGCCCACCACGACCCCGCAGACAACTGTGGCGTTCCCGCCGATCGAGGCACCCCGGCGCACCACCGTGGGAGTGATCTTCCAGTCCGGGTTCTGGGCGCGGGGCCGGAAGTCGTTGGTGAAGACCGCGGACGGTCCCACGAACACCTCGTCCTCCAGGGTCACCCCCTGGTAGACGGAGACATTGTTCTGGATCTTCACGCGGTCGCCGATGGTCACGCCCTCGTCGACGTACACGTTGCGGCCGATGACGCAGCCGGCGCCGACCCGTGCGGAGGACCGGATGTGGGCCAGCCGCCAGACCTTGGTCCCGTCGCCGATCTGGGCGCCCTCCTCGACGTCGGCGGTGGGGTGGACGAAGACGGCGGGGGAGAGGGAACTCGGCTCGGTCATCGTCACCTTCCGTCAGGGGCCAGCCGGGCGCGAAGCTCGGGTAGCATACCGAGCCCCGGTCGGCCGTGCGGTCACCGGCGCGACGGCGCCGGGCGCCTGCCGCCGACGGTGCCGGGTGGGACCGCCCTCCCGTCCGGGGCGACGTTCTGTCACCATGCGAAGGCGACGGACCGACGAATGGGGGCCGGGGTGCGCATTCTGCTGGTCGAGGATGACCGTCGGGTGGCCGCCGCGCTGTCGTCCGCGCTGACCCGGCGGGGGTACGAGGTGGAACACGCCGCCACCGTCGCCGCCGCCATCTCCGCCGCCCCCTGCGATCTGGTGCTGCTCGACCTGACCCTGCCCGACGGCGACGGCACCGACCTCTGTCGGGAGTTGCGCCGACGCAGCAGCCAGCTCGGCATCATCGCGGTGACCGCCCGGGGCGAGGAACGCGACCGGGTGCTCGGGCTGCGGCTCGGTGCGGACGACTACGTGGTCAAGCCCTTCTCGATGGTGGAGTTGCAGGCCCGGATCGAGGCGGTGCTGCGGCGGGCCGCGCACGCGGCACCGGAGCGGAACCTGATCGAGGTCGGGCCGGTGCGGGTCGACGTGGGTGCTCGTACGGTGACCGTGGCCGCCCGGCCGGTATCGCTGACCCGCAAGGAGTTCGACGTCCTGCTCTCGTTGGCCCGGCAGCCCGGAGTCGCGGTGCCCCGGGACCGGATCCTGCTCGATGCCTGGGGCACCACCTTCGCCGATCGGCACACGGTGGAGGTGCATGTCGGCTCGTTGCGCGGCAAGCTCGGTGACCCGCGCCTGGTGGAGACGGTACGCGGCGTCGGCTACCGGCTGCGGGCCGAGTGAGGGGCCGGCCGTGCGTCGACGCCTGGTGATCAGCTACCTGCTGCTGATGGTGCTGGTGCTGGTGGCGCTCGGCACCCCGCTGGCGGCCACCCTGGCCACCCGGGAGACCGACCGGATCCGGGCCGACCGGCTCGCCGACGCCACCCGGTTCGCCTCATTGGCCGGTCCGGTGCTGCGTGGTGGCACCACCGGCCCGCTCGACAACGAGTTGACCAGCTACCAGGAGCTGTACGGCATCGAGGCGGCGGTGGTCGACCGGGACCGTCAGGTGGTGGTGGGCTCGTCGGCCTGGCGCTCCGCCCTGGACAGCCACGAGGCGCTGGACGGCGCCCTCTCCGGCCAGCAGAGCAGCCGCCCCGACTCGGTCTGGCCGTGGATGGACGGGCCGATAGTGGTGGCGGTGCCGATAAACGACGGTGGCGAGGTGCTGGGGGCGGTGGTCACCGCCAGCCCGACGGAGGCGCTGCGCCGGACGGTCACCACCTGGTGGTTGCTGCTGGCCGCGCTGGGTCTGCTCGCCGTGCTGGCCTGCGTGCTGACCGCCTTCGGGTTGGCCGGATGGGCGCTGCGGCCGGTCACCGAACTGGACGCGGTGACCCACGAGATCGCGGAGGGGGATCGCGGCGCCCGGGTCCAGCACCGGTTGGGCCCGCCGGAGCTGCGCCGCCTGGCGGCCAGCTTCAACCACATGGCCGACGCGGTCTCCGACGTGATGGATCGGCAGCGGGCGTTCGTCGCGCACGCCAGTCACCAGCTGCGCAACCCGTTGACCGCGCTGCGGCTGCGGGTGGAGGAACTCGGGCCGAGCCTGACCGACCCGCAGGGCCGCGCGGAGCACCAGCTCGCGTTGGAGGAGACCGACAGGTTGGCCCGGCTGCTCGACGGGCTGCTCACCCTGGCCCGGGCCGAGCGTCGGGAGAACCAGCGGGTGGTCGTCGACGCGGCGGACGTGGCCGTGTCCCGGGTGGCGGCGTGGGAGCCGCTGGCCCGGCACCGGTCGGTGACGCTGCGCTTGGCGACCGACCCGGTGCCGGCGTACGCCCGGACCGTGCCGACCGCCATCGACCAGGCGCTCGACGCGCTGATCGACAACGCGGTCAAGTTCAGTGGCGCGGGCGGCGAGGTGACCGTCTCCGTCGCGACCCGCGACGGCGGAGTCGAGCTGGAGGTGCGCGACACCGGCCCGGGTATGACCCGCAGCCAGCTCGGCCAGGCCACCGAGCGGTTCTGGCGGGCCCCGGAGGTGCAGAACGTCGACGGGGCCGGGCTGGGGCTGACCATCGCCGCGGTGCTTGTCGACGCCTCCGACGGCCGGCTCACCATGCACCCGAACGCGCCCCGCGGACTTGTCGCCGCGCTGTGGTTCCCCGCGCCGGCCGAGCCCACCGCCGCCGAGCCCACCGCCGGCGAGCCCACCGCCGGCGAGCCCAGCGCTGCCGCCGAGCCCACCGTCGCTGTGCCGGCGCCGCCGTCCGTCCTGACCTGACCGCCCCACCGGATCCGCTCGGCCAGGCCGGGTGCCCCACGTGAAAACCGTGCATGGATGGCTGCCTGCCGCGGCAGTCATATGTAGTATGGATGCTATCAAATGATGGATCATTATTACGGGGAGGCAGGCATGGCAGTGGATGCCGAGCCGGAGGTGGCACCCGGGGCGACGGCCGACCCGCAGGTCACCCTCGACGTGCGCGACCTGCGGATGCGATACGGCAGCACCGACGTGCTCGACGGGGTGTCGTTCACCGCGCGGCGCGGACAGGTGCTGGCGCTGCTCGGCCCGAACGGCGCGGGCAAGACGACCACCATCGAGATTTTGGAGGGTTTCCGGATGCGTTCCGGGGGCCACGTCGACGTGCTGGGCGTGGACCCGGCGCACGGCGACGAACGGTGGCGCGCCCGCCTCGGCGTGGTGCTCCAGTCCTGGCGTGACCACAGCCGGTGGCGGGTGCGGGAGCTGCTGGCACACCTCGGCTCGTACTACACGCCCTACTCGACGTCGCAGGTCCGCCGGCCCTGGGACGTCGATGAACTCATCGACCTGGTCGGCCTGTCCGCGCACGCGCGGCAGCGGATCGGCCAACTCTCCGGCGGCCAGCGCCGCCGGGTCGACGTGGCGATCGGCATCGTCGGCCGGCCGGAGGTGCTCTTCCTGGACGAGCCGACAGCTGGCTTCGACCCGGCCGCCCGACGGGAGTTCCACGACCTGGTGCACCGGCTCACCGATGTCGACGACACCACCATCCTGCTCACCACGCATGACCTGGACGAGGCGGAGAAGCTGGCCGACCGGATCCTGATCCTGGCCGGTGGCCGGATCATCGCCAGTGGCTCCGCCGACGAACTGTCCCGGCGGATCGCCGCCGACGCCGAGGTGCGGTGGAGCCGGGGCGGGCAGCGGTTCGTCCACTCCACCGCCGACTCGACCGGGTTCGTCCGGGAGTTGTTCGCGCAGCACGACGATCAGATCGCCGACCTCGAGGTGCGCCGGGCCAGCCTGGAGGACACGTACATGACGTTGGTCCGTGATGTCGAGTCTGGCCGCGTCGACGGCGCGGCCCAGGTGTTCCCGGAGGTGGCCCGATGACGTCGGATCTTCGTCCGCTGCTGGTGGCGTCCCGGGCGGGCCTGTCCCGGGGCCGCATCGAGCTGCGGCAGGGCTTCACCAACGCCGAGACCCTGTGGGGCTATCTCCTGCCCACCGTCGTACTGCTGGTGGTGATGTTCTTCGCTCGCGACGCCACGGTGCCGGGCACCGATTTCTCACTGGGCGGGCAGATGCTGCCCAGTTCGCTCGGCATGCTGGTGGCCTTCGGTGGGCTGGCCACTGTGGCAGCCATCATCGCCACCGAACGAGAGGACGGCACCCTGCTGCGCGCCAAGGCCACCCCGAACGGGATGCTCGGCTATCTCATCAGCCGGATCGTCGTCGTCGCCGGGATGGGCCTGGTCAGCTCGGCCCTGCTGCTCGTGCCGGGGAGTTTCCTGCTCGACGGGCTGATGCTGGGCAATCCGGTTGCCTGGCTGACCCTGGCCGGGGTGCTGGTGCTCGGGATGGTGGCGACGATGCCGATCGGCGCGGTTCTCGGGTCGTTGTTGTCCAATCCCCGCGAGGTGGGGCTGGTGACGCTGCCGATCATGGGCCTGGTCGCCATCTCCGGCATCTTCTACCCGGTCACCGTGATGCCGGGCTGGGTGCAGGGGCTGGCCCAGGTTTTCCCGGTCTACTGGCTCGGTCTGGGGATGCGCTCGGCGCTGCTGCCCGACGCCATGGCCGCCGTGGAGCTCGGCGGCTCGTGGCGGCACCTGGAAACGCTGCTGGTGCTCGGCGGTTGGGCGGTCGCCGGGCTGGCGTTGGCCCCGGTGGCGCTTCGCCGGATGGCACGCCGGGAGTCCGGGGCGAGTGTCGCCGCCCGTCGGGAGAAGGCCATGCAGCGGGTGACATGGTGAACGCATGAGCGAGGTCGTCTACAACCGGATCGCCATGCTGCGGGCCGAACGGGGCATCTCCCGCCGGCAACTCGCCGAGGCGTTGGGCGTCCACTACCAGACGATCGGCTACCTGGAACGGGGAGAGTTCAGCCCCAGCCTGCACCTGGCACTGCGGATCGCCCGTCACTTCGAGGTGCCGGTGGAAGTGGTCTTCTCCGCCGAGCCCTTCCCCCGCCTCGGTGACACCACGGCCCGATCGGCCTGAGCCGCCCTGCCCGCTACCCCGGCCGATGGCCGCTCAGGGTTTGCTTTCGCGGTAGTACGCCATCGCGCCGGGATGCAGCGGCACCGGCGCGGTGGCGATCGCCGAGCGGGGACTCATCCGCCCGGCCGCCGGATGGGCCGCGGCCAGCTCGGCCCGCCGCTCCATCAACAGCTCGGTGATCCGCCGGACCAGGTCGTCCGGCAGCTCCGCCCGGACCAGCAGATAGTTCGGGTTGGCCACGGTGGTGACCGCATCGGTGCCGTACACCGAGCGGGGCACGTCCCGCGGCACATACACCTCCCGGCTCTCCTCGCGCAGCCGGGCGGTCCACTCACCGAGGCTGACGATGCGGGCGGGGTTGTCCCGGACGAAGTCGGCGACGGCCCGCACCGGCAACCCGCCGGAGAAGAAGAACGCGTCGATCTCACCGTTGCGCAACGCGGCCACCGAGTCGTCCAGGCCGAGCTGCACCCGGTCCACCCGGGTGCCGTCCAGGTCCGCCACCTTGAGCAGGCGACTCACCGTGATCTCGGTCCCCGAGCCCGCCGCTCCGATCGACACCCGCCGCCCCCGCAGGTCGGTCAACGTCCGCACCGGGCTGTCGGCGGTGGTGACCAGGTGCAGCAGATCGTCGTAGACCCGGGCGATCGCCACCACCGCCGGATCCGGGCTCGGATCGGCGGGCAGCACGTCGGCCTGGCTGAACCCGAGTTCGGCCTCGCCGGCGTTGAGCAGCCGGACGTTCTCCACCGAGGCGGCGGTGACCAGCACCTCCGCTCGTACGTTCGGCAGCTCCCGGTTGAGGATGGTGGCGAGCGACTGACCGAAGGCGTGGTAGACGGCGGTCTGGCTGCCGGTGGCGATGCGGATGCGTACCGGTTCGCCGGGGTCGTCCCGGCATCCGACCAGGCTGGGCAGGACCAGCAGCACCGCCACGAGGGCGGCCACCTGGACGCTGGGCCGCCCGGCTCGGGCGGCTCGGGCGGCGTACCGGGAACGGCTCACGGGCAGCACTGTGCGCCGCCGGACCCCCATGGCGCAACCCCGGGGACGGCGGGACCCCTCCGGACCGCGGCCCGCCTGTTCAGGCGACCGGACGGTGCGTGGCCCGCCCGGTCAGGCGACCGGGCGCTGCGTGGTCTCCTCACCGGCGTGCCGCAGGATCCGGTCCCGGTCCCGGCCGTGGGCGACACTCACCAGGTAACAGCCGGTCCCCGGGCGCAGCAGCGCCGGCACGTCGAGCAGCGCGGCACCACGCACCAGCACGGCAGCGAGTTCACGGTCGGTGATCCGCACGCCGAGGATGTGCCGGCGGACGTGTCGCCCACCCGCCAGCAACGCGGCCCGCCAGGCGGCGGCGGCCAACCGGGTCCGCCACTGCCGGCGGGCGGTCGAGGCACCCGGCACCGGACCGCCGAGCAACTCCCGCCGCCCGCGCCGCCAGCCGTTCTCCATCATCGCCCCGTACCCGGGCCGGAACTCGCGGGGCACGTGCAGCCGGTGCAGCTCGTAACGGCGGCGCAACCCGCCGACGGCCAGCTCGTGGCGCACCGGAATGCCCAGGCGGTCGAGCAGCTGCCGCGCCCGGCGCGCCGCCTCCTCCCGGTTGAACTCGACAGTCGCCGGAAAACCCGGCTGCCGCCCGCCGTGCCGCGGGCCGGGGGTGGCCGGCGGCGGCATGCAGCGCAGCAGGCAGGCTGTCTCGAAGGCGTCGGCCAGGGTCGTCCAGTCCAACGGTGGCGGGGCCGCCGGTGGACGGCTTGGTGGCGGGGCCGCCGGCAACCGGCTTGGCGGCGCGGTCGCCGGCGGACGGCGCCGGTCGAGCAGGATCGGTTCAACCACCGGAGGCCTCCTTGCGGCGTCGGTTCCCCTTACGGTGACCTGTGACACCGGTGGGTGGTACCGATCCCGCTCAGCCTTGAGGAAATCTTGCGCCTGGTAACCGTCCGGAAATCGTCGCGAGTCGGTCGCCCGGTGGTGCGGGAGGTGGCGGACGTGCCGGCCGCCTGTTCACCGCCGCGGCCTCACAACTCGGCGACGACCAGGTCGACCTGGCGGGGGCGGCCCGGTGCCGTCGGCTGCTCACACACCTGGTACTTCAGCTCCCGCAACGCGCCCACCAGGGCGTCGGCGGTGCGCGGCCGGGCACCGGCGAGCAGCAGGTCGCGCACCAGGCGACCCTTTGTGGCCTTGTTGAAGTGGCTGACCACCGAACGCACCGGCACCCCGTCGACCTCCCGCTCGTGCAGGACCCGCACGGTGACGGTGCGTTCGGCGAGTGTCCCGCGGGGCGTCCAGGCGGCCGCGTACGCGCCGGAACGTAGGTCCAGCACCGGACCGGTGCCGGCCGCCGCGGTCAGCGCCGGGCCGAGCGCCGGCCGCCACAACGCCGGCAACGCGCCGGTGCCGGGCAGTCGCGCCCCGATCGGGCAGCGGTACGGCGGAATCCGGTCGGTCAGTCGTACCGCCCCCCACAGGCCGGAGCTGATCAGGACCTGACGGCCGGCGGCACGTTGCGCCGGAGGTGGCAGCGTGGCCAGGTCGAGCGCCCCGTAGAGCACACCGGTGTAGATCCGGCCGGCCGGTGCCGTGGCGGCCCGTTCCAGCCGGGCGTTACGGCGCAACTCCCCGAGCTGACCGGCACCGAGCCCGAGCGCGGCCAACGCCGGCTCCGGCTGCCCGGCGCTGAGCGTGACCAGCGCGGCAAGCACCTGCGCGCGTACCGGGTTCAGCTCCGGCAGCGAGAGCCGGTCCAGGTCCAGCCGGCGGCCGGCACCGGCGTCGGCCTTGCCCTCGGAAGGTGGCAGCAGGATGAGCATGGTGACTCCTCGACGTCCCGGTCCGCACCACGCGCCGGGTCCGGCCAGCGTACGGCCACCGCGTCAGCGCCACGGCCGCACGGGCGTCGTCGGGTGGTACACGCGATACCCGCCGACCTCGGCCAGCAGCGCCGTGTCGGCCCGGTCGCCAAGCAGCTCCCGCAACCGCCGGTCAGCCGGCGCGCCGACCGCCAGCACATACCCGGGTCGGGTGGCACGAGCCAACCGGGTCCAGTACGCCGGGTAACGGTTGAAGCCGGGAGACAGGTCGCCGTCGAGGACCCCGCAGACCACCTCCTCGGCCGTGTCGAAGACGAGCCGGTTGCAGGTCCAGTACTCGCCGTACACCTCGCGCAGCCCGGCGCCGCGGACCGTCGCGGCCATCGTCCGGGCCTGCCGCTCCTCCCGGCGGCCCGGTGCCGCCCCGGCGGTGGCGAAGAGCACCGTCACCACGAGCGAGGTCGCCGCCAGGGCGGCCAGCACGGTGGTGGCCAACGCGGCGGCCAGCCGGCCCGCCACCCCCAGGGC
>NZ_POTX01000074.1 GCF_003236305.1 Micromonospora endophytica | reverse complement strand
GCGATCCCCAGACGAGTACGAAACCGCCTGGCACACCCACCAGGCCCGACAGGACCAGACGGCTATCGTTCAGCCTGAGCCCACCGGCGCCAGGTAACCAACCCTCCGGCGAACCGGGGGAACCTCAGCCCACATCCGCCTCTATCTGAAGCCTCACCTCGGGCACCTGCCGATCGACCGACTTCGGCGGGTACACATCTCCACGATGTTCGACGAGATCGACGCCGACAACGAGTTCATCCGGGCGGCACGAGTGTCTGGCGATCCCGAGCAGCGGAGAACGGTCAAGGGCCGGCGCGTCGTTGGCGCGGCGACGAAGCAGCGGATCCGGGCAACGCTTCGGGCCGCGATCAACCACTGGATCCGGGAACAGATGATCACGATCAACCCAGCCACGCTGGTGGAGCTTGAGTCGGGCAAGCGTCCGAAAGCCTTGATGTGGACCGACGCGCGTGTGGAGGCTTGGAAGGAGAATCGAGTACGACGCACTGCGGCAGTGCTCGAACTCGGTGCCGCCCGCGAGCGGCACGACGTATCGGCCGTTCACCGGCTGCTCGTGGAGATCGACCAACTCGACACGACCGAGCGCCCCTCGCCGGTGATGGTCTGGACGGCCGAACAGACCGGCTACTTCCTCGACTTCATCCACAACGACCGCCTGTACCCGCTGTACCACCTGATCGCCTACCGCGGCCCCCGTAGGGGCGAGGCGTGCGGAAGTCGCTGGGTGGACCTCAACAAGAGGGCACACACTCTCAAGATCACCGAACAGCTCGTGCAACTCGGCTGGAAGGTCGAATCGGGTGCCCCGAAGAGCGAAGCCGGTGGGCGTGAACTCACGCTCGATGACATCACCCTCAAGGTCATCGAGGCGTGGCGCAAGCGTCAGATCGCCGAACGCCTGGCCTGGGGCGGCACGTGGAACAACTCGGGGCGAATCTTCACCCACCAGGACGGCAGCGCCCTGCATCCAGCCGACGTCACCAAGCATTTCAACGAGTTGGTCGCCGCGTCCGGGCTACCTCCGATCCGCCTGCACGACCTCCGGCACGGTGCCGCGACCTTGGCCCTCGAAGGGGGCGTCGACATCAAGGTCGTCCAGGAGGAGTTGGGCCACTCCACCAGCACCCTGACCCGCGACACATACACCAGCGTCTCGCCCCGCCTCGCCCGGGAGGCGGCCGAGAAAATGGCCGGCATCGTGCCGCGCGCAGTAAAAGCAGTCAGTGACGAAGCAGCTACGGGGACGGATGGTCTCCCTTCGGTCCCCCGCAGCCCTAGGACGACGAAACGCGCCGACCCTCAATAGGATCGACGCGCAGGTCGTTGATGGTGCGCCGCCAGGGACTCGAACCCCGAACCCGCGGATTAAGAGTCCGCTGCTCTGCCAGTTGAGCTAGCGGCGCTCGCTGACAACGGGGAGAACATTAGCACGGGCGGTGAACCGGGTTCCAATCCGATCCCGGGCTCCTCCCTTCGGTCGAGCTTTCCCGGCGAACGCGAAGAAAGCGCCCATAAGGCTTGGGACCGGCTGATGCCGGTCGGCAGTGATAGGGCACGATATCCGCCAGGTGCGTGAGACAGGGGTGGGGATGGGCAGGTTCACGCGATCCGGGGCGTTCATGGCGACCCTGGGTTTGGCGGCGTCGTTGGCACTGTCGGGCTGTGGTGAGAAGCGCGGTGGTGCCCAGTTCGTGGAAGGGGCCACCCCCGGCGCGACCGGTGGCGTAGCCACCGAGCCGGCCGGGGCGCCGAGTGGGCCGCCGTTGACGCTCACGCCGGCTGACGGTGCGAAGGATCGGCCGGTGAGCGTGGAGATCGGCGCGAAACTGCCGGACGGCAGCACGGTGTCGCAGGTCACGCTCGCCACCGAGAAAGGCAAGGAGGTCAAGGGCAAGCTGCGTACGGATGGTTCCTCGTGGGTGCCGTCGGCGCCGCTGAAGTGGTCCACCACCTACGTCGCCAAGGTCACCGCGAGCCAGCCCGACGGCACGGTCAGCGAGGGCACCAGCACCTTCACCACGATGGCCAAGCCCAGCTCGATGATCACCTCCGGGCTCTACCTCTTCGACGACAAGACGTACGGGGTGGCGATGCCGGTGGTGGCGGAGTTCCACCCGGGCATCCCGGAGAAGGACCGGGCCAAGGTGCAGAAGCGGATGTTCGTGCAGACCGATCCGCCGCAGCCGGGTGCCTGGCACTGGGTGAGCAACGGCACCCAGGCGTACTACCGGGCGCCGGAGTACTGGAAGGCCGGCACCAAACTCACCGTGCGGATCGCGCTCGCCGGTATCCCGCTGAGCAACGGCCGGTACGGCAACATCGACCGCAAGGCCACCGCCAAGATCGGGTCCGCCTTCGAGATGAAGGTGACGAACTCCGACAAGCAGATGCGGGTGTACGAGGACGGCAACCTGATCAAGACGCTCCCGGTCAGCCTGGGCAAGACGAAGACCCCCTCCTCCAGCGGCACCCTGGTGGTGATGGAGAAGAAGGAGGCCACCGTCTTCGACACCATGGACGACCCGGACCCGGAGAACCGCTACGTCACCGACATCCAGTTCGCCCAGCGGCTCACCTGGGGTGGCGAGTACATCCACGCGGCGCCCTGGTCGGAGCACGTGCAGGGGCGGGAGAACGTCTCGCACGGCTGCGTGAACGTGTCGACGGCGAATGCCCGCTGGCTCTTCGAGCGTACGAAGATCGGCGATCCCATCACCATCAAGGGCACCGAGCGTAAGCTGGCGCAGGGCAACGGCTGGACGGCCTGGGACCTGAGCTGGGCGGAGTTCGTCAAGGGCAGCGCGCTACCGGTCCCCGAGGGCGGCGCCGACGCGGCCCTGTGACCGGCCCGGCCGGTGGCAGGACCGGGCCCCGTGACCGGCCCGACCCCCGCTGCGACCGGCCGGTCCTGTCCTGTCACCATCCGGACAATCCGCACTCACGTGTTTCAGTTCACCATCCGCAACGGGTAGGACTTCCGGTGCGTCTGTGAACGTGAACGGCAGCGGACCACGACTGTGAGGACACCATGCGAGTTCGGGACCAGCGCAACCGGCGGCGTAGGGCACTCGCCGCGGCAGTGCTCGCCACGGCGTTGGCGCTGACCTCCGCCTGCACCGGCGGCAAGGGCGACGACCAGGGGCCCGGCTGGCAGGGCGGCGAGGAACAGCCGGCCCCGAAGGCGTCGGTGAGCATCAGCGAGCCGGCCGTCGACGCCAAGGACGTCCCCGCGGCCACGGCGATCACCTTCGCCGCCGAGCAGGCCCAGGAGACCACTGTCGAGCTGACCGACGCGGCCGGTGCGGCCGTCGAGGGCGAGCTGGCCGAGGACGGCAAGAGCTGGCTGCCGGCAAAGGCGCTGGAGTACGGCGGGTCGTACACCGCCACCGTCACCGCGACCGGCGACGACGGCCGTCCGGTGACCGCCACCAGCGCGTTCACCGTGATGAAGCAGCCGGAGAAGCAGGTACGGATCACCAGCTTCCTCGGCGACGACCAGACCGTCGGGGTGGCCATGCCGCTGATCGTGAAGTTCGGCCGGGAGATCCCCGAGAAGTACCGGGCCGATCTCCAGCGGCGGATGACTGTGACCTCGACACCGGCCCAGGAAGGCGTCTGGCACTGGGTCAGCCCCACCGAGGTGCGCTACCGGCCGAAGGAGTTCTGGGAGGCCGGCAGCAAGGTGTCGTACCGGGTGCAGGCGGGTGGCCTGCCACTGGGTGACGGCTGGTACGGCCGGGCCGACCTGACCGTCGACATCAAGGTCGGTCCCAAGCTCGTGATGACCGTGGACAACAAGACCAAGCGCATGGTGGTCACCCGGGACGGCGAGACGGTCAAGACGATCCCGGTGAGCCTGGGCAAGAAGAGCACCCCCTCCTCCAGCGGCACCATGGTGGTGATGGAGAAGCTGCGCAAGACGGTCTTCGACACGTACGACGAGCTGGGCCCCGAGGACGGCTACCGAACGAAGATCGACTACGCCCAGCGGTTGACCTGGGGTGGCGAGTTCATCCACGCCGCGCCCTGGTCCGAGGGCCAGCAGGGCACCACGAACGTGTCGCACGGTTGCGTGAACGTCTCGATGGCCAACGGCGCCTGGCTGTTCAAGAACACGACGGTCGGCGACCCGATCATCGTCAAGGGCACAGAGCGCAAGCTCGCGAACGGCAACGGCTGGACCGACTGGAACCTCAGCTGGGACGACTACGTCAAGGGCAGCGCCCTCGCGTACGAGGGCTACGTGATCCGTCGCGAGGACGGCACGTACATCGTGGGTCTGGAGGTCGCCGACCGCTACCGCGAGCTGGTCGCCGCCTTCCGCGGCTCACCGGCGGTCGGGGAGAACCTGCGCCGGACCGCCGTGGAGACCGGCTGGAGCCACTTCCTCGGCCGGTTCGTGGGCGGCCAGGTGGCGATCACCGCCGTGGCGGAGGGCAGCCGCTCGCCGCACCTGGAGGAACTCATCCCCGGGTTCGACGAGGGAGCGCACGCCACCGCGCTCGGCAAGGCCCTGCTGGCCACGCTCACCATCGAGCAGCGCCACCGCTACCTGCGCGAGTACGGCATGCGTCCGTTCACCAGCGCCACCCTGACCACTGTCGAGGCGTTCGAGGCCGACCTGGCCGCCGGGGAACGACGCGGGATGCAGCTGGAGATGGGTCAGTACCGACAGGGCGTCGCGTGTGCCGCGGTGCTGATCAGCCCGGACAAGGACATGGAACGGCGAACGGTGCTGGCCTGCGCGCTGCCGGCCAGCGAGATGATGACCTCCGCCCGGGTGGTCCGGACGAAACTGCTCGCCGCCGCCCGTACGCTCGCCGACTGCCTGGCCGCCGAGAGCTGAGCACACGACGGCCCCCTCCCTGGTGGGGAGGGGGCCGTCGGCCGGCGACCGGGCGGACGGACGCCGGCTGCGGATCAGCTACCGATGGGGCCGCCGTCCAGCCGCCAGGTGACCACCACGCCCGGCTTGGCGTAGTCGCCGTCCGGCCAGGTGGAGGCCGGGTTCTCGACCGTGGCACCGGTGATCTCGCCGGGATGCTGCACCGCCACGAAGACCGACCGGTTGTCGCCGGTGATGAAGGGTCCACAGGTCTCACCGCCGCGCGGCACGGTCAGGAACTGCTTGAGGTGACCACGCTCCGGCCCCTGCACGGCGGTGGCGAACAGGCCGTCGTTGCTGCCCAGCGCGTTGCCGTCGGTGGAGATCCAGAGGTTGCCGGTGGCGTCGAAGGCCACATTGTCCGGGCAGGAGATCGGCGAAACCTTCGTCTTGTCGTACCCGGAGAAGTAGGTCGACGCGTCCGCCGGGTCACCGCAGACGATCGGCAGCGACCAGGTGAAGGTCTGTGCGGTGTTGTCCCCCTGATCCTCGACCAGTTCGAGGATCTGCCCGTGCCGGTTGGCCGTACGCGGGTTGGCCTCGTCCGCCCTCGGGTTGCTGCCGACACCCCGGTTGGAGTTGTTCGTCAACGCCACGTACACCTTGCCGGTGAGCAGGCTCGGCTCGACGTCCTCGGGACGGTCCATCTTGGTCGCGCCCACCTTGTCACCGGCGAACCGGGTGAAGGTGAGCACCTCGGCGGCGGTCATCCCGTCCACGTACGACCGGTTGCCGCTGACCAACTTGATCCAACGGCCCTGGCCGTTGAAGGCGCCGTCGGCGGGCAGCTTGCCGGAGCCGTCGATCTCGTCGGCGCTGGTCTGCTCCAGCCGGGCCACGTAGAGCGTGCCGGATTCCAGCAGCGTCAGGTTGTGCCGGCGGGCGACCGGGGAGTCACCCTTCATGAACTTCTGGTCCGAGACGAACTTGTAGAGGTAGTCGAAGCGCTCGTCGTCGCCCATGTACGCGACCACGTGCCCGCTGCGGGCCACGATGACGTTCGCACCCTCGTGCTTGAACCGGCCCAGCGCGGTGTGCTTACGCGGACGGCTGCCCGGGTCGTACGGGTCGATCTCCACGACCCAGCCGTGCCGGTTCGCCTCGTTGGGGTGCTTGGCCAGGTCGAACCGGTCGGCCGCGCGATCCCACTTGCGGCTGCCGCTCGGGTAGCGGGCGGTGGTGGTGATGCCGTACCGGGCCAGTCGCGGCTTGTCCGCCTCCGGCGCGGCGTCACCGCCGACGAAGTACTGGTTGAAGTTCTCCTCGCCGGAGAGCACCGTGCCCCAGGGCGTCACACCACCGGCGCAGTTGTTGAGCGTACCGATGACGGTGCGACCCTTCGGGTCGGCCGCGGTCTTCAGGAAGGCCGAGCCGGCGGCCGGACCGGTCAGCTCGAACGCGCTGCTCAGCGCGTCGATCCGGCGGTTGTACGGGCGACGGCCCGAGGTGACCGTCCGCCACTGGCCGGTGCCGGCGACCCGCTCGATCTCCACCACCGACATGCCGTGCGCGGCCATCGCCACCTTGATCTGCTCGACGGTGAGCGCCTCCTGGCTGGTGAAGCCGGGGAACATCAGGTCCTCGTTGGTGTACTCGTGGTTGACCACGAGCAGCGCCCGCTTGCCGCCCTTGTCCAGCGGCAGCACACCGACGAAGTCGTTGTTGTAGCCGAACTGCTTGGCCTGCGCGGCGGCGGTCTGCCGGCGGAGGTTGAAGGCCGGTGCGCCGGGCACCACCGGGTCGCCCCAACGGATCACCACGGCGTGGTCGTACCCGTTGGGCACCACGAAGGTGTCCAGGGTGTTCGGCGGAATGGGCGTGAAGGTCAACGCGCCGTTGCCGATGCCGGGCGTGGTGGGCCACGCCGGCGGGTTCGCCGCGGCGCCGGGTGCCGCACCGGCCGGGCCGGCGGCGACCGACGCCCCGGCCGTGCCGCCGAGACCGAGCACCAGCGCGCCGACCGCACCGGCGCGGACCACGCCACGGCGGGACACCTCGGCGCTCACCAGATCGCCGAAGTACGCGTTGTCGGAAGTGTTCGGAACCGGGTGGTCACAGGCGTTGCCGCAGCGGTAAAGACAGGTCATGGCGTCGCGGCTGCCGTGGCGGGGGGTGCGCAGCAGTGGCAGCAGCCGGTGACGGTCGCTCATGGGGCGGAGCCTCCTGGGGGTCGGAGCACGCCGGCGCAGCTCACCAGCGCGTACCCGCCGGACGCTAGGAGGGTGCGGTGAGCACCGATCAGCCGGCGCGTGAACGGCGATGAACCGCGCTGGGAATCCCAGGTTGAGCTGGGTCTGAACCGATCGGCGTGACCGCACGTATCTGCTGTCGTAACACCGCGCCCGCTCGTTGCGAGAGCGAGGAGAGGACCATCAGCGACCACGACGCCCACCTGCTGCGCGCCCTGCACGACGAGCATGGCGAGGCGCTGTACACGCACGCCCTGCGGTTGGTCAACGGCGACCGGCAACGGGCCGAGGACCTGGTGCAGGAGACGCTGCTGCGGGCTTGGCGACATCCCGAGTCGCTCGATCCCCGCCGCGGCTCGGTGCGCGCCTGGTTGTTCACCACCGCGCGCAACCTGGCCATCGACGCTTGGCGGCGACGCTCCACCCGGGTCGGCGAGGTATACACCGACGAGTTGCCCGAACCGCCGGAGGTGGTCGACGAGACCGAACGCGCCGTCGAGGCGTGGACCGTGGCCGAGGCGCTCAACCGGCTCAGCCCCTCCCATCGGGATGTCCTGGTCGAATGCTTCTACCAGGGTCGGTCGGTGGCGGAGGCGGCTTCCCGGCTGGGTGTGCCGCCGGGCACTGTGAAGTCCCGGACGCACTACGCCTTGCGTTCGTTACGGCTGGTTCTGGCCGAGATGGGGGTGACCGGATGAGCCGCTGCGACTTCGCGTACGACGACGGGGCGTACGTGCTGGGTGCCCTCTCGCCCGCGGACCGGGCGGCCTACGAACGGCATCTCGTCGACTGCCCCGCCTGTCAGCAGTCGGTTTCCGAGATCGCGGTGCTGCCCGGCCTGCTGGGCCGGTTGGACCCGGCCAGCCTGGAGCAGTTCCTCCCGCCACCGGAGAACCCCCGGGTGCCCGAACTGCTCACCGCCGCCCGGGAGCGCCGACGCCGCGAGCGGCAGGCCAACCGCCTGCGGTACGCCGTCATCGGCCTGGCGGCGGCAGCGTTCGCCCTGATCGTCGGCTTCGGCGTGGCGACGGTGCTGCCCGGCGAACAGCCGGCCACGCCGCCCTCGCTGGCGCAGCTGCGGATGGTCGAGATGGAACCGGTGTCCGGCTCGACACCCGTGCACGCGGAGATCGGCTTCCGGGGCACCGACTGGGGCACCGAAGTGACAATGCACTGCGGCTACGACGAGCGGGCCGGCTACGGCAAGGCGCTTGCCTTCCGGCTGGTGGCGCACGCCGCGGACGGCAAGACGGAGCAGATCGGCTCGTGGCGGGCAGCTCCCGGCGACGACCTGCGGATCACCGGGGCTACCCAGTTCACCAACGCCGAACTGGTCCGGCTGGAACTGATCCGCGCCGACGGCACCCCGGTGCTCGCCTACGACGTCCGCTGACCGGTGTCCCACGCCCGGCGGCCGCGACAGCGGCCGGCGTCAGCGGGGAGCGGGTAGGGCGTCCGGCGAGGTGGCGGCCAGGTGCGCCCGCCGGGCGCGCCGGGTCTGCCGGGTCTGCCGGACGGCGTCGGCGGTGAAGATGATCAGAGCCAGCCAGACCAGGGCGAAGCCGGCCAGGCGAGCCGGCGGCATCGGCTCGTGGAAAATCAACACCCCGCAGGCCAACTGGAGGACCGGGGCCACGTACTGGAGCATGCCCAGACTGGTCAGCGGAAGCCGGTTGGCGGCACCGGCGAAGAGCAGCAGCGGCACGGCGGTCGCCGCGCCCGACAGCACCAGCAGCGTCGTGTGCCCGGCCGAGACGTGACCGAAGGTGGCCTCGCCGCTGCTGGTGAGCCAGCCGAGATAGGCCAGGGCGGGCAGGATCAGCATGGCCGACTCGACGAACAGGCCCTCCGCGGCGGGCAGCCCGAGCTGCTTCTTGACCAGGCTGTAGCCGCCGAAACTGAAGGCCAGGACGAGCGCGAGGTACGGCAGCCGGCCGTAGTCGATGGTCAGCACGGCCACCGCCAGCGCGCCGACACCCAGCGCGATCCACTGGACCCGGCGCAGCCGCTCCCGCAGCACCACCACCCCGAGCAGGACCACCACCAGCGGGTTGATGAAGTACCCGAGGGCCGTCTCCACCACCCGGTCGGAGTTGACGCCGTAGATGTAGGTGAACCAGTTGAGCCCGATCAGGGTGGCGGCGGCGCCGATCCCGGCCAGGGCACGCGGCCTGCGTCCCAACCGCCGCAGGAAACCGATGTTGCGCATCGCGCCGAGCAGCAGGGCGACGAACACCACGGACCAGACCACCCGGTGCGCCAGGATCTCCACCGGACCGGTCGGGCGCAGCAGCTTGAAGTAGAGGGGGAAGATCCCCCAGAGCAGGTACGCGCCGAGGCCGTAGAGGTATCCGAGGCGGAGTGGTGTCACGAGTCCACGGTAAGGGGCTGACCCGCTGGCTGATCCTTGCCGGTGAGCGGGCTCACGGCTGGCACTCGGCTGTCGAGTTCCATCCAGTGCTCGGCCCGTACCGGACCGAAGCCGACCTTCTCGTACACCCCGTGCGCGTCGACGGTGGCCAGCAGCAGCCGGCGTACGCCCAGCTCGGCGAGGTGGTCACGGACCGCGCCGGCCAGCCAGGTGCCCAGCCCGCGACCCCGCTCGGCCCGGTCGACGTAGACGTCGCAGAGATAACCGAAGGTGGCCCCGTCGGTGATCACCCGGGCGACGGCGACCTGGCGTCGGTCCTCGGGCCGGTAGACGCCGAACCCGATCGAGCCGGCGAACGCCCGCGTCACCGTCTCGCGGTCGCGCCCCATCGCCCAGTACGAGTCGGTGGCGAGCCAGCTGTGCACCCGCTCCAGGTCGAGCAGATCCGGGTCGGTGCTGATCGTGTAACCGTCGGCACGGCGCAGAGTGAACACACAGGTGACCCTAACCCCGTGGCGGGGTGGTCGCCGTCCCTGCGGCGGCGACCACCCCACGATCAGGTGTCAGTCGCGGTCGAGGATGGCGCCGAGGATCCAGGTGACGATGCCGACGAAGAGCGCGCCCAGCACGGCGGCCGGCCAGAAGCCGTCCACCTCGAAGGGCAGTCCCACCTGGTCGGCGATCCAGCCGGTGAGCAGGAAGAGCAGGCCGTTCACCACGAGCGCGATCAGACCGAGAGTGAGCAGGTAGAAGCCGCAGCCGACGGTCTTGATGATCGGCTGGAGCACCCCGTTGACCACGCCGAAGATGATCGCCACGAGGACCAGCGTCAGCACCGTCTCACTTACCGACGGGGTGTCCAGCGAAATGCCGGGGATGACGAGTGTGGCCAGCCAGAAGGCCACCGCCGTGGCGCCGATCCGGATCAGTAGACCTTTCAGAAAACCCATGGCGGGCATGGTGCCATGGCCGGCGTACCGGCGGAACCCGCGAGATCGTCCAGCTCAACGCCGCGACGGACGACCGATCAGCTGCGCCTCGATCGGAGTGCTGGCGAGCACCGCCCAGCGCAGGGCGCGCCGATTCACCACGGCCACCATGTCGTGCCGGATCCGGGTCAGCCACTGTGCGGACTCACCGAGCCCCAGCGCGGTACCGGCGACGGCAGCTTCCGCGGGATTCAACGGCTGGAGCACCGCCAGGTCGGCCCGGCCCAGCGCGTCCGCGTCGGCAGCGGTGAGTTCGTCGCGTACCAGCAGGGTGGTCTGCCAACCGCTGCCCGGGCGCGGACCGGTGGGCGGCGGCGCGTCCAGCACCAGGAGCAACGGGGCCAACGACGTGGCCGGCTCGCCCGGCACCGACCGGCCCGGCGGCACCACCGGGATCGTCGTGCCCGGCATGCTCAGCGCACGTACGAACGGCTCCCAGGCCCGTGGACGGTTGGTCTGGACGACCACTCGGGCACCGAGCGCCAGCGCCCGCATGGTCACCAGATGGGCGGCGGGCAACCCGCCGACGAGCATCACCCGGGTGCCCACCGGGCGGAACAACCGCACGGCCACCGCGTTGCCGTGCCGGTTGGCGCCCAGCATCAGCCCGGCCGAGCCGAACGGCAGCACCAGGTCCGCCGGGCCGGTGATCGCGCCCGCCCTCGACCCGGTATCGGGCAGGGCCAACGGCAGGGTGCCGGCGAGGCCGGTCAGGTGCGCGCCGTCGAGGCGCTCCACCAGGCCACCACCGGCCGCCACCACCCGACGTAACGCCGCAGCGGCGGTGGACAACTCCGCGGCGGTCGCCGCGCTGAGGCGTACGGTCAGCCCGATCGACGCGGGCCGGTCGGTCTCGGCATGCAGCGACACGGTGGTCGCGGTCACCGGTAACGCCAGTAACCGGGGCACCAGCCGAGGCGCGGTGTCCGCCGCCGGCCAGCGCCGCAACCAGAACGTGGTCTGCAACAACCCACCGCACCGGACGGTCTGCCAGGACTCCCGCACCGGCCGCCCGTCATGGTGGGCGAAATCGGCGAGGATCCGCAGCGCGGGCTCCGCACCCAGGGGCCGCACGGCCAGCGGCGCCAACCGCCGGACGAGGCGGCGGACCGTGCCGGCGAGGAAGTGTCGCAGCGCCGGCTCCGGCCAACCCTCCATCCGGGACACCCGGACCGCCAGCACCGCCCGTTCCCCGCCGGCCAGTTGCCCGTCGGTGAGCTGCCGGTACGATGTGGCCGCCGGGCCACCACCGAGGCCGACGGCCGGGGCCGCCGCGCCGGCCAGCACGAGCTGGACCCGTACGCCCGGGGTCGGCTCGGTGCCCGTCGGCAACAGGGACGCCGGAGACGGTATCCGCTGCGCGCCGTCACCGAGCAGATCGGCCGGATCGCCGATCTCCAGCAGGGCCACCAGACCAGCCCGGTCCTCCAGCACCATGGCAGGGGTCCCGCCCAGCTCGACGGAGCGGACCACGCTGCCCGGCTGCACCAGGTCGAGCAGTGCCGTGCTGCCGACGTCGGGGACTGTCGCCCGCTGACGGGCGAGGTAGCTCAGGCCGATGCGCAGCCACTCGTAGAGCCACCGTTGCCGGACCCGGCACCCGGCCAGGGCGAGCAACGCCGCCGCCGACAGGACCGCCGCCAGCGTCGGCACCGCGCCCCGACCCGGCACGGCGACGAGCACCGCCAGCGCGACCTGGACGGTGACGACCTGTCCGACCCCCGGCCGGCCCGTCCGCCACCGCTCGCCGGGCCAGGCCGGTGCCGCCCGGACCTCGCTCGCGAGCGGGGCCGACGCTCCGGTCGTCGTCACCGCTCCTCCTCGCGATCACCCGCAGCAACCTCGCTGCCGCACATCGTAGCGGCCGATTCGGGATGCGTTGTCCACAGGGGAGGGCGATGGGGTAGCAGAAACGCGACCGCACCGCTACCGTCAGCGACGAGTTCTCGTTGGCCCGTCCCACGACGCGCACCCATCCTCCGGGGTCGTGGAAGGTGCACCCCCACCGCAGGGCCAGCCACGACCGAGGAGACGAGGTGACGTCGGGGTGTCTCAGACCCAGGCAGAGGCCGCGGTGATGCAGCAGACCGCGGTGAAGTTCGAGCAGGTGGACCAGTCGTTGCAGTCGATGCTCAGCGGATTGTTGGCCCAGCTGGAAGTCCTCCAGCAGGCCTGGCGCGGGGCCGGTGGCCGCTCGTTCGAGCAGGTCAAACAGCAGTGGGCGCAGGATCAGGCGAGCCTGCAACAGGCGCTGCGGGAGACCGCGGGCGCGGTTCGTACCGCCGGCGCCCACTACGACGCGTCGGACGCCGAGGCGGCCGGCCGCGTCTCCGCCACCAACCGCGGCGGCATCCAGCTGCCGCTCTAGCCCACGACTGAGGGGGAGAGACATCCGATGGAACACGGTGTGCTGGTCGTCAACTTCGCCGCGTTGCAGCAGGCCAGCGCGGACATCCAGCGGGCGTTGAACACGCTCGAGTCGCAGCTCGGCCAGCTGGAGCGCGACGCGGCTCCGCTGGTGGCCACCTGGGGTGGCGAGGCACAGCAGGCGTACGAGCAACGGCAGGCCCGGTGGCGCAACGCCTCACAGGATCTCCAGGCGATGCTGCGCGACATCAAGGTGGCGGTGGACGAATCCGCTGCCGACTATCTCGACACCGAGAAGAAGAACGTCGGCCTGTTCCAGTGAACTGACTCCGGTGACGCCGACGCACCACCGACCGCAGCGCCGGTCAGGTCCGGCGACCTGACCGGCGTGGCCGCCGGGGGTCGGCGACCTGACCGGCGTGGCCGCCGGGGCGCGGATCCGGCTGGCGGTGACCGACCTGCTCAGCCTGGGTCGGCGGGTCGCCATCGCCGCCGCACGCCGGCGGGCACGACCACGGCCGCCACCGCGATGGCGGCCACCGTCAGCACACCGGCAACGGCCATCCACACCGCCCGCCGTCGGGCGTCGACACGTCGGGCCTGCTGAGCCACCAGCGCCGGATCGGTCCCCTCATCGGCGAGTACGACAGGCGATCCCGCCGGATGCGGAACCCCGCCGGTCTCGGTGACAGCCCGGTACGGGTTGAGCACACCCGCCCCGTACCCGCCCTCGGGTGCCGGGTCAGCGGTGGCGACGATCCGGGCGGCCACCTCCACCGCGCTGAGTTCGGGGCGGTACTGGCGCAGCAGGGCGGCGGTGGCCGCCACGAAGGGAACGGCGTAACTGGTTCCCTCGGCCCGGTGATGACCTCGGCCGGGTGCCGCGATCAGCACGTCCGTGCCGGGAGCGACCAGATCGACGTACGCACCGGCCTGGGAGAAGGCGGCGCGGACCCCGTCCCCGCCCACCGCGCCGACCCCGAGCACCCCGTCGTACGCGGCCGGGTAGGGCCTCGGGTCGCCGCTGCCGTGCAGGTTACCGGCGGCGGCGACCACCACCACGTCCCTTGCGAGGGCCGCGGCGACCGCCGCGCGTACCGCCGGATGGTCGGCGTACAGCACGACCGAGAGGTTGAGCACGTCGGCACCGTTGTCCACCGCCCACCGGATCGCCCGGGCGAAGTCGTCCGCGCCGACCGTACGTCCCGAACCCCGGCCCTCCACCACCTGCTGCTCACTGATGCGTACGGGCAGGATCCGGGCGTCCGGCGCCAGTCCACGGAAGGCGATCCCGTCCTGTGGCGCGGCGGCGATGACGCTCGCCACTCCGGTGCCGTGGCCGACGCAGTCCAGCGTCCCGTCGCCACCCGGGTCGAGCAGGTCGGTGCCGGTCAGCACCTGCCCGGCGAGCTGTGGGTGTCGCCGGTCCACCCCTGAGTCGATCACCGCCACGGTCACTCCCGACCCGGTGGCCAGCGGCGACAGCCGCTCCGGGGCGTAGCGCTGCTGCGGCCACGGCACGGTGGAGACCGGCCGGACCGGGGCCGGCGGTGACGTGCAGTGTGGCGCCGCTCGCGCCGCAACGGCCACCGCACCGCCCGTCGAACCGACCAGCAAGGCGGCGGCCAGCCCCACGAGGAGCAGGCGAGGGCTGCACCGGGACATCGACCGCCTCCGTATCGTGTCGACAGCGGAACGGGATGTTATCTCCTTCGGAGTCGGTCGGTGTCCCACCGCCAGGCTGCCATTGTGATCCGGGGGTCACCTTGTAGGTTGTAACCGATACTTAAGGCCTGTGCCCGGGAGGAGGGGTGGCCGTGACCGCATGGGAGCCGGCCACCGAGGCCGAGGCGGCGATGCGAGATGCATTACGCAACAACGATCAGCAGCTTTACTTCCGCATCCTGTCCCGCGTCGAGCTGTTGTTGCCGATCTCGGCCGAGGCGCCCCCGGGCCATGCCCCGGCCGGGTGGGGCACCTGGACCACAGGTGGCCGCACCCACGTGCTGGCCTTCACCTCCATCGAGGCGGTGCGGGCCTGCCTCGGTGAGTACGCCGGACCGAGCCGACGCATCGGGTACGCGGAGCTGGCCGCGAACTGGCCGAACCACGAGTGGTGGCTGGCCGTCAATCCCGGCCTGCCGGTCGAGGGCTACCTGCCGGCCTGGTACGTCTCCCAGCTGTCCCGAGGCGACGTACGACTGCCCGGCCGGCCGGTGGGCACCCGGGACCGACTGGAGCGGGTCGAGGCGCTGAACCGGTCGCGCGCGGCCGGTCCGGACCGGCCGCGCGACGCGGGTACGGCGACCGGCGCACCGCTCGGGCCGAAACCGTCGCCGCTCTGGGCACCGACCCAGCGACCGGCCGACGCGGGTCCCGGGTCGCCTCCCGTGGTCCCGCCGGCTTTCCCGCTCCCCGACATGCCCGTGTCCACGCCGAGCACCGGGCCGTACGATCCACGTCCCGCCGGCTCGACAGCCGAGCCGGCGGACGCCGGACGGATCGTTCCGGACGCGGCGCGAACGGCTCCACGTCGGCCGATGCCACTTCGGGTCGAGGAGGCCGGTGCTCCGCTACGGGGACGGCCCGTCGCGCCCGAACGGCCCGGGCCGCCGACGAACGGTCGTCCCGCCGACGCCGGTGCCGACCAGGCAGGCCGGCGATCGTTTTTCGAACCGGCGAGCGGTCGTCCCGCGTCCCGCGCCGACCGGCTGGCCGATCGTGCCACCCCGCCGTCCCGACTTGGCCGCGGTGGGCAGCCTTTCCCCAGGAGAGGTCCGGCCGCCACCCCGCCCGGCCAGGACGAGCCGCGTGCCTTCGTCTTCACCGACGACGACAGCTCCACCGGGCCGGCTCGGCCGGAACCGGGTAGCGAGGCCACCCAGCCGCTGATCGCACCTGCCGGTCCGGGGTCGGAGCCGACCCGCCCGCTGTGGCGCAACCACGAGACCGGTCCGCCGGCCTCGTCGGCGGGCGGTTCGGACGAGACCACCCAGACGTTGCCCCGCCGCCCGCCGACAGAGCCCACGGAGGAATCGCCGTCGATCGCGGAGCCGGTCTCCAGCCCGCCCGCGCCGCGCCGCGGGTTCACCCCGATCGTCATCGAGGGCACCATCATCGAGGCCCGGGACCTCACCATCACACCGGCCTTCGAGGATCGCCCGCCGCCGTCCACGCCCCGGCCGAGCCGCCCGCCCACCGACGCGCCGTTCGCCCCGTCGCCCGTCGGCGTGCCGGAGGCCACCGTCCCCGGCCGGACGGCACCCGACACCGGCGGGTTTCTCGCTCCTGCCGACCAGACGACCAGGCAGGAGCAAAGCGAGCCGGAGCCGGGAATCAGGACGGCGCCCACCCCGCCTGTCACACCGGAGCCGACCGTCCCGCTCCAGGCGCCACCGGCGGTCTCGTTCCCGGCGGAGCCCACGGTCAGTTTCCAGGCGGAGCCGGCGGTCTCGTTCCCGGCGGAGCCCACGGTCAGTTTCCAGGCGGAGCCGACGGTCTCGTTCCCGGCGGAGCCCACGGTTGCGCTGCGGATGGACGCGGGCGGGCCGGTCCAGGTGGAGCCGACGACAGCGGCCGACGAGGCAGTCACCACGGCGTTCGCGCAGACTGGGCCGAAACCAGCCGACCCGGCGGTGGCCGCGTCACCCGCCGCGTCGCACGAGACGCACGGCGGGCAGCCGGTGCCGGAGGCCGCCACGTCCGGGCCGGCCGCCGCCAGTGAACCAACCGCCGCCAGCGAACCAGCCGCCGCCGAGTTCCGACCCGCCAACGAGGTGGAGGAGGAACTGCTCAGCGCCGCGATGGCCGGAAACACCGACACCTTCCTCTCCACCCTGCTGCTGGCCCGGGTCCTGATGCCGGTGGCAGCCGACTCGGCTGCCGGCAGCCGACCCGGTGAGCCGGGCTTCGTCTGGCCGACCGTGCAACTGGACGGCCAGACCTTCGTGCTGGGCTACACCTCGCCGCGGCGCTTCGCCGACCACACCGACCCGGCGGCCGACACGATCCAGGTCCGCTTCGTGCAGCTGATCCGCCAGTGGCCGGATCCGTCGTGGTCGTTCGCCGTCAATGCGGGTACGCCGGTCGGGGCGAAGCTGCCCGGTGAGCAGATCGTCGGGCTGGCCAACTGGGCGACCGAGTTGGGCCTCGGTGACGACCCCGAGAGTGAGCCCGAGCCGAGCGCCGGCGCACCCGAGCCGTCCGCCGGCCAACGGAAGTCCGCACCCGCCGACCCGGCGCGGCCGATCGTGATGCAGAAGGCGATCGCATCGAGCCAGCTCGGCTACTACCTGGATCGCGGCTACGACCGGGTCTCCGGTTTCGTGCACCGGGCCACCGAGTTGGCCCACCTGACCACCCCGGCGCAGTTGTACCGGGCGCTGGGCCTGCACCACGCGGAGTCGCCGTTCGCCGCGGACGCGGACGAGATCTACGTGCTGCGGTGGCCGGCGTACCGACCGAGCCTCTACCGGATCCCGTACGGCGGGCAGAGCGAGGCGGCCATGCGGGCCATGGAAGGCTGGGTCATCGAGCGGCCGCCGTTCCGGGGTAACGGGTTCGCCCCGGGCGAGAGCAGCGACGTGCTCGCCGAGTTCAAGGTGGACAGCGTGCGGCTGCCGCACGGCGCGCAGCTGTTGCGCCTCGGCGCGGACGGCACGGAACGCCTGGTGGCGGTCCTCGACGCCGACACGCTGTCCTGGCGGCGGGTCGGTGAGCAGTGATGCGTGACGGTTACGTGGCCCGCTGGCGGGGCCAGGAATACCAGGCCAGCCCGGACGGCGGCGAGATCCGGCTCTACCGGACCGAACCGGGCGACGGCTTCGTCGAGGTCCGGCCGGGTCGGTACGTCCGGGTCGTGCCGGCCGGCGAGGTCGAGGAGTTCGCGTACGTCCGGACGACCTGCACCTGGAAGGGACAGCCGTTCATCGTGCTCGGCGAGCACGAGGGCTGGCTGCGGGTCGAGTACACCGGAGGACGCTGGCCGGTCGCCCAGGCGATGCGCCTGGAAGCCTTCGACTTCGGCGTCTATCAGGGCTGGGCGCCCGTCACCGAGGTCACCGACCTGCGGGAGCAGCGGGTCTGAGCGGGTCCGCGCCGCTCAGGACTTGGCCCACCGCAGCACCTCGCCCAGCACCAGCTCCGGTGCCTCCAGGTGCGGATAGTGTCCGATCTGGTCGAGCAGTCGCCACTCGTACGGTGCGCTGACGTAGCGGCCCGAGCCCTGGGCGGTACGCGGCAACGACGCCTGGTCCAGCGCGCCGTGCAGTTGCAGGGTGGGGGTGACCAGCGGCCGCTGCATCAACTTGACGAACCGGTAGCCGTGCAACCGCAACACCGACCGGAACGCCCACCGGTAGCCTTCCAGCGCGCAGAACGCGGCCTGCGGGATGCGCATGGCCTCCCGGTAGCGGCTGGCGTACCCGTTGAAGTCCGGACCGGCGACCCAGCGTGGCCCACCCCAACGGCGCAGGATCTCCTCGACCGCCCGACCTCCGTCCCGAGTGAGGACGTGCTCGTAGCGGGGTAGCTGGAACTTCAACGTGGGAGTCGCTGCGGTGAACTGCCCGCGCGGATCCGCGAAGATCGCGGCGCGCAGCCGCAGCGGATGTGGGGCACCGAGCACCACCAACCGGCGTACCAGCCTGGGGTGGAACGACGCGACGGTCCAGCCGATCATTCCGCCGGAGCCGGTGCCGACCACAGTGGCCGAGCGTTCGCCCAGCCCTCGGATCATGCCGGCGACGTCGGCGGCGAGGGTGTAGCCGTCGTACCCCCGGGGTGGTTTGTCGCTGGCGCCGTAACCGCGCAGGTCGACGGCGACGGCGCGGAAACCGGCGTCGGCGACCGCGGGAAGCAGCTGGTGCCACGCCCACCAGTGTTCCGGGAAGCCGTGCAGGAAAAGCACCATCGGCCCGGTGCCGGCCTCGACGACGTGGAAGCGGCTGCCGTTGGCGCCGACGAACCGGTGCGTCCACGGCCCCTCGGTGAGGACGCAGGACTCGTCGACGGTCTCGCCGCGCTGCTCGGTCATAACCGACACCCTATGACCTCGGCGCTGCTCACCCTGCTGGGCGCGGTCGACGGGGTGGGGCGGGTACGGGCGATGCCCCGGGCAGGGACTGCCCGGGGCATCGGTTGGTTCAGGTTGAGGGGTTAGGAGAAGCGGACCTTGGTGTAGATGCCGTTCTGTTCGAGCACCTTGATCTTGGTGCCGGTGGCGGGGAGTTTGACGCCGTGGTTGGGCAGCTCCGGGAACCAGTACTGCTTGGTGTCGTCGAAGAGGGGCTGCGCGGCCTGGCCACGGATGTACTGCGGCTGGCTGTTCAGGTGCAGCGTGATCGAGTCCGCCTTCTTCAGGCTGAACGGCGCGTCGTAGACCTGGATCCGGGCCCGCCAGGGCTGCCCGGTCAGGTTGTAGATCGGCCGGGGCCGGGAGTCGATGATCAGGTTCCGGCCCTCACCCGGGTGCGCGAACGTGTCATTGTCCGCCCACCGGGTGTTCCAGTACGAGATCAGCAGACCCTCCTGGTACGGGTAGTGGTCCACGTAGTCCGGCTTGGTGTTGGCGTACCCGAAGAAGTACGGGCCGGTCTTGAGGTACTTGTCGTACGAGATGTACTGCCGGGTGCCCGCGATGTAGAAGTTCGCGAAGTCACGGGTGTACGTCTGCTCGACCACCTCGAAACCACCGGCCAACGTCCAGTCCGCCGCGCCGTCCTCGGCACCGTCGACGAAGACGGTCGCGCCGTCGGCGGTCAGGGTGACCGCGTCACCGAAGAAGCCGCCCTCGGACACCGCGCCGTCGGTCTGGTACCGCAGCCGGAAACCGACCTGGCCACCCACCACCGCGTCCAGCGGGATCTCGACGTCGACCCACTCGTCGCCGGAGCTGCCGTCGAGGGCGAACCGGCCGGGGGAGATCTCCTTCAGCGGCGTGCCGTCGACCGTGCCGGGCCGCGGCATCCAGGTCTGCCCGCCGTCGGTGGAGGTCTCGAAGAAGAGGTAGTCGTACTCCTCCTCGATGCTGTAGCGGCCCTTCATCGACAGCGTCGCCGACGACTTCCCGGTCAGGTCGAACGTCCGGGTCATGGTGCTGTTCAGGCCGTCGGCATTACCCGAGAAGAACTGCTTGGTCCCCTCGAACGGCGCGCCGTTGTCGAAGGTGTACTCCCGCTCGGGCAGCACCACCACGGCGGCCTGGGCCTCCTTGGTGTTGTACTCCTGCGGGCCGAGGACCAGGGTGCGCTTGTCGCCGGCCCGGATCACCTCGTAGTCGAGCCAACCGAGCTGGAGCTTGTTCCAGGCGCCCAGGTCACCGCCGCGCTCACCGATGCCACCGTCGTTCTTGGCACCGAGCCGGCTCTGCGCCATCAGGGTCCAGTGCTCGTTGTTGTTGTCGCCGCCGCTGATGACGTTGTAGTCGTCGGGCAGACCGAGGTCGTGCGCGTACTCGTGGTAGAAGACGCTGCGACCGCCGTTCTCCGGCTGGATCGTGTAGTCACCGATCCAGACGCCGGTGTTGCCGATCTGGGTGCCGCCGGCCGGGAAGTTCGGCGGACCGGTACGACCCTGGTCGGAGAAGTACGCGTACCAGCGGTGGCTCCAGATGGCGTCCTCACCGTAGATCGGGTCACCGTCGGCCATGTCGCCACCGGCGTGCACGATCTGGAAGTGGTCGATGTAGCCGTCCGGCTCGTTGAAGTCGCCGTCACCGTCGTGGTCGTACCGGTCCCACTGGTCCATCGCCCGTACGTCGGCGGCGATCTCCTCGTCGCTGCGGCCGGCCGCCTGCTGGTCGGCCACCCACTTGTTGGCCGCGTCGCGGACCAGCTCCCAGACGTTGTCGCAGACGATGTCGCCGCACGGGTAGCCGCTGGACCGGCCGTACCGGGCCTGGTTGTAGTTCACAGTCACCCAGTTGGTGACCACGCCGTCGACGCTGTAGCGGCCGGAGGACTGGGCCTCGTAGTACTGCTTGACCGACTCGTCGCCGGGGCCGGTGCCGAAGTACAGCTTCCGGAAGTGGTCGGCGTCGTAGTCCGGCTGCCAGACGGTGGAGTTGTCCACCCGCCGGTCCGGCTCCGGGATCTCGTTGTGCAGCGGCCCGTCGAACCGGGCCGGGCCGGCGACGTCCGGGTCGGTGTCCTGGTCGGGGTAGTCGGGGTGCCGCTCGTTGCCGAACTCGGCGAGGATGACGAAGATCTGGTCGGTCCGTTCCCGGGACAGCTCGACGTACTGCCGCTCGGTGGGACCCTTGCCACCCTTCTTGGTCCTGGCGTCACGACCGGCCTCGCCGCCACGGACGGCCCGGTCGCCGACCTTGACCACCGTGCTGCCGTTGATCCGCTCCGTCTTGGCGCGGCCCGAGAGAACCTCGCTCAGGCCCTCCTGACGCAGGGCGCGCCGCTTCTCCTCCAGCGGGTTCGGCAGGTCATGTTCGGCGTGGGCGGGCTCGGCGACGGAGGGGGCGGCCGATGATGGCTCCGCCATCGGCGCGGCGGCGGCGGATGCGCCGACCGTCAGTCCTGTCGCTGTCAGAGAAAGCCCGAGCAGACCCACTGCGACTTTCCGCACGTGGTACCTCCGGATCGAGGGAACCGGCCCATCGGGGGTTGTGGGCCGGTGAAATGGCCTCCGTGAATTGGGGCCACTGGTGAATTTAGGCACTACTGGGGCTGGTGGGAAGGGGTCAGCTTCGATTGTTGCCGGATATTTTTTCCGGCCGGCTCTGCACCGACACGACGACGGGTGGCGGTCCGCATGCGGACCGCCACCCGTCGAGTCGTACGCCTGTCGTCAGTCCTCGTCGGACTTGCCGCCACCCATGCCGGAAGCGATCAGTTCCATCACCGAGGAGTCCTGCAACGTGGTCACGTCGCCAAGCGAACGGTTCTCCGCCACGTCCCGCAGCAACCGGCGCATGATCTTGCCGGACCGGGTCTTCGGCAGCTCCGGCACCAGCATGATCTGCCGCGGCTTGGCGATCGGCCCGAGCGTCTTTGCCACGTGGTTACGCAGCTCGGCGATGAGCTGTTCGCCCGCCTCACCGCCGGTCTCGGTGGTGCCGCGCGGGATGGCGAACGCGACGATCGCCTGTCCGGTGGTCGGGTCGGTGGCACCCACCACCGCCGCCTCGGCCACCGACGGATGCGAGACCAACGCCGACTCCACCTCGGTGGTGGAGATGTTGTGCCCCGACACCAGCATCACGTCGTCGACCCGGCCGAGCAGCCAGATGTGCCCGTCGTCGTCCTTCTTCGCCCCGTCACCGGCGAAGTAGATCCACGGATCCTCGGCATTGCCGCTCGCACCCGCACCAAACCGCGACCAGTACGTCTCGATGAACCGGTTGTCGTCGCCCCAGATGGTGCGCAGCATCGACGGCCACGGCTCGCGCAGCACCAGGTAGCCACCGCCGCCGTTCGGCACCGACTGGCCCTGGTCGTCGACCACGTCGGCGACGACGCCCGGCAGCGGCGTCATCGCCGAACCCGGCTTGGCGGCGGTCACCCCGGGCAGCGGCGAGATCATCATGCTGCCGGTCTCGGTCTGCCACCAGGTGTCCACGATCGGCAACTCGCCCCGCCCGACGTGCTGCCTGTACCACATCCAGGCTTCCGGGTTGATCGGCTCACCGACGCTGCCGAGCAGCCGCAACGAGGAGAGATCGAAGCCGGCGGGAATGTCCTCGCCCCACTTCATCATGGTCCGGATCAGCGTCGGCGCGGTGTAGAGGATGGTGACCTGGTACTTGTCGACGATCTCCCAGAAGCGTCCCTTGTGCGGGGTGTCCGGGGTGCCCTCGTACATCACCTGGGTGACGCCGTTGGCCAGCGGGCCGTACACGATGTAGGAGTGCCCGGTCACCCAGCCGATGTCCGCGGTGCACCAGTAGACGTCGCTTTCCGGCTTCAAGTCGAAGACCGCGTGCGCCGTGTACGCCGCCTGCGTCAGGTAGCCGCCCGAGGTGTGCAGGATCCCCTTCGGACGGGCCGTGGTGCCGCTGGTGTAGAGGATGAACAGCGGGTGCTCGGCGTCGAACGCCTCGGCGGTGTGCGCGGTCGACGCCACCTCCACCGTCTCGTGCCACCAGTGGTCCTTTGCCGACCAGGCGACCTCCTCACCGGTGCGGCGGACCACCAGCACATGCTCGACCGACGGGCAGTTCGCCACCGCCTCGTCCACCGTCGGCTTCAACGCCGACGGCTTGCCCCGCCGGTAACCACCATCGGCGGTGATCACCACCTTGGCCGAGGCGTCCTGGATCCGGTTGGTAAGCGACTCGGCGGAGAAACCACCGAAGACCACGCTGTGCGTGGCGCCGATCCGGGCGCACGCCAGCATCGCCACCGCCGCCTCCGGGACCATCGGCAGGTAGATCGCCACCCGGTCGCCGGCCACCACCCCGAGGTCGGTGAGCGCGTTCGCCGCCTGACAGGTCAGCTCATGCAGCTCGGCGTAGGTGATGGTGCGGGTGTCACCCGGCTCACCCTCCCAGTGGATCGCCACCTTGTCGCCCCGGCCGGCCTCGACATGCCGGTCGAGACAGTTGTACGCCACGTTCAACTGCCCACCGACGAACCACTTCGCGAACGGCGGATTCGACCAGTCCAACACCTGGTCCCACTGCTTCGCCCAACTCAGCCGCCCCGCCTGGCGCTCCCAGAAAGCCAACCGGTCGGCTTCGGCCTCGCCGTACGCGTCGGCGGTCACGTTGGCGGCGGCGGCGAGTTCGGCCGGCGGCGGGAACTGGCGCGTCTCGTTCAGCAGATTGGCCAACGCCTCACTCATGCCGTGATCTCCTCGTCGCTCAGGTATGACCTGCGTCTCTTCCGGGCAGGTTAGCCGGGGTGACCGGCCCAGGCGACCGCACCTGCCCACACCCGTCGCCCAACGGCCCCCCGCACGCGCCGAGATGTAAGGAGGGGTCCCCTATTAACGCCTCGTGCATAGGAGGGGCCCCCTGTTAACAAAAACCCCGCACC
>NZ_POTX01000073.1 GCF_003236305.1 Micromonospora endophytica | reverse complement strand
CCCCCGCAGCCTCCGCCGCCTCCGCAGCCTCTGGCTCCCCCGCGTCGACCTCCGCGATCTTGGTCGGAGAATGCCCCTCGAGCGGTTTCGGGCCAAGATCTTCGGGCTGCTCGGGGGCGGGGCGCTGCCACGGGGGAACCCAAGCGGCAGCCTGGTCGGCCAGGGAGTCGCGGCGTTGCTCGTTGCTCATCCGGCTCGTTCCTCCGTCGTTGCGTTCGCCGCCGGCACGGCACCCGTCGACTCCACGCCCGCCGTCAGCTCAGCCTCGGCCGGCGCGTCAGGATCGGCCGGCGCGTCAGGGTCGGCCTGGCTGCCGGCGTACTCGTCGATGGTGAGGGCGGGGCCGCCGTCGACGGGACCGGTCCAGCGTACGGTCAGTTCCTCCAGCGCCTGCTCCTGGACGAAGGCCACCACGCCCTGCCGGTACAGCTCCAGCAGGGCGAGGAAGCGGGCCACCACCTCCAGGGTGGCCTCGCAGTCGGCACAGAGCAGCGAGAAGGTGGCGGTGCCGACCCGGCGCAGCCGTTCAGCGATGATCCCCGCGTGTTCCCGGACACTGACCCGCACCATGTGCACGTGGGCGATGGAGACCTCCGGCACCGGTTTCGGAGTCATCGCCTTCACGGCCAGCTTGAGCAGCCGCTGCGGCCCGACACCGAGCACGAGATCCGGCAGCGCCTCGGCGTAGCGGGGTTCCAGGGTGACCGCCCGCGGGTAGCGTCGCCCGCCGATCTCCTCCAGCGCGGCGATGTGCGCCGCCGCCTCCTTGTACGCCTTGTACTGCAAGAGCCGGGCGAAGAGCAGGTCCCGCGCCTCCAGCAGGGCGAGGTCCTCCTCGTTCTCGACCTCGGCGGAGGGCAGCAGCCGGGCCGCCTTCAGGTCGAGCAACGTGGCGGCGATCAGCAGGAACTCGCTGGCCTCGTCCAGGTCCCAGTCGTCACCCATGGCCCGGATGTACGCGATGAACTCGTCGGTCACCTGGTGCAGGGCGACCTCGGTGACGTCGAGCTTGTGCTTGCCGATCAGCTGGAGCAACAGGTCGAACGGGCCGGTGAAGTTGGCCAGCCGCACCGTGAACCCGCTGCTGTCGGCCGGCTCGTCGGCGGCGGCAGGGTCGAGGGGCGGGGCGTTCACGTCGACGACCGTAGTCCACGCCCTGGTCACCAGGGGTTACCGGCCTAGCGCTCCGCCTGCGCGGCGATCACCTCGCGGGCCAGTTGACGGTAGTTGCGGGCACCGGAGGAGGCCGGGTCGAGGGTGGTGATCGGGGCACCGGCGACTGTCGACTCGGGGAACTTCACGGTCTTGGTGATCACCGTTTGGTAGACCTTGTCACCGAACGCCTCCACCACCCGCTGGAGCACCTGCCGGCAGTGTGTGGTGCGGCTGTCGTACATGGTGGCGAGGATGCCCTCGAGTTCCAGGTCGAAGTTGAGCCGCTCGCGCACCTTGTCGATGGTGTCCAGCAGCAGCGCCACCCCACGCAGGCTGAAGAATTCGCACTCCAGCGGGATGAGCACGCCGTGCGCCACGGTCAACGCGTTGATCGCCAGCAGGCCGAGCGACGGCTGGCAGTCGATCAGGATGTAGTCGTACTCCTTGCGGACGCTCTTGAGCACCCGCGCCAGGGCCATCTCCCGGGCGACCTCGTTGACCAGCTGTATCTCGGCGGCGGAGAGGTCGATGTTGGCCGGTAGCAGGTGCAGCCCCGCGACATCGGTCTTGATCAGCACGTCGTCGGCGGTGACATCATCCTGCATCAGCAGGTTGTAGACCGACAGGTCCAGGTTGTGCGGGTTCACCCCGAGCCCGACCGAGAGCGCGCCCTGCGGATCGAAGTCGACCAGCAACACCTTGCGGCCGTACTCGGCCAGGGCGGCACCGAGGTTGATGGTCGTGGTGGTCTTGCCGACGCCACCCTTCTGGTTGGCCATCGCGATGATCCGGGCCGGACCGTGCCGGTCGGTGGGCATCGGCTCGGGGATCGGCTTGCGCATCGTGTAGGCCGCCGGGTCGGCCGGACCGAGGTCTGCGTTGAGAGAGTTCTGCTGCTCGCGGAGCTCCGACGTCCACGTCTCGGCACGGTCACCGTTGCCAGCCATGTCTTCGTTGCCCCCTCCCGACGACCATCCGGCGTCGGAGCCGCCCGACGTCCTTGCGGCGCCGCTGCGCACCCCGGTCATCTCACCGCGAGGCCGCGCCGATGCCGACTGTACGCCACCGGCCAGCAGGCCGTTCGGCACCCGCTCGGCGTGTCGGCCGACGGCACCGCTCGCCACCGGCCACGCGACGCCCGTCCCCGCCACACCACCCTGCCATGCCGGCGGCGTCCCGGTCGTTTCGGGACACTCAGCCCCGGGCCCGCGGATGCGCGGTGGCGTAGACCTCGCGCAGCCGGTCGACGGTGACGAGCGTGTAGACCTGGGTGGTGGTGACCGAGGCGTGCCCGAGCAACTCCTGCACCACCCGCACGTCGGCACCGCCGTCGAGCAGATGCGTGGCGTACGAGTGCCGCAGGGTGTGCGGGGAGACGGCCTGCGGCCCGTCGACCGGCAGACCGGCCCGCTGCGCCGCCCGCCGCAGGATGGCCCAGGCACCCTGCCGGGTCAGCGGGCCACCGCGGGCGTTGAGGAAGACCGCCGGGGTGCCCCGGCCGGCGGCGGCCAGTCCGGGCCTGGCCCGCACCAGGTAGGCGGCCAACGCCCGCAGCGCGTACCCGCCGATCGGCACCACCCGGCTGCGGCCGCCCTTGCCGCGCAGCAGCGCCACCCCGTCGTCGACGTCCAGGTCGTCGACGGCGGCACCGACCGCCTCGGAGATGCGCGCACCCGTGCCGTACAGGAATTCCAGCAGGGCCCGGTCGCGCAGCGCCAGCGGCGCGGCGTCCCCGGCGACCGCCACCGCACCGGCGGTGTCCAGGAGCCGGATCACGTCGTCGACCGGCAGCGCCCGGGGCAGCCGGCGCGGCGGGACGGGCGGTCGCACGTCCCGGCTGGGGTCGGCGCCGGCCAGGCCCTCGCGCAGCGCGAAGCGGTGCAGGCCCCGCACGGCGCTGGCGGCGCGGGCGGCGGAGGAGGCCGCCAGCGGTGGCCGACCGTCCGCACCGGCGCGCAGCCGGGCCAGGTGTCCCTCGATCTCGCCGGCCGAGACCGCCGCCAGGTCGCTCACCCCGGCCGCGGCCAACGAGCCGAGGTAGCGGTCCAGATCCCGGCGGTACGACGCGAGCGTGTTCGCGGCGAGTCCACGTTCCACGGTGAGGTGGTCCAGGTAGCCGCGCACGACCCGGCGCAGGGCCGGCGCGGGCTGGTGGGCCGCGTCGGCCGCTGCGGCGGTGGGCGGCGGGCCGGTCAGGCCAGCACCTCCGCCAGGGGCAGGGTGGGCAGGTCGTGGGCCTGGGCGACCGGACCGTAGACGACGTGTCCGTCGTGGGTGTTCAGGCCCAGCGCCAGCGCCGGGTCGCGCCGCGACGCCTCGCGCCAGCCGTGGTTGGCCAACTCCAGCGCGTACGGGAGAGTGACGTTGGTCAGCGCGTACGTGCTGGTGTTCGGCACCGCCCCGGGCATGTTCGCCACGCAGTAGAAGATCGAGTCGTGCACCTTGTAGACCGGCTCGTCGTGCGTGGTGGGGCGGGAGTCCTCGAAGCAGCCGCCCTGGTCGATGGCGATGTCGACGAGCACGCTGCCGGGCTTCATCCGGGAGACCAGTTCGTTGGAGATCAGTGTCGGGGCCTTCGCGCCGGGCACCAGCACCGCGCCGATGACCAGGTCGGCGTCGAGCACGGCCCGTTCGATCTCGTACGCGTTGGAGGCGACCGTCTGGAGGTGGCCCCGGTAGATGGCGTCGGCCTGCCGCAGCCGGGCGACGTTCTTGTCCAGCAGCAGCACCTCGGACTGGAGGCCGAGGGCGATGGCGGCGGCATTCATGCCGGAGACGCCCGCGCCGATGACGACGGTCTTGGCCGCGTACACGCCGGAGACACCGCCGGGCAGCACGCCCCGGCCACCGCCGGTACGCATCAGGTAGAAGGCGCCGACCTGGGGGGCGAGCCGACCCGCCACCTCGGACATCGGGGCCAGCAGCGGCAGCGACCGGTCGGGCAGTTCGACCGTCTCGTACGCGATGCCGGTGACCTTGCCGTCGAGCAGCGCCTGGGTGCAGTCGGCGGAGGCGGCCAGGTGCAGGTAGGTGAAGAGCACCTGCCCCGGGCGCATCCGGTGGTACTCCGCGGCCACCGGCTCCTTGACCTTGAGCACCAGTTCCGCGGTGCCCCACACCTCGTCAGCGGTCTCCAGGATCTTGGCGCCGGCCGCGGTGAACTCCTCGTCGGTGATGCTCGACCCGAGCCCGGCGCCGGCTTCGACGAAGACCTGGTGACCGCTGCGGGTGAACTCGTTGACGCCCGCGGGCGTGATCGCCACGCGGTACTCGTGGTTCTTGACCTCGCGTGGGATGCCGACCTTCACGATGCAGACACCTCTCTTCGGGGAACGCTCTCCCCGAGTGCGCGGTGCCGCGGCGGCCCCATTGCCGCCACGGTCAACCGGTCCCGCCGGCGGCAGTCTAGGCGCGCCCGCACGTCACCGGAGCCTGCACTGTGACACCCGGTGGCCGTGGCCCCTGACGATGTGTCAGGTGTGACCACCGGCCGCAGGTGGGACGCCGCCTCAGCCATCAGGACAGTGTTCGACCCTCATCGTGCCACTTGGGCCATACCGGTACCGACAGCGGCTAAGTGGATCACTATTGTGACGCCTCATGACCACACCTCCCTTCCCGCCCGAGTACTCCCAGGGCGGCGTTTCCGACAAGAGCAAGGTCGTCGCGGGTGTCCTGCAGATTCTGCTGGGCGGCTTCGGCGTCGGCCGTTTCTACATGGGCGACACCAAGACCGGCGTCATCCAGCTGATCGTCACCCTGGTGACCTGCGGTATCGGCAGCATCTGGGGTCTCGTCGACGGCATCCTGATCCTGGTCAACGGTGGCGTCGACGGGCAGGGACGCCCGCTGCGCGACTGACGACGAAAACACCCGGGGGCCGGACGTCGAGACGTCCGGCCCCCGCGTCGTGTCCCCCCAGTCAGCCCGGCAGCGGGCTGTCCGGGCGGCGCAGCACCGACCAGTCGGTGTCGCGGGCGCGGGCGGCGGCCAGCAGCCCGGCCACGCAGGACGCGTTGGTGATCTCACCGGCCAGCACCATGCCGACCGCCTCGTCCAGGTCGATCCGGACGATCTGAAGGTCGGCCTCCTCGTCGTGCCGGTCGTGGCGCTGCTCCACCGGCACCTCGCCGAGGTCACGGGCGAGGAAGACCCGGACCAGTTCGTCGGTGAACCCCGGCGAGCTGTGCAGGTCGACGAGCACGTCGAGGCGACCGGCGGTGAGGTCGACCTCTTCGGCCAGCTCGCGGGCCGCGGTGACCGCGGGATCCTCGCCGGCCACATCGGTCAACCCGGCCGGCAGCTCCCACAGCCGCCGCCCGACCGGCTGCCGGTACTGGCGGATCAGCACCACCTGACCGGCGTCGTCGAGCGCCACCACCGCCACCGCCCCGACGTGCCGGACCAGGTCACGTGCGGCGGTCCCGCCACCGGGCATGCTCACTTCCTCGGTGACCACCTCGAAGATGCGGCCGCGGTAACGCACCTCGCGGGAGCGCACCTCGTAACGGTGCTCGACCGCGCTCATGACGCCGACGTGGCCGTCGCGGCGGACCCGTTGCGGGTGGCCCGCTCGGCCGTGTCGTCGTCCAGGTCGACCGGAAGCTGATCGGCCCGCGAGTACGTCACGGCGGCCCGGACGAAGGCGGCGAACAGTGGATGCGGCCTGGTGGGGCGGCTCTTGAGTTCCGGATGCGCCTGGGTGGCCACGAAGAACGGGTGCAGCTCGCGGTCCAGCTCGACGAACTCGACGAGCCGGCCGTCCGGTGAGGTGCCGGAGACCCGCAGCCCGGCCTTGGTCAACTGGTCGCGGTAGGCGTTGTTCACCTCGTACCGGTGCCGGTGCCGCTCACTGATCTCGGTGCTGCCGTACGCCTCGGCGACGAGCGAGCCCTCGGCGAGAGTCGCCGGGTACGCGCCGAGCCGCATGGTGCCGCCCAGATCGCCCCGGCCGGCGACGATGTCCTCCTGGTCGGCCATGGTGGCGATGACCGGGTGCACGGCGTCGGCGTCGAACTCCAGCGAGTTGGCGCCGTCCAGGCCGGCCAGGTGCCGAGCCACCTCGATGGTCATGCACTGGAGACCGAGGCAGAGCCCGAGCAGCGGGATGCCGTTCTCGCGGGCGTACCGGGCGGTGCCGATCTTGCCTTCGATGCCGCGTACGCCGAAACCACCGGGGATGACGATGCCGTCGACCCCGGCGAGGGCCGCCGCCGCACCCGACGGGGTGACGCAGTCGTCGCTGGGCACCCAACGCAGCTGCACCCTTGCCCGGTTGCCGAACCCGGCCGCCCGGATCGCCTCGCTGACCGACAGGTACGCGTCCGGCAGGTCGACATACTTGCCGACCACCGCCACGGTGACCGTGCGCTGCGGCTGGTGCACCCGCTCCAGCAGGTCGTCCCAGCCCTCCCAGTCCACGTCGCGGAAGGAGAGCCCGAGCCGGCGCACCACGTACGCGTCGAGGCCCTCCCGGTGCAGCACCTTCGGGATGTCGTAGATGCTCGGCGCGTCCGGTGCGGCGATGACCGCCTCGGCGTCCACGTCGCAGTAGAGCGACAGCTTGTGCTTGAGCTTGTCCGGGATGTCCCGGTCGGAGCGGCAGACGATGGCGTCCGGCTGGATGCCGATGCTGCGCAGCTGCGCCACCGAGTGCTGCGTCGGTTTGGTCTTCAGCTCGCCCGACGGGGCCAGGTACGGCACCAGCGAGACGTGCAGGTAGAAGCAGTTGTCCCGACCCAGATCGTGGCGGACCTGTCGGATCGCCTCCAGGAACGGCAGCGACTCGATGTCACCGACGGTGCCGCCCACCTCGGTGATCACCACATCCGGCGTACGGCCGTCGTCGTCCGGGTCGGCCATCGCCCGGATCCGCGACTTGATCTCGTTGGTGATGTGCGGGATCACCTGGACCGTGTCGCCCAGGTACTCGCCGCGCCGCTCCTTGGCGATCACGTCGGAGTAGATCTGGCCGGTGGTGACGTTCGCCTTGCCGGACAGCGCCCGGTCCAGGAACCGCTCGTAGTGGCCGACGTCGAGGTCGGTCTCGGCACCGTCCTCGGTCACGAAGACCTCACCGTGCTGGAACGGGTTCATGGTGCCCGGGTCCACGTTGAGGTACGGGTCGAGCTTCTGCATCACCACCCGAAGCCCCCGGGCGGTAAGCAGATTGCCGAGGCTGGAGGCGGTCAGCCCCTTACCCAGCGAGGAGGCCACGCCCCCGGTGACGAAAATATGCCTGGTCGTCCGTGCTGTAGGGGCCAAGGCCTGCTCCCGTGTCGTCCGTCGCGGTCGTGCAGACCGCCGAGCCGATCAGCGAAGTGATCACGCGATCCACGGGATTCCACGCTAACACCATCCCGGTGGGGTGCCGGTGCCGCACCCTGCTCCGCGTCCCGGATCACTCCGTCGCGGTCTGGGTCGCCCCCCGCGTCACCCGGCCGCGCCGGCCGGTCGTCCGGCCATCCCGCGTCGCCGGGACGGTCCCCGGCGGGCCGGGTCCGGTCCGCCGCGTGGTCCAGCACCCGCAGCGCGGACAGCGCCGCCAGCGGCACCACCACGGCCGCTGCCGCGCCCGCCACGTCCAGTGCCGCACCACCCAACACCCCGCCGAGCACGACGGCCACCCCGGTGCCGGCCATCGCCGCCCGGATCGCCGGGTAGATACCGAACAACCGCATCAGCCCGCCCCAGGGCCGCAGCAGCGCGAACCAGACCAGCAGCATTCCCGCGAGCGCCAGCACGGTCAGCGGACTGTTGACGAACGTCTCGAAGTTGGACGTGCCGGACCGGTGCACGGTGAGCCCACCGGTGCCGTCGCCCAACGCCGCCAGGAACCGACCCAGACTGCCCCGCTCAGCCGGCTCCCGGCCCAGATCCAACATCGCGAACCCGACCGTCACGGCCAGTCCGGCCATCGCCGCCCAGGCCAGTCGGGTCAGGGTCAACCAGCCGCCCGCGCTGATCGCCGCCGCGACGCTCACCCCGGCGGTCAACGCGATCGCCCCGATCGAGTCGGCGCCGAGATACGGGCTGCCGACCACCACCACGGCGAGCGCGCCCATGGCCACCATCACCACCGGTCGCCAGCCCCGACGCACCCGCTGGGCCAGCCAGCCCGCGCTCAGCAGGGCGCCGGCCACGAACACCCCGAGCCCGACGGTGCCGAGACCGGCGTACCGGCCACCCTCCAGCGCGGAGTACCCGACCACGCCGTTGAGCTGTAGCCGGGCACCGGTGAGCACGTCCAGACCGATGGCCAACGCGGTGAGCCCGGCCACCGCACCGAGCGGGCCGAGCGTGCCGCGATAGCCGGGCGTGAGACGCACCAGCAGCGTCGCGGCAGCCAGCAGCGCGCCGGTCAGCGCGGCGAAGGAGAGCGCCGGATGTGCATACCGCCACCACGGCGCGGCCTCGGCGAGCAGGGCCGCCGGCATGGCCAGGGCGGCAGCGACAAGCATCACCTCCACCGCCGCCACCACCCGCGGAGACACCGGCTTCGGGCCGTACGGCCCGGCGTGCCGGCGGGCGCGACGCAGCAGCGGCAGCACCACCACTGCCAACGCCACCTGCACGGCTGCCAGCAAGGTGAAGAACCCGCCGGCCACCTCCTGCTGCGCCGCGGCCTCACGGTCCGCGTCGGCCGGCTCGGCGATCGCGGCCGCCAGGTCGTCCGGCCGACCACCTACCGATTCGGCGGGCCGGCCGAGGAACGGCCGGTCCGGCATCGGACGGCCCAACGCGGCGAGCGCGGTCGGCGCGAGGTCGACGAGTTGCAGGTAGCCCCGGCGGGCGGTGCTGGGTGAGGTCAGCCAGCCACGCTCCCAACCCGGGCCGTCGGCGATCGCCACATGCAGTCGCGACGGCCGTTCCGTGTCGGCGACGCCGGCGACGATCACCAGCGACTCCGGCGGCCGGGCCGCCAGCACCCGGGTGAGTTGCGCGTCGACCTCGCTCGCGGCGGACGCCCGCGCCGCCGGATCGCTGCCCGCGACCGTGCCGAGATCGACAAAACTGAGTACGCAGGTGCCGAGCAGCCCGCTGGGATCCTCGGGCAGGGCCGGCTCGTACCTGTCGACCCGCCCGAACGGTCGGGCCGCCGCCACCGCCGCTCCCGGCCCGACCGCGACCGAGCACCGCACCGACTCCGACAGCGCGCCCGGCACCGTGCCCCACGGCAGTCGATCCTGGTTGCGCAGCACCACGCTGTCCTGCTCCGGCAGGTACGCGCCGATGCCGTCCGGCCGCTCCACCGTCACCTCGGTGGGCGGGCACTGCCCGTCCGGCGGGTTGCCACCCCACGCCGCGAAGCTGCCCGCGCCCAGGGTCAACCAGCCGTCCAACGGACAGGTGGGCCGGTTCACCGACCGCACCGACAGCGACCCGATCGAACCGTCCTGGGCCATCCGCCACAGCGTGGGAGTGCGCTGCGGATCGACATCGTCCCAGCGCAGTCCGGCCACCCCGACCAGCACCACGAAGTCGGCGTCGGGCCGCGACGACGGCGCGGCGGGGCGGGCCGCCAGGGCGGTGATGCCGAGCACCACCACCAGCAGGGTGAGCACGATCGGAGCGATTCGACGCAGCATCAGCGGCGTCCCGTCGACTGTGTGCCGGTGCCCGGCGCGGCCGGTCCGGGGGCCAACTCCGTGTAGAGCGCGACCAATTGGGCGAGCGTCTGCGCCTCGGTGGGCCAGGTCGCTGCCCGCGCCGTGCCACGCCGAGCCAGCTCGGCCCGGCCCGACTCGTCGTCGAGCAGCGCCTGCACCGCCGCGTCGAGCGCGTCGACGTCGCCCGGCGGCACCAGCACCGCGGCGTCACCGACCAGATCCGGCAGCCCACCCACCGCGGTCGCCACCAGTGGTACGCCTGCCCGCAGCGCCTCCTGGGCGAAGAGCTGGCGGGCCTCCCAGGCACTGGTCACCACGGCCAGGTCCGCCCCGGCGAGCAGATCGGCCACGTCGGCGCGGTGCCCGAGCAGGGTGATCGGGGCGCGGGCGGCACTGATCCGCGCCGCCAGCGGCAGGTAGGCCGGGCCGCTGCCGGCGATCACCACCACCGGCGGTGGCGTCCGCACCCGCCATCGGGCTGCCGCGTCCACCAGCACGTCGTACCGCTTCTGCGGATGCAACCGGCCCACCGACAGCACCAGCGGCTGGTCGGCGGCGACGGCGAACTCTGCCCGTACGGCGGCCCGGCGCCGACGCGGCGCGGGTAGCTCCGGCGCGGCGACCGGAGCGAGGCGGGCATCCCTGGCCCCCAGCGCGGCAGCCCGTTCGACCAGGTCCGCGGAGGCACCGAGAGTCACCTGGGCGCCTCGGGCGACGACCCGTTCGACCAGCCGGGACAGGCCGCCGCGCAGCCCACCGGCGAGCACCGCGTTGTGCCAGGTCACCACGAGCGGGGCGGCGGGCCGGGCGAGCACCGCCACCAACCCGGCGCGCAACCCGTGCGCGTGCACCACACCGACCCGCTCGGCGGCGAGCACCCGACGCAGTGCCCCGACCGCCCGGGCGTCGGCGGGGGTGGGGGTGGCCGGGATCTCCACCGGCGCAAACCGGGCACCGGTGGCGACGAAGTCGAACTGGTCCTGGGTCGCCGCCGGCCCGCAGACCAGCACCGACTCCCCGGCGGCGGTCAACCCGCGGGCCAACGCCCGCACATGCTGCCCCACACCGCCGGTGCTGGAGGCGAGCACCAGCGCCACCACCGTGCCCCGCCGATCCGCCCCGGTCACCGCCTCACCCCTCGCGCTCACCGAGCCAGCCTTCCTTCCTTCCCGTCGCCCCGCTCAGGGGGATTTCCGCCCTGGCGTCCGGGTCGGCCGCGGCGCAGACGCCGGCGCAGTGCAGCCAGCAGCGGACGTACGTCCTGCCGATCGACAAGCCAGACCACGCCGAGGAAGACGACGCCGACCATGACTCCGGACAGCATGCCCTGCACCAGCGCCGCCGACCGCGCCGGGGGGTCGCCCCCGCCGTCGACCAGCCCGAGCAGCGCCAGCGCGGCGAGGGCAGCTGCCGTGCCCGCCAGCACCCCGGCGCTACCCGCCCGCACCGCACCGGCGACCGCTGACGCTCCCGCCACCCGCCGCACGGCCAGCAGCAACAGCCCGCCGAGCAGCAGCATGCCTGCCGAGTTGGCCAACGCCACGGCGAGCACCCGGTCGGCCACCGGCAGCACGAGCGACAGCGGCACCAGGACCAGCGGCACCGACAACCAGCCTGCGGTGATGGCCGCGGTGGCCGCCCGGGTCGCGCCGCGGGCGTACAGGGCTCGGGACAGCACCGCGAACAGACCGTACCCGAGCAGGCCGGGAGCAAAGCCGGTGACGGCCGCGGCGGTGGCCTCCGCGTCGAGTGGGAAGAACCACCCGATCGGTCGGGCCGCCCCGACCAGCGCCGCCGCGCCGAGACAGCTGAACAGCAGCACCCCGCGCACGGTCGCCGACAGGGTGTCGCGGTAGCTCTCCTCGTCGTCAGCGGCCGCGGCCTCGGCCAGGGTCGGGTAGGCGGCGGTGGCCAGCGGCACCGCCAGCACCGCCCAGGGCAGCAGGTAGAAGGTCTGGGCCAGGTTGAACACCTGCGGTGCCTCCGTGGGGCCGCCGGCGATCCGGTAGAGGATCACCGCCATCGCCACCTGCTGGGCGGTGACCGCCGCCACGCCGGCCACGGCCAGCCCGCGTACCCGGGCCCGGGCGTCGGCCGGGAAGGCGTACCCGGGACGCAGCCGCAGCCGCAGCCGGCGCAGCGGGATCAGCAGCGACAGCGACAGCACCACCACACCGAGGGTGGTGCCGGCCGACAGGATCAGCTCGGCTCCCCGGCCCGCCTGCGCGACGCTCGCACCCGTGCCGGCCACTGCCGCGAAGACGAGGTAGACGACGATCACCGTGAGGCTGGACAGCAGTGGCGCAATCACCGGCCAGGCGAACCTGCGGTGTGCCTGGAGCACGCCGGTGAGCACGATGCCGATGCCGTACAGCGGCAACTGCGGCGCGAACACCCGCAGCATGCGGGCTCCCGCCGCCAGGGCCTCCGGCGGCCGGTCGGCGCCCATCACCGCGACGATCGGGTCGGCGGCCAGGGCGACAAGCACCGCCAGCGGCACCAGCAGGGTCACCGTCCAGGTGAGCAGGGCACCGGTGGTGGCGGCCACCGCCCGCCGGTCCCCGGCCGCCACCGCGCCGGCGAGCAGCGGTACGACGAGACTGGCCAGCGCCCCACCGGCCACGATCTCGAAGATGATGTTCGGGATGGTGTTCGCGAGCACGTACATCGCGCCCAGGTCGCTGGTCTGGACCACCCAGGTGAAAACGGCGGTCCGCCCGAACCCGGCCAGCCGGGCGAGCACGGTGAGCACGGCGATGAGCGCGGCTGCTCCGGCCACCCGGCCGGCGCCGGCGAGGGGTGCCGGTCTGGTCACGTCAGTCGGCGCGGCGGCCCAGCGCGTCGAGCTCACGCAGGCCAGGCGTGTCGGCGATGACTCGGGTGAAGCTGACCTTCTCGCTGGCCGCGGTCAGCCCGGCCAGCACCGCGAGCAGGCCGGCGCGACCGACCGGGCCGGTCCGGGCGGCCAGCGCCACGCCGAGCACGGCACCGAGCGCGTTCGCGCCGCTGTCGCCGATCATGACGTCCTCGGCCAGGTCGGCGGGGAGCAGCCCGGCCGCGGCGCCCACCGCCCCGGCGGCGATCCCACCCGTCTCACCGCCGGCCAGCGGCGCGCCGAGCAGCACCCCGGACTTCAGCGCCCGCCCCGGCCTCAGGTCCAGCAGGTTGAGCAGGTTCGCGGTGCCGGCCACCACTCCCGCTCCGAGCAGCACGTCGACGCCCCGGCCGAGTGGGCCCTGCCGCCGCCGGCCACGATGTGCGGCGACCCGCGAATCACCGGCGAGCAACGTGGCGGCACAGAGGCCGGCCGCGCCCACCCCGACGACCTTGACCAGGCCGGCGGTCACCCGGCCCTGCCGCAGTGCGGCGAGGTGCCCGGCGAAGCCCTTGTCCGCTTTCTGTTCCGGCCGGGCACCGACCACGTCGTCGTAGAGTCCGACGGCACCGGCGCCGAGCCCGGCCACCAGCGTGGCGGCCCCGGCGGGGACGCTCGCCGCACCGGCTGCCGCGGCGCCGCTGGCACCCAGCGCGAGCGCCGGCCCGGCGGCCAGGGTGACGGTGCGGCCGCGGAAGTTGGTGCGTTCCAGCGTCGTCCCGGCCGGGGAGGTACGCACCTGACGCAGCGCGTACCGGGCGGCAGCCGCCCCGAGGCCCGCCACGACCAGTCGACCGAACATGCTCACGTGTGGCCTCCCGCCGGCCGCCATCGTCGAATCACCCACCGGGCGCGTCCGGCGCGTCGGTGGTTCACTGGGGCAGTTTAGGCACCCGCGATCCGGCGTTGTCGCCCACGCCGTACTGGCCGGCCTTGCGCTCGTTGAGCTGCTGCACCAGCGCCAGCGTGGTGACCAGCTGACCCAGCACCGTGTTGGCGTTGTCGACGGTCGAGATGGCCTGGGCCAACACGGCGTCGCCCCGGACGAAAGCCACCAGGTTGCCGTTGACGGAACCGTTGCCGGCCACCACGGTCGCCCCGGTCCGGTCGAACTGCTCGGCGATCCTGACCACCGCCTCGTCCTTCTTGGCGGAGTCCTTGTCCACGTACGGCTGCCCGCTGACGATGACCACGGCCTCGGCCGCCGCGGTGACCCGGTCCCCGGTGGTCAGGTAGTTGGCGTTGCTGTAGGCCGCGAGGACGGCCCGCCGGTCGGCCTCGGTGACCGGCTCGGAGCCGGCTGGCCGGTCCAGCAGCACGGTCGCCAGCAGGGCACTTGAGGTCTCCACGCCGTGACCGTTACCGGGCAGCTCGTTGGTGGGCGCGCCGGTCGGCCGGGCCGCCGTCACCGCCAGCTCCAGCAGTTGGTTGTTGTTCTCCGGGTTGATGAACTTGTCCTGAAGGTCCACCCGCCCGGTGAGGTCGACACCGGCCAGCTGGAGCATCTGCTGCACGCCGTCGGCGTGGTCGCGGCCGGTGGGAGTGGTGACCATCAGGACCCGCTTGCCACTCAACTTGCCCGGCAGCATGACCTGCGCCAACTCGGCCGCGAATTCCTCCTCCAGATCCAGTTCCCGCTGCATGTTCTGGACCGTCTGACGCATCTGCTGGTTGTCCTTGCTCAGCGAGTTGACGGTCTCCTTGAGTGAGTCCGCGACCGGACCGTTGAGGGCGGCTGTGCCGACGACCAGGCCGATCGCCAGCGCCAGGAAGACCGCGGTCAGGGACACCACATGGTACCGGAAGTTGATCACGCCTAAAGCCTCTTGATCGGTCGGGAGCTAGAGAAGCTGGCCGAGCTGGAACACGAAATTGTCCCACCACTCGGAGGCCACGCCCAGGTACGCCTTACCGACGGTGGAAACGGCCACCGCCGAGGCCATGGCCGCTATCGCCGAGAGCACCAGCAGCAGTAGTGAGGAGCCCGAGATGCCCTGTCGGTAGAGCCGGCTGACGCCCTTGGCGTCGACCAGCTTGCCGCCGACCTTGAGCCGGGTCAGGAACGTCGACGCCATGCCGCCGCGCCCCTTGTCGAGGAACTCGACGAGGGTGGCGTGGGTGCCCACGGCGACGATGAGCGAGGCGCCCTTCTCGTCGGCCAACAGCATGGCCAGGTCCTCGCTGGTGGCGGCGGCGGGGAAGGTCAGCGCCGGCACCCCCAGGGCGTTCACCCGGGGCAGCCCGGGGGCCCGCCCGTCGGGGTAGGCGTGCACGATCACCTCGGCGCCGCAGCGCAGCACGTCGTCAGTGACCGAGTCCATGTCGCCGATGATCATGTCTGGGGTGTAACCCGCCTCGACGAGCGCGTCCGCGCCGCCGTCGACACCGATCAACACCGGCTTGAACTCACGGATGTACGGCCGCAGAACGTCCAGGTCGGCCTTGTAGTCGTAACCCCGCACCACGATCAGACAGTGCCGACCCTGCATCTCGGTGGCGATATCCGGCACACCGACGCCGTCGAGCAGGAGGTCACGCTCCTGCTTGAGGTAGTCCATGGTGTTCGCGGCGAACGCCTCCAGCTGCACCGACAGGCCCTCGCGGGCATCGGCCATCGCCTTGGTCACGCTCTCGGTGTCCTGGAGGCTGCCGTGTGCCACCGGGTCGTCGCCCGAGTAGACCGTGTTGCCCTCGATCCACACCGTGTCGCCTTCACGGATGCGCTCGAAGATGCCCTCACCAAGGTCGTCCAGCAGCGGGATGCCCGCCGCGACCAGCACCTCCGGGCCGAGGTTCGGATACCGGCCGGAGACCGACGGTTTGGCGTTGAGCACCGCGCCGACACCGACGGCGACCAGGGAGTCGGCCGCGACCCGGTCCAGGTCGACGTGGTCGATCACCGCGACGTCGCCGGGCCTGAGCCGGCCGACCAGCCGCTTGGTACGACGATCGAGGCGCGCGGTGCCGACGATCCGTCCCGGTTCGGTGTTTCGGATCCGGCGCAAGGTGGGTAGACGCATCGTGACCATCCTGGCATGTGAGGCAGGCGAATCTGTCGCGACATGCCTGAGCAGGGCCGCCTACCCAGGGAAGCACATGACGGCGAAGGCCGGTGTGCCTCCGCTCACAATCGCGGTCTCACGACCGCCTTTCCCTGGCCGCCACGGCCAGCAGTTCCTCCGCGTGAGCGATACCCAGATCCGAGTCGGGCAAACCAGCGAGCATCCGGGCCAGCTCACGGGCCCGCTCGGTGTCCTCCACCACCCGCACTCCGCTGGTGGTCACCGCGCCACCGGTGTCCTTCGCCACCACCAGGTGCCGGTCGGCGAAGGCGGCGACCTGGGGCAGGTGCGTCACCACGAGCACCTGGTGACTACGTGCCAGCCGGGCCAGCCGGCGGCCGATCTCCACCGCCGCCTGACCGCCCACACCCGCGTCCACCTCGTCGAAGACCAGGGTCGGAGGCCCGCCGGAACCGGCGAAAACCACCTCGATCGCGAGCATCACCCGGGACAGCTCCCCGCCGGACGCACCGCGCTGCAACGGCAGGGCGGGCGCGCCGGGGTGCGCCAGCAGGCGCAGCTCGACCTCGTCGCCGCCGTCCGGACCGACGCCGACCTCCACCCCGTTGACCGGCAACGTCGGCTCGGCCCGTCCGGCCGGTCGGGGCAGCACCGCGACCTCGATCCGGGCGTGCGGCATGGCCAGGCCAGCCAGTTCGACGGTGACCTGCTCGGCGAAGCGTCCGGCGGCCTCCTGTCGGGACAGTGACAGCCGCCCGGCCAACTCGGCCACCTCACCGGCCAGCCGGGACGCCTCCCGGTCCAACTCGTCGAGAAGCTCGTCGGAGGTGTCCAGCTCGGACAGCCGGGTCCGGGCCCGCTCCGCCCAGGCGATGACGCCGTCGACGTCGTCGGCGTACTTCCGGGTCAGCGCCCGCAACGCCGCCCGCCGCTCGTAGATCGTCTGGAGCCGGGCCGGGTCGGCGTCCAACCCGGCCAGGTAGGTCGACAGCTCCACGGAGACGTCGGCGACCAGGGTGGCCGCCTCCTCCAACCGGGCCGCCAGCTCGCCGAGCACCGGATCCGTGCCGGCCTGCGCCTCGAGGGTCCGGCGGGCGGTGCCGAGCAGCGTCGAGGCGTCAGGCGTGTCGTCGGTGGCCTCCAGCCCACCGGCCACGCACTGATGCGCCAGCTGCGCGGCGGTACGCAGACCCTCCGCGTGCTCCAGCCGCTGCGCCTCGATCTTCAACTCGTCGTCCTCACCGGGCTGCGGATCGACCCGGGTGATCTCGTCGAGGCCCAGCCGCAGCAGATCCGCCTCCTGGTGGCGTTCCCGCGCGTTGCGCCGCCGGTCGGCCAGGTCGTCGACCACCCGCCGCCACTGCGTGTACGCCTCCCGTACCGCGTCGAGCAGTTTCTCGTGCTCCGGGCCGGCGAACCGGTCCAACGCGGCCCGCTGCTCGACCGGGCGCAGCAGCCGCAGCTGGTCGGACTGACCGTGCACGGCCACCACCTGCTCGCCCACCTCGCCCAGCATCGCCACCGGCATGCCGCGCCCGCCCAGGTGCGCCCGGGAGCGACCCTCCACCGTGACCGTACGGCTCAGCAGGACCGCGCCGTCCTCGTCGGGCTCACCGCCGGCGTCGCTGATCCGGGCGTGCACCGTCTCGGCCACCCGGCCGGTGAGCCGCAGTCGCCCCTCGACCAGGGCACGCCCGGGCGTGGCACGCACCCGCCCGGCATCGGCCCGGCCACCGAAGAGCAGGCCCAGACCGGTCACCACCATCGTCTTGCCGGCACCGGTCTCGCCGGTGATGACGTTCATGCCGCTGGTCAGCGGCAACGTCGTGTCCTCGATGACGCCCAGTCCGGTGATGCGTAGCTCCTCCAGCACAGCAACCGACAGTAGACGCGTGCCCCGACACTTGACCAGCCGACGCGACGCCATCGCCGGTCCGGCACCGGTCAACCGGCGCCGGCTCCGGTCATCGTCGGTTGCCCCGCCAGCCGTGCACCGGCAGCCCGAACTTGGCCACCAGCCGGTCCGTGAACGACCGGTCCCGCAGCCGCACGACCCGCACCGGCAGACCACCCCGCCGCACCGTGACCCGCGCCCCCGGCGGCAGGTCGTACACCCGCCGGCCGTCGCAGCTCAGCACCGCCAGAGTGGTGAACGGGTCGACGGTGATCGAGAAGGTCGAAGTGGGCGAGGTCACCAGCGGCCGGCTGAACAGGGCGTGCGCGCTGATCGGCACGAGCAGCAACGCCTCCACCTCGGGCCAGACCACCGGACCACCACCGGAGAAGGCGTACGCCGTCGAGCCGGTGGGGGTGGCGCAGACCACGCCGTCGCAGCCGTAGCGGGACAGCGGTCGCCCGTCGACGTCGACGAGCAACTCCAGCATCTGGGCCCGTTCGCCCTTCTCGACACTTATCTCGTTGAGTGCCCAGGACTCGATCGTCGGCCCGCCGTCGAACTGTGCGGTGACATCGAGGGTGAGCCGTTCGTCGACCGTGTAGTTGCGGCCCACCACGTCCCGCACCGCGACATCCAGATCGTCGATCTCGGCCTCGGCGAGGAAGCCGACCTTGCCGAGATTGATGCCGAGCAGCGGCACCTTCGCCGGCCGGGCCAGCTCGGCGGCGCGCAGGAAGGTGCCGTCCCCACCGAGCGCGATGACGATCTCCGCGCCCTCGGCGGTCTCCGGGCCGGTGACCGGCACCACACCTGGCAGGTCGAGGTCATCGGCCTCCTCGGCCACCACCCGGACCTCGAAACCGGCGTTGATGAGGTCGGCGGCGACCGTCCGGGCGTGTTCGGTGCTGCGACGGCGACCGGTGTGCGTCACCAGCAGAGCGGTGCGGGTCACCGCGGGACCTGCCCGCTTCGGTCGACCCCACCGCACACCCTCGTCACGGCGCTCGCCGTCGACCTGGGCGTCGTGCACGCCGTGGTGTTGCCTCGTCCACTGCTCTCGGTCACCCGGCCACCTCCTCCGTCACCTCGTCCGATGCCTCCCCGGAGGCTGTCGGCCCCTGCGGTCCGGCCGCCACCACGGACCGGATCCGGTCCGGGTCGGCCGGCGGCGCGTCCCGGCGTAACCATACGAAGAACTCGACGTTGCCGCTCGGCCCCGGCAGTGGACTCGCGGTCACGTCCGCCAACCCCAGTCCCCGCTCCGCGGCTGCCGCCGCAACATCGAGCACCGCCTCGGCCCGCAGCCCCGGATCGCGGACCACGCCGCCGGGGCCGACCCGCTCCTTGCCGACCTCGAACTGTGGCTTCACCATCAGCGCGAGATCGCCGTCGTCCCGGGTGCACGCGACCAGGGCCGGCAACACCAGCCGCAGCGAGATGAACGACAGGTCGGCGACGGTCACCTCGACCGGTCCGTCGATCGCCTCCGGAGTCAACGTCCGTACGTTGGTCCGCTCGAACACCCGCACCCGCTCGTCCGTACGCAGCGACCAGGCGATCTGCCCGTAGCCGACATCGACCGCGACTACCTCGGTGGCACCGGCGCGCAACAGCACGTCGGTGAAGCCACCGGTGGAGGCTCCAGCGTCGAGGCAGCGCCGACCGGCCACCGCCAACCCGCCCGGGGCGAACGCGGCGAGCGCGCCGGCCAGCTTGTGACCGCCTCGCGAGACGTACTCGGATCCAGGATCGGCACCGGTGACCAGCAACGGGTCGGCGGGATCGACCATCGCCGCAGCCTTGCGGGCCGGTACCCCGCGCAACTGCACCCGACCCGCCTGCACGAGTTCGGCGGCCTGTTCGCGGGAGCGGGCCAGACCACGACGGACGAGTTCGGCGTCCAACCGGTTACGACGTGCCATGTGCGACGGCTCCCTCAGGCCTGGTCGATCGTGGCGAGCGTTTCCCGCAACGTCTGGTACGCGGCCTCGTACTGGGCGATCTGATCGGCCGGGGCCAACGCCGCCGCGTTCGCCATCGCCTGTACTGCGGCATCCACCGCCGGATGACCACCATCGCCGGTGTCGTCGCCGGCCCAGCGGTCCGGGGGCGGGGCCGGGCGTGGTCCCACCGGACCGGGTCGAGGCGCGCTGACGCCCGCCGGTGGGCCAGGACGCGGCGGACCGGGAGTGGGGGCGGTCATTCCGGGTCACCGCTCACGGGGCCGGCCAGCGTCCCCGGTGACCTCTTCGCCACTGCCTTTTTCGCGACCGCCTTCTTTGCCACGGCCTTTTTCGCCACGGCCTTCTTCGCGACCGCCTTCTTCGCCACGGGGGCGGGCGTGGCGCGATCCTCCGGGTGCGACCCACGCTCCGACTGGTGCGGCGTGACGTCCGCCGGGGCGGCGGCGGCCGTCGCGGGCGTACCGACGGACTGCGCCTCGGCGGGGCGACCGCTAGCCGGTCGAGCCTGCTCGGCGCCGCCAGCACGCACCTGACGTTCCAACTCACGTACCCGTTGTTCCAGCTCGGCGACCTCGTCGGCGGTGGCCAGGCCCACCGCGCCAAGCGCCCGCTCGACCTCGAACCGCACCAGCTTGGTCAACGCCTCCCGATTGGCCGCGCCGGTCGAGCGCAGTTCCTCGGCGAGGGTCTGCAGCTGAGCGGCGGTCGCTCCCGTCGAGCCGGCGACTCGACGCACCGCGTCCTGTGCCTTCTTCCGGGGCGCCTCCGTCAGGCCCATGGCCAGTTCGAGGTAGGCGCGCCACGCGTCCTGCATGCCTGAGTCCTTTCGCCCGCGGCTGATGCAGGTGTCACGCTACCGGGCCCCGGGTAACACCCCGTGCGGTACGGTGCCGGAGGATGACGTGGTGTGGTGAGGAGGCTGACGGTGGCCACGGTGGACGAGTGTCGGCAAGCGTTGCAGGATCTGGCCGACCGGCTGGCACGCAACGCGGAGTCCGTCCGTGACCGGGTCGACATGGACCGCACCCTGGCCTGCCGGATCACCGACCTCGACACCGCCTTCCACGGCCGACTGACCGACGGGCGCCTGGTCGAGCTGGCCGACGGCGACAATCCGAAGGCGAAGATCGCCATGAGCACCACCAGCGACGACCTGCTCGCGTTGGTCCGAGGTGATCTCGACGTCACCCGCGCGGTGGCCAACCGGCGAGTGTCGATCAAGGCAAACCCGTTCGACCTGATGAAGCTCCGCAAACTGCTCTGAGCACCTCAGGTCACCACGGGCCGGGGTCAGCCGACCAGCCCCAGATCCTCCAGTGCCTGGGCCGCCGCCGGAGAGGCGGCCGTCGGCGCTCCCGACGGCCGATGCCACCACGCCACTGCGCAGAGCGCCGCCAGGGCGTCCAGGGGCCGACCCGCTCCGGACAGCTCCCAGCCACCCGCACCGGTGACGACATGCCAACCCCCGCTGTCTCCGGAGGCTGCCGGCACCCGCACCACCTCGGCGGGATCAAAGAGTCCGGCCAGGTTCCAGGAGACGTACGTGGGTCGGCGGTGCGACGGTGCGGCCAGCAGCTCCGGCACATCGCTGACGCCGGTGAGGACCAGCAGGCTGTCCAGGCCGGCACGGTTGGCACCCTCGATGTCGGTGTCCAGGCGGTCACCGACCACCAGGGTCCGGCCTTCGCCCGCTCGCCGAGCGGCGGTGGCGAACAACTCCGGCGCGGGCTTGCCCACCACCTCGTCCGGTTCCCGGTTTAGCGCCGTCGCCAACGCGGCCACCAGAGCACCGTTGCCCGGCAGTGGCCCACGTCCGCTGGGCAGGGTCCGGTCGGTGTTGGTGGCGATCCAGCTAGCGCCGGCGCGGACCGCCACCGCTGCCTCGGCCAGGTCGGCCCAGCCCACCTGCGGGCCGTACCCCTGGATCACCGCGGTCGGTGAGTCCTCGGCGCGCGAGACCGGGTTCAGCCCCACGGCACGGACCTCGGACCGAAGTGCCTCCGCGCCGATCACCAGTACCGGCGCGCCGGCGGGCAGCCGCTCGGCCAGCAGTTGAGCGGCGGCGGCAGCGCTGGTCAGCACCTCGTCAGGTCGTGCCGGCACACCCATCCCGGCGAGCAGTTCAGCGACCTCACCCGCTCGGCGTGAGGCGTTGTTCGTCGCGTAGGCCACCGCCCGGCCCTCAGCATGCAACCGCACGACCGCCTCGACCGCGCCGGGGATCGGCCGGTCGATCAGGTAGATCACTCCGTCCAGGTCGAAGACGACAAGGGCGTAGTCGTCGATCAGCCGATCCCCGTTGTCGGTCATCCCTGCCGTGCCTCCGGCTCCTGCGCGTCCTCACGCGCGACGCGATCCGCCACGCTGACGTCAGCCGTCAGGTCCGACTCGCTCTCGCCCGGCTCGTCGTCCTCGCCCGACTTGTCTTCGCCCGGCTTGTCCTCGCCCGGCTTGTCCTCGCTCGGTGCCTTCTGCGCGGGGTCGGCCTGGGTCGGCACGTCGACCGCCGTCGCGTCACCGGCGAGGTCCACGTCCGGCTGGGCCGGCACGGCGCCGGGGGCACCCGGGCCAGCGACCAGTTCCTCGGCCACCTCGTCATCGTCGTCGCCCTCGATGACCACTCCGTCGAGTTCGAGCAGCCGCTCCGCCGCGTCCGTCTCCGCGTCGACGTCCACCTCTGCGGCACGGGAGAACCATTCCCGGGCCTCCGCACGCCGCCCCACCGCGAGCAGCGCGTCGGCGTACGCGTACCGCAACCGTGCCGTCCAGGGCTGCGTCGCCGCGGTGGTCAGCTCAGGAACCTGGAGCATGGCCACGGCCGCCTCCCGCTGGCCGAGATCGCCGCGTGCGCCGGCGGCCACGATGAGCAGCTCGATCGCAACTGCGGGATCCAGCTTCTCCCGGTCCGCGCCGCGGAACAGGTCGATCGCCCGCTCAGGACGACCCAGTGCCCGCTCGGAGTCCGCGATGACCGCCAGGTGGCTCTGCACGCCACTCATCCGGTGGTACGTCCGCAGTTCCGCAATCGCGGTCTGCCACTCTCCAGCGTGGTACGCAGCCAGCCCGACCGCCTCCCGCACCGGGGCGATCCGTGCCGCGAGCCGGCGCGCGGCCAGCGCGTGCGCAAGCGCCTCGGCGGGATCCTCGTCGATCAGCTGCCCCGTCGCCACAAGATGCCGTGCGATGGTGTCCGCGACCGGCTTCGCCAGGGACAGGAGTTCGGCGCGGACGTCCTTGTCCAGGTCGGCCGCGACAATCTCATCGGAGAGCGCGGGCGCCTGCGCAGGTGCCGCCTCCTCGGTCCGCTCGTCCCTCGGCCCCGCGCGGTGCTCCCGATCCCGGTCGTCGCGGAACCCACGATCGCGGCGATCAACGCTCCGTTCGTCGCCCCCTCGACGGAAGCCGCCCTCACGACGCTCGCCCTCGCGGAACCCACCCGGTCGGCGGTCACCGCTGTCCCTGCGATCACCGCCCCGGAAACCGCCCTCACGACGGTCACCACCGCCGAAGCCACCTTCACGACGGTCACCGCCACGGAAACCGCCCTCGCGACGGTCACCGCCGCTAAAGCCACCCTCACGACGCTCACCGCCACGGAAACCGCCCTCGCGACGGTCACTACCGCCACGGAAACCACCTTCACGGCGATCACCGCCGCTAAAGCCACCCTCACGACGCTCACCGCCACGGAAACCACCTTCACGGCGATCACCGCCGCTAAAGCCACCCTCACGACGCTCACCGCCACGGAAACCGCCCTCGCGACGGTCACCGCCACGGAAACCACCTTCACGACGGTCGCCGCCGCTAAAGCCGCCCTCACGACGGTCACCGCTACGGAAACCGCCCTCGCGCTGGCCGCCGTCGCGCTGGCCGCTCGATCGACGGTCGCCGCCGCCGGCGTTGCCGTCCCGACGGTCGCCGCCGCGGAAGCCACCCTCACGGCGGTCGCCGTCCCGGCCGGAGCCACCGGACCAGCGCCCTTCGGCGCCGTAGCCGCGGTCGCGGGAGCCACGCTCCCGGTCGCGGTCGTCGCGGTACGACGGGCGGTCGCCGCGACGCGAGCCCGCGTCGCGATCGTCGGGGCGCCCTTCGTGGCCCCGGCGGCGGTCGCCGCCCTGAGGTCCTGAACTCACTGGTACATCCTTCCTGAGTACGCCATGAACGGCGCAACGCAGTTGAGGGCCGTCCCGATACCCGGGCGGCCCTCAACTGTGACGTGTGTCCGGCGGTGTCCTACTCTCCCACACCCTCCCGAGTGCAGTACCATCGGCGCTGGAGGGCTTAGCTTCCGGGTTCGGAATGTAACCGGGCGTTTCCCCTCCGCCATGACCGCCGTAACCTTATCA
>NZ_POTX01000072.1 GCF_003236305.1 Micromonospora endophytica | reverse complement strand
CTGCGGGGGCGGCGGGGTATCGCCACCCCTGGGCAGCGGGCCACCTACGAGGTGCTGCACACCGCCGGACTGGCCGCCGAACCGCTGCGGGCCGGGCTGAACCCGACAAACGCAGCCAAGGCCGCCCGCCACCTGCGCACCCTGGTCGGGGCCGAAGGGCTGGCTCTGATCGACACCGACGAACTGCTGGCCCTCGACGGGCGGGGCGCACACCACGGCGAGCAACTCCGGGCGGCGGCACAGAAGGTGGTCGCCTCGGAGCGGTCCACCGTGCTCGCCGAGTCCGAACTCGGCTGCGACCGGCTCGACTGCCCGGTCCGTGGGGCGGTGGTGGCGCCGTTGGCGGGAGCCGAAGGTCGGATCGTCGGCGCGCTCGTCGCGGTCACCGACGGCGTACCCGCGCCAGGTCTGGTGCAGGCCACCCTGGAGACCGCGCACTGGGCCGGCAGCCAGCTCGCCCTGGCCGAGCTGGACTCGTCCCGGGAACGGCTGGCCCGAGCGGAGGTGCGCGCGCTGCGGGCGCAGATCAGCCCGCACTTCATCTACAACGCGCTCACCGCGATCGGCTCGTTCGTGCGTACCGACCCGGAACGGGCCCGAGAGTTGATCCTCGAGTTCGCCGAGTTCACCCGCTACTCGTTCCGGGCGCACGGTGAGTTCACCACGTTGGCCGAGGAGCTTCGCTCGATCGACCGCTACCTGACCATCGAACGCGCTCGATTCGGTGACCGGCTCCAGGTGCGGCTTCAGATCGCGCCCGAGGTGTTGCCGGTGACGCTGCCGTTTCTCTGCCTTCAGCCGCTGGTGGAGAACGCGGTCCGGCACGGGTTGTCGCGCAAGCCCGGCACGGGCATGGTGAGCATCGAGGCCCGGGACGCGGGCGCCGAATGCCACATCACGGTGGAGGACGACGGAGTGGGGATGGACCCAGGCACGCTGACCGCCGGGATCGCCGAACTGGCCGGCGCCACCGGCGACCCGGGCGACGACTCGGGCCAGCACGTCGGTCTCTCGAACGTCGACGAGCGGCTTCGGTCGGTCTTCGGCAACGGCTTCGGTCTGGTCGTGGAGACGGACCTGGGTTCCGGTACGAAGGTGAGCATGCGGGTGCCGAAGTTCCACCCCGGCGTACGGGCCAGTTCATGACCGGCCCCGACGGCGCACCCGGCTTCCTGCGCGTGCTGGCGGTGGACGACGAACCGCCGGCGCTTGACGAGTTGGCGTACCACCTGCGAGCCGACCCCCGGGTGGCCCGGCTGCACACGGCCGGCGACGCCACCGAGGCGCTGCGGGTGCTGCGCGACGGCGACGTGGACGTGGTCTTCCTGGACATCCGGATGCCCGGCCTGGACGGCATGGAGCTGGCTCGGGTGCTGCGCCGGTTCGCCCGGCCACCGGCGATCGTCTTCGTCACCGCGTACGACGACGGCGCGGCCGACGCCTTCGACCTGGGCGCCACCGACTACGTCCGCAAGCCGGTACGCGCCGAACGGCTGGCCGAAGCGCTGCGCCGGGTGGTCGGCTCGCGGGTGGTCCCGTCACATCCGGCGGCGCTGGCCCGGGCCGAGCAGGACCCGACGATCCCGGTGGAGCTGGCCGGCAGCACGCGGATGCTGCCCCGCTCGGCGGTGCGCTGGGTGGAGGCGCAGGGCGACTACGCCAGGTTGCACACCGCGGAGGGTTCACACCTGGTCCGGGTGTCGCTCGCGACCCTCGCCGACAGGTGGGCCGACGGCGGTTTCGTCCGGATCCATCGCTCGTACCTGGTGCAGCTTCGGCTGATCGCCGAGCTGCGCCTGGTCAACTCCGGCTATGTGGTGGTGGTCGACGGCACCGAACTGCCGGTCAGCCGTCGCCACACCCGAGAACTGAAAGACAAACTCGTCCGCGCCGCCAAACAAGCCTGGAGCCGCTGACCGCTGCGCCACGGCTCCGCGCGTCTGCTCTACTCCTGCTGGTTTTACTCCTGCTCGTCGCCATCGGTGGCGCGCGGCTGCCGATACTTCGCGATCCAGGCTTCCACGTCGACCCTCAGCCACACCTTCGTAGCCCGCAGTTCTTGGTACGGCGCTGGGAAGGTGGGCCGCATCGCGATCTGCTGGAAGCGTGAGCGGGTGACGCCGAGCATCTGGGCGATCTCCCACGGCCCGACCAGCTCGCCTGGTCCATTCCCAGCAGCCATGGGGCCGAAGGTATGTGCGCCTTACCCTCCCCGCTTAGGGATCCCCAATCGGGTAGCTACAGATAGGGGTCCCCATATGATTGACAGTCGGGGCTGAACCGGGTGGAATCGGGACATGGCCCCTCGGCTGCTGGAGGCGGAGCCCGGCGGTCGAGGGTGCCTGGACTCGGGTGGGAGGAGCCGCCGATGCAACGCCACGCCCCCGTCAAACCGCTCTGGTTCTGCGCCGCGTGCGCGTACGGCTGGCCGTGTCAGCAGGCCCGTGCCGAACTACTCGCCGAGTACGGCACGGGTCGGCTGTTGGGCCTGGACATGGCCGACCTGCTCACCGAGGGGATCAAGAAGCCGAACCAGTGAATCTTGTTGCGAAACTGCCCCTATGGGGGCGCTTTCGCACCAAGATCCGGGCCGGGCTGTCCACCGGGTTATCCACAGGGTGGGGGCGTTGTCCACAGGTTGTCCACAGGGGTATTGACATTCACGGCGAGCGGACGAGACTGCCGGGGTGGCCGCCGAGGATCCAGTGCCGGCACCCCGCCGTCCCGAACCGTTCCCGGCGGCCGGTGAGCAGCATGCTCCCGAGCCGCCCCCGGCCGGTGCCGAGCAGCGCGTACCTGGGCCGCCCCTGGCCGGTGCCGAGCAGCGTGTGAGCGGGCCGGCGCGGGCGCGTACCCGGGTGGTGTTGGCCGAGGTGTCCCGGCGGCAGCATCGGCCCGGTGGAGCCCGCACCGAGTTGACCCAGCAGACCCCGGTCGGCGAGGCACTGATCCACGGCCTGGTCCGCGCCCAACTCGCCCTGGCCCTGCAACTGTCGGCGGTGGTCCTGGTGGGGCTGGGCGGGCTGCCCTGGCTGTTCGCCGTCGCGCCCTCGGTGGGCCGGATGACCGTGTTCGGGGTCAACCTGCCCTGGCTGCTGCTCGGGGTGCTCTCGTTCCCGTTCCTGGTCGCGGTCGGCTGGACGTACGTGCGGCTCGCCGAACGCAACGAGCAGGATTTCACCGACCTCGTCCAGCGGCCGGAGCGCTGAGGTGGGCAACGGTCTGGTCGTACCGGCGATCGTGGCGGTCACCCTGATCACCGTCGGGATCGGCTTCTACGGGCTGCGGTTGGCCCGCACCACCTCCGACTTTCTGGTCGCCTCGCGGGTGGTCAGCCCGACCTGGAACGCCGCCGCGATCGGGGGTGAGTACCTCTCGGCGGCAAGCTTCCTCGGCGTCGCCGGACTGGTGCTCAAGTACGGCGTGGACGTGCTCTGGTACCCGGTCGGTTTCGCCGCCGGCTACCTGGCCCTGCTGCTGTTCGTGGCCGCGCCGCTGCGGCGCTCCGGCGCGTTCACCCTGCCCGACTTCTGCGAGCTGCGACTCGGCTCCCGCCGGCTGCGCACACTGGCCACCATTTTCGTGATCTTCATCGGCTGGCTCTACCTGGTGCCGCAGTTGCAGGGCGCCGGGCTGACCCTGGCCACCCTGGCCGGGTCGCCGTACCCGGTGGGTGCCCTGGTGGTGGCGGTGGTGGTCACCGCGAACGTGGCGCTCGGCGGGATGCGGGCGATCACCTTCGTGCAGGCGTTCCAGTACTGGCTGAAACTGACCGCGCTGGCCGTACCCGCGATCTTCCTGGCCCTGCAGTGGCAGGCCGACGGGCGGCCGGCGGTCACCCCGCCGGAGGGGCCGACGTTCCGGACCGCGACCACAGTCGTGGTCGAGCACCGCGCCGTCCTCACCCTGCCCGACGGGCAGACCCGGGAGGTACGCCCCGGCGACGAGTTGACCTTCGCCGCGGGTGAGCCGGTGCCGGAGGTGTCGGGCGTGGCCAACAGCACCACCGACTGGCTGCTGCCCAGCGCGGCCGGCTCCGACGACCGGGGGCTGTTCGCCACGTACTCGCTGATCCTGGCCACCTTCCTGGGCACCATGGGGCTGCCGCACGTACTCGTGCGCTTCTACACCAACCCCGACGGCGCGTCGGCCCGCCGCACCACGCTCGTGGTGCTGGCCCTGGTCGGTGGTTTCTACCTGTTCCCCACGATCTACGGCGTGCTGGGCCGGATCTACACCCCGCAGCTACTGGTCAGCGGCCACACCGACGCGGTGGTGGTGCTGCTGCCCGAAGCGGCGCTCGGTGCCGGGACCACGGGCCGGCTGCTCGCCGCGCTCGTCGCCGCCGGGGCGTTCGCGGCCTTCCTCTCCACCTCGTCCGGGCTACTCACCAGCGTCGCCGGGGTGATCTCCACGGATGTGCTCGGGCACGGCTCGGTGCGTGGCTTCCGGCTGGCCACACTCATCGCCGGCGGGGTGCCGCTGATCCTCGCCCTGAACGTCTCCGGGCTGGACGTCTCGCAGGTGGTCGGGCTGGCCTTCGCCGTCGCCGCGTCCAGTTTCTGCCCGCTGCTGGTGCTCGGCATCTGGTGGCGCGGGCTCACCGACGCCGGCGCGGCCGCCGGCATCCTGGTCGGTGGCGGTGCCGCCGTGGCTGCGGTCCTGCTCACCGTGCTCGGTCCGCCGCTGACCGGCTGGCCCGCCACCCTCACCGCCCAGCCGGCCGCCTGGACCGTGCCGCTCGCCTTCACGGTGATGATCGCCGCCTCGCTGGCCACCCGCCGCCGCGCTCCCGCCGACGTCAGCCGCACCATGCTCCGCCTCCACGGCCCCGACACCCTCCGGCTGTGAAAGGAGGGTCCCCCTATTAACGCCTGGTGTATAGGAGGGGCCCCCTCCTAACACCGGCACCCCCGCCCCCGACGGAGCCGGCGGCAACACCGGCAGCCGCACGGGGTGGTGGAGTACGACCAGAGAAGGAGCCGGGAATCGTTCTCTGGGCTGGCAGAGCGTTTTGCCGAACCGGATACCGTCGGCTACATGACTGGTGAGCACCCTGCCCTGGCGCTGCGCGGCCTGGCCAAGAGCTTCGACGGCAAGATCGCCGTAGCCGGCGTGGACCTGGACGTACCGGCCGGCTCGTTCTACGGGCTACTTGGCCCGAACGGCGCGGGCAAGACCACCACGCTGTCGATGGCGGTGGGGCTGCTGCGGCCGGATGCCGGCGGGGCGTGGGTGCTCGGGCGGGACGTGTGGGCCGACCCGGTCGCCGCCAAACAGCTGCTCGGCGTGATGCCGGACGGCGTACGGCTGTTCGACCGGCTCAGCGGCGGCGAGCTGCTGGCGTACCACGGGTTGCTGCGCGGCATGGACCCGGCGGTGGTCGACAAGCGGGCCGCGGAGCTGCTCGACGTGCTCGCCCTCGCCGACGCCGGCCGTACGCTCGTGGTGGACTACTCGGCCGGCATGAAGAAAAAGATCGGTCTGGCCTGCGCGCTGCTACACGGGCCCCGGCTGCTGGTTCTGGACGAGCCCTTCGAGGCGGTCGATCCGGTCTCGGCGGCGCTGATCCGGGACATCCTCCAGCGGTACGTCGCCGGTGGCGGCACGGTGGTCTTCTCCAGTCACGTCATGGAGGTGGTGCAGCGGCTCTGCACGCACGTGGCGATCCTCGCCGAGGGCACCATCAAGCGGGTCGGCACCCTGGAGCAGGTACGCGGCGACCGCTCCCTGGAGGAGGTCTTCGTCGAGGTGGTCGGCGGACGTACCGCCACCGGTGAGGAGCTGGCGTGGCTGTCCCAGTAGGCACCCCCGCAGACGCCCCGGTGGGCGCCCCGATGGGCGCCCCCGCAGGCGCCCCGGGCAGTGCGCCGATGAGCGCACCGGCGCAACCGGTCCGGCGGGTCTCGGCGTGGCACTTCGTCCGGCTCAAGCTGCGGGTGATGGGCAACAACTTCCGGGGCCAGGGTTGGCGGGTGGCGCTCTTCGTGCTCGGCTCGTTCTTCGGGCTCTGGTTCGCGGTGAGCGCCTTCTTCGGCCTGGCGGCACCCGGACTCGCCGGCAACGACAGGTACGCGCTGCTGGTCGCCGCCTTCGCCGGCGGGCTGACCGTGCTCGGTTGGCTGTTGCTGCCGCTCGTCTTCTTCGGCGTCGACGAGACACTCGACCCGGCCCGCTTCGCGTTGCTGCCGCTGCCCCGCCGCACGCTTGTCACCGGGCTCTTCGCGGCGGCGCTGGTGAGCGTACCCACGATCGCGGTTCTGGTGGCGCTCTCCGGCCTGGTCGTCACGGCCGGTGTCTTCGGCGGTTGGTCCGCCGCCGCTGTCGCGGCGGTCGGCGTGGTTTGCGGGGTGCTGCTCTGCGTGGCCGCGGCACGGGCGGTGACCAGCGCCTTCGCCACCATGCTCCGGTCCCGGCGGGTGCGTGACCTGGCTGCGGTCCTGCTCGCGGTGGTCGCGGCGTTGCTCGGGCCGTTGCAGATCGCCGGGCTGGCCGCGATCCAGGATGTCGACTGGAACCGGCTGACCGGGGTGGCCACGGTGATCGGGTGGACGCCGCTGGGCGCGCCGTGGACGGCCGGTATCGACGTGGCCCAGGGCCGGGTCTGGGCCGCGCCGCTGAAGCTTCTGATCACCGTGGCGACCATCGCCGCACTGCTGGTCTGGTGGTCACGCTCGCTGGAGTCGGCGATGGTGGGCGCGGCGAGTTCCGGCCCGGCCCAGGCCAAGCCGTCGGTGACCGGCGGAGTGGTGGCCCAGTTCTTCCCCCGGGCGGCTGGTTGGCTGCGCCGGGACCGGTTCGGGGCGCTTGTCGCGCGGGAAGCCCGCTACTGGTGGCGGGACGCCCGACGACGGGCGAACCTGATCACCATCGCGGTGGTCGGCCTCTTCGTGCCGGTGATGGTGAACCTGGGTGGGCAGGGCTTCACCCTCGACAGCGAGGAGGGCTTCAGCCTCGCCGGCGAGACGTCGCCGGCGCTGGTCAGCCTCTCCATGCTCTTCGTCGGTCTGCTGGCCGCGGTGACCCTGGCCAACCAGTTCGGCTTCGACGGCAGCGCGTACGCCGCGAACGTGGTGGCCGGGGTGCCCGGCCGGCTGGAGCTACGGGCCCGGATGGCCGCCTTCTCGCTGTACGTGCTGCCGATGCTGGCGGTGGTCGCGGTGGCGATCGCCCTGGTGCTCGGTGAGCCGGCCTGGATCGGGTTCATGGCGGGCACGCTTGTCGCCACCTACGGCGCGGGGCTCGCGGTCAACTCGTTCGTGTCGGTGCTCGGCGCCTACTCGCTACCGGAGACGAGCAACCCGTTCGCGATGAACAGCGGCGCCGGGTTGATCAAAAGTCTGCTCACGTTCGTGGCAATGATCGCCACCGCCGCCCTCGCCGTACCGATGGTGATCGCCGCCGCGCTGCTCGGTGACGCCTGGCTCTGGCTGGGCCTGCCGCTGGGCCTGGCGTACGGCGTCGGCGCGGCGCTGCTCGGCGGATATCTGGCCGGTGACGTGTTGGACCGTCGCCAGCCCGAACTGCTGGCGGCGGTCACTCCCCGCCGCTGAACCGGCCACAATGTTTCACGTGAATCAAGAGCCGGGTGCCCAGATCCATCACACCGACCCGTTCGCGGTGCCGGCGGACCAGCGTTCGCCCGTACGCCGGCTGCGGGGTCGGCTCGCCGCGCCGGTGACACTCTGGACGGCGCCCGGCCCAGCCGGGTTGACCGTGTCCTCGACGTTGGTGGCCGACGGCGAGCCGGGTCGACTGCTCGGCCTGATCGACGCGGAGTCGGAGTTCTGGGCGGCGGCCGAGGAGGCTGGCCGGTTCGCCGTGACGCCGCTCGGCCCGCCGCACCGGCAGCTCGCGGACCGGTTCGCCGGGCTGTTTCCGTCGCCCGGCGGTCTCTTCGCCATCGATCGCTGGACCGACACGCCGTACGGCCCGGTGCCGGCCGACGCTGGCGGCTGGGTCGGCTGCCGGCTGGACACCGCCCGGGAGTACGGCTGGAGTCTGCTGGTCGAGGCGACGATCGAGCAGGTGGAGCTGGCCGGGGAGGCCGAGCCGCTGCTGCATCACCGGGGTCGGTACCGCGAGTTGGGTTGAGCCCGCACACCACCGGTCAACGGAGTGGATCAGGTCACTCGGCGCAATCGAGCCACCACTCGGCGCAGATAGCGACCACTGCCGATGTCGGGTCTGCCGGCGGGCGGCGCGCTCCCTAGCGTGCGCGGTATCGGCGCGCTTCCTACCTATGCGCGCGATCCTCCCGACGCCTGTGAAGGTGGTGATCCACAATGTCCACGGACACGCCCGCATCCGCGCCTACCGATTCGCCGACGGAGCGGTATCTCGCGGTCCAACGGTCGGCCGAGTTCGCCGGGTTACGGCGCGCGCTGCGCGGCTTCGTCTTCCCGATGACCATCGCGTTCTTCCTCTGGTACGCGCTCTACGTGATCCTCTCCGCGTACGCGCGAGACTTCATGGGCACGCGCCTGTTCGGTAGCAACATCAACGTGGCCCTGGTCTTCGGCCTGCTCCAGTTCGTCTCGACCTTCCTGATCGCCTGGTACTACTCCCGGTACGCCGACCGGAAGATCGACCCGGTCGCCGACAAGATCCGCCACGAGCTGACCGGGGGTGAGTCGTGACCGGCATGATCCTCGCGGTCGAGGCGGGCAACACCACCGCCCGCAACCTGACAATCGTGCTGTTCCTGGCCTTCGTGGCAGCCACCCTGGCGATCACGATCTGGGCCAGCCGGCAGACCAAGACCGCCACCGACTTCTACGCTGGCGGCCGGTCGTTCTCCGGCTTCCAGAACGGCATGGCGATCGGCGGGGACTACATGTCCGCCGCGTCGTTCCTCGGCATCGCCGGCATCATCGCCCTCTACGGATACGACGGCTTCCTCTACTCCATCGGCTTCCTGGTGGCGTGGCTGGTGGCGCTGCTGCTGGTCGCGGAGCTGCTGCGCAACTCCGGCCGGTACACCATGGCCGACGTGCTGGCCTTCCGGATGCGTCAGCGTCCGGTGCGTACCGCGGCTGCGGTCTCCACCATCACCGTGTCGATCTTCTATCTGCTGGCCCAGATGGTCGGCGCGGGCGCCCTGGTGGCGCTCCTGCTCGGCATCCGCCCCGGCACCACGTTCCTGGGCATGGACGCGCCCACCGCCAAGGTCGCGACGATCATCATGGTCGGCGCACTGATGATCATTTACGTCACGGTGGGCGGCATGAAGGGCACCACCTACGTACAGATCGTCAAGGCGTTCCTGCTGATGGGCGGCGCGCTTCTGATGACGCTGCTGGTGCTCGCCAAGTACAAGTTCAACCTGTCCTCGCTGCTCGGCGACGCGGCCGCGAGCTCCGGCCACGGCATCGACTTCCTCGGCCCAGGGCTGCGGTACGGCGTCGAGGTCGCCGGCAACTCGACACAGACCTTCTACAACAAGGTCGACCTGCTCTCCCTCGGCATCGCCCTGGTGCTCGGCACCGCGGGCCTGCCGCACATCCTGATCCGCTTCTACACCGTGCCGACGGCGAAGGCGGCTCGCAAGAGCGTGCTCTGGGCGATCGGCATCATCGGCTCGTTCTACCTGCTCACGCTAGCGCTCGGCTTCGGCGCGGCGGCGCTGGTCGGTGGGGAGGCGATCCGGGCGCAGGACCCGGCCGGCAACACCGCCGCACCACAGCTCGCCGAGGAACTCGGCATCACCTTCTTCGGCGGCGAACTGGGCGGTGCGGCACTGTTGGCGATCATCGCGGCGGTCGCCTTCGCCACCATCCTGGCGGTGGTCGCCGGCCTGACCCTGGCCTCGTCGTCGAGCCTGGCGCACGACTTCTATGCCAACGTCATCAAGCGGGGCAGCGCCTCGGAGCGGCAGGAGGTGCGGGTCGCCCGAATCTCCGCGCTGGTGATCGGCGCGGTCGCCATCGCCCTGTCGATCTTCGCGCAGAACCTGAACGTGGCGTTCCTGGTGGCGCTGGCCTTCGCGGTGGCCGCCTCGGGCAACCTGCCGGCGATCCTCTACAGCCTGTTCTGGAGGCGGTTCAACACCTCCGGCGCGGTCTGGGCGATCTACGGCGGCCTGCTGGCCGCCGTATTGCTCGTCTTCTTCTCTCCGGTGGTGTCCGGTGCGCCGACGGCGATGTTCCCCGACCACGACTGGCAGTGGTTCCCGCTGTCCAACCCGGGCATCCTGTCCATCCCGATCGGCTTTCTCTGCGGTTGGATCGGCACCATCATCTCCAAGGAGAGCGACGAGGAGAAGTACGCCGAATTGGAGGTGCGCTCGCTGACCGGAGCCGGCGCCCACTGACCTCCGCCGCGCGCACGGCCGCCGCGCCCGCGCTCCCCGCGCGCACGGGCGTCGCATTCGCGGGTACGTGTTAAGAGGGGGCCCCTTTACTACGCCAGGCGTTAACAGGGGGCCCCTCCTTATATGCTCACCCGCATGAAGGTGGAGCAGCGGTTCGGGCCTGGTCATCGCATTCTGGTCACTGGCGGAGCGGGCTTCGTCCCCTCACACCTGGTGGACGTGCTGATCGCCCGCGGCTGCACAGTGGTCGTGCTCGACAATTTCGTCACCGGGTCGCGGGAGAACATCGCGCATCTGCTCGACAAGCCGACCTTCACGCTTGTCGAGGCGGACGTCTCCGACGGGCTGCCTGAGCACCCGGCGTTGGCCGAGCGCTTCGACGCGATTCTGCACATGGCTTCCCCGGCCAGTCCGACGGACTTCGAGAAGCTGCCGGTGGAGATCCTGCGGGTCGGCTCGGTGGCCACCCTGCACCTGCTGGAACGCGCCACCGCCGACGGTGCCCGGTTCCTGCTGGCCTCCACCTCCGAGGCGTACGGCGACCCGAAGGAGCACCCGCAGCGGGAGACGTACTGGGGCAACGTCAACCCGATCGGCGTCCGCAGCGTGTACGACGAGGCCAAGCGCTTCTCCGAGGCCGCGACGATGGCGTACCGCCGTAGTCGGGGCGTGGACACGGCGATCGTACGGATCTTCAACACCTACGGGCCGAGGATGCGGCCGGACGACGGGCGGGCCATCCCGACCTTCATCTCGCAGGCGCTTCGCGGCGAGCCGATCACGGTGCACGGCACCGGCAACCAGACCCGCTCGATCTGTTACGTCGCGGACCTGGTCCGGGGCATCCTGTTGCTGCTGGACTCGACCGAGAGCGGGCCGGTCAACTGCGGCACCGAGCACGAGATGAGCATGCGGGCACTGGCGGAGACGATCGTGTCGCTCTGCGAGAGCAAGTCGGAGGTGACCTATGTCACTCGGAGCGCCGACGATCCGGAGATGCGCCGGCCCGACCTGACCCTCGCCCGCGACTTGCTCGGATACGAGCCGACTGTGGCACCGGAAGAGGGCCTGCGACGCACCATTGACTACTTCCGCGAGCGGCTAGGGTAACCGACCCGCCACGACGCGGCTTTTGCCTGGCGGCGACACTGGCGAGTGCTGCGTACCCTGAGTTACATGTCAGCGACCATCCCCGCCGCACTGCCGTTCCTGCACCTGCGTCGCGGCGCGGGCCGCGCGGCGGTGCCGGGGCCCGCCGGTCGCGTGCCCGCGGCCACCGACACGCGCTGGTATCCGTCGTCGTACGAGGACGAGCCGGCCCGACCGGGCGGGCCGGGCGGTCCACGCGGCCCGATGGGGCCCGGTGGGCCCGGCGGAACGCCGCCACCGCGCGGCCGGCGGCCCCGCTGGCGGCGCATCGCCCTGGTGGCCGGGGTCGTGGTGCTGGTGCTGGCGCTCGTCGCCGGCGGTGGGGCCTGGTTCTACGCCCGCAGCCTGGACAAGAACGTGGCCCGAACCGACCCGTTCTCGGAGATCACCGGCGGCCGGCCGGCGAAGGCCGTGGACGGCGCGCTGAACATCCTGATGGTGGGGACCGACTCGCGGGATCCGGACGCGCCGATGGATCAGGCGGGCGAGTGGCGGGCCGACACGATCATCGTGATGCACATCCCGGCCGACCACAAAGAGGCGTACCTCGTCTCCATCCCGCGCGACCTGTACGTGCCGATCCCGGAGAGCGCCGGGGCCGACTGCGGGTCCGGGCAGCGTCGCAAGATCAACGCAGCCTTCGCCTTCGGCGGGCTGCCGCTTGCGGTACGCACCGTCGAGTGCTTCACCGACGTGCACATCGATCACGTGATGGCTATCGACTTCGCCGGCTTCAAGCAGGTCACCGACGCGCTCGGTGGGGTGGAGCTGGAGGTGGAGCGGACCATCACCTCGATCCACAAGCCGTACCGGAAGTTCACCAAGGGCACCAACAAGATGAACGGCGCCGAGGCGCTGGACTGGATCCGGCAGCGCAAGCAGTTCCCCGACGGTGACTTCTCCCGGATGCGCCACCAGCAGGAGTTCCTGCGCGCGCTGATGGACAAGGCGGCGAGCACCGGCACGCTCACCAACCCGAAGAAGCTGAATGACTTTCTTCGCTCGGTTACCGACGCGGTCACTGTCGACAACGGCTTCTCGCTCACCGATATGGCGGTGCAGTTCCGCAACCTGCGGGGCGAGAACATGACCTTCGTGACCAGTCCGCACCTGGGCAGCCAGACCATCAATGGCGAGTCGGTGGTGGTCTCCGACCGGGAGAAGGCGCTGACCATGTACCGCGCGATGTCCGACGACACGATGGCCGACTGGGTACGCGCGAACAAGGAGCCGGCGAACGGCAACGGGTGACGAGCCGACTCCGGACAGACCAACCTCCGATCGTACATTTCGATTTGCCCGTTCGGCCATTTCCGCAGGATGACGCGGCGGAGTACGGCTACTGACCGGTACCCGAACTCGCAATGACACATCGGCGTACGTAAAGTGTTCCCGCCCCCTTCCGGAGAACATGAGCTGGAGCACGAATGGCGGTTCACAGCCCTGCCCTGCTAGAGCCGCCTCGCGCGTCCGCCACGCCTACACCCCCGCCCGGCGGCAAGAAGAAGAAGTCCGGCAAGAGCGGAAAGGGACGGCGGAAGGATCCGCTCTGGGCCCGACTCACCGTGGTGGCCGGCGCCGTGCTGATGATGACGAGCGGCGTGGCCATCGTCGGCAGCAAGGCGGTAATCAGCCAGGCCACCGGCAACATCTCCCAGCGCAACCTGCTCGACGTGGCGGGTAAGTCGCAGCAGGAGGGCGGCGGTGACCTCAAGGGCCCGATCGACATGCTGCTGCTCGGGGTGGACGCCCGGGAGCGGTGGGACGCCGACGACGTACGGGCCGACAGCATCATCGTGTTGCACATTCCGGCCACCCACGACCAGGCGTACCTGATCTCGATCCCACGGGACACCGAGGCCCGGATTCCGGCCTTCGAGAAGACCGGCTACCCGGGCGGGGTCGGCAAGATCAACAGCGCCTTCCAGGCGGGTGCCGCCAACGGCGGCGGCTGGGAGGGCGGCGCCCAGTTGATGGCCAAGACGATCAAGTCGATGACCGGGATCGGCTTCGACGGCGCGGCCATCATCAACTTCGGTGGCTTCAAGAGCGTCATCGACGCGCTCGGCTCGGTCCGCATCTGCGTCAAGCAGCAGGTCACCTCGCTCCACATGTCGTACGTCGACGGCAAACCGATGTGGAACGCCGACGCCAAGAGGACCGGCAAGCCACGCACCCCGGTGGTGCACAAGAAGGGCTGCCGGGAGATGAAGGGCTGGGCGGCGCTCGACTACTCGCGCCAGCGCTACGGCCTCAAGAACAGCGACTACGACCGGCAGGCTAACCAGCAGCAGCTGATCAAGGCGATGGCCAAGAAGGCCAGCCAGAACGGCACGCTCACCAACCCGGTCAAGCTGAACGAGATGATCAAGGCTGCCGGCAAGGCGTTCATCCTGGACACCGGAGGCGTTCCGGTGGAGGACTTCGTCTTCACCATGCGCGGCGTCAGCGGCAACGAGCTGATCATGCTCAAGACCAACGGCGGCACGTACAAGACCCAGGGCAACGGCAACGAGGCGCTCGACGAGCAGACCCTGGACATGTTCCGCGCCGTCCGCCAGGACAAGCTCGCCGAGTTCGTCTTCTACAACCCCGAGGTGATCTCCTCCCGGAGTTGACCGGAACTCCCGTCACGCTCCGTGACCTTCTCGTAGGCTGACATGAGCATTGTTCATGTCAGCCTGACGGGAGGCACGTCACGGCCGGGAGGACGCGCGAAGGCGCGGCACGCAAGCCGGGAGATCGTCCGGCGCGCCCGCGCTGGCCACGGGTGCTGCTCGGCACCGGGTTGGTCGTGGTGCTGCTGGCCACGCTCGCCGTGGTCGGTCTACAGGTGCTGGCCAACCGGTACGAGCGCACCATCACCCGGGAGCAGTTGCTGGACCCGTCCGCCCGCACCGACCGTACCGACCTGGACGGCCCGATCAACTACCTGCTCGTCGGCTCCGACCGGCGACCGGGCGACGTCGGACCGCAGCAGCGCACCGACACCATCCTGATCGTGCACGTCCCGGCTGGCCTGCGGACCGGTTATCTGATCTCCGTACCCCGGGACCTGCTGGTCACCATCCCCGCCGGGGGCGGTTATCCGGGCGGCGAAGACAAGATCAATACCGCGTACGAGTACGGCGGAGGCGGCCAGGCGGGCGCGCAACTGCTCTCCGCCACCCTGACCCAGCTCACCGGGATCCGCTTCGACGGCGCCGCCCTGATCGACTTCGCCGGCCTGCGTACCGTGATCGACCTGCTGGGCGGGGTCGACATGTGCGTCCGGACCGAGGTCCGCTCGATCCACACCGATCGAGTCTTCCACCCCGGCTGCCAGCAGATGGACGGCGCGCAGGCGCTGGACTACGTACGCCAGCGGTACGACCTGCCCGGCGGCGACTACGACCGGCAGACCCACCAGCAACAGTTGCTGGGCGCGATGCTGGAGCGTACGAGCCAGACCCGGCTCCGCAGCGACCCGGTCCAGTTGCACCGCCTGATCCAGGCGGTCGGCAACTCCCTGACCCTGGACACCAACGGGATCCCGGTGGAGGATCTGCTGCTCGCGCTGCACGGACTGTCCACCGACACGATGCACGGCGTGCAGGTGCCGTCGCACCCGCAGACCATCGGCCAGGTGTCGTACGTCCTGCTCGACGGCGGCGGCCAGGGGCTGTTCGAGGCGGTCCGGGGCACCCGGATGCCCGAATGGGCAGGTGCCAACTCGCGCTGGGTGACCCGACTTTGACGCCGACGGGCTGATGCTGTGGGGGTCACGCCGGGCGGCGGATCGAGGTTCTACAGTTGGTACCCGTGTTCGGACCTCAGATACCCACCGTGACCGTGCCCGAGATCAGCGATGACACGTACCTGCTCGACGTCCGGGAGGACGACGAGTGGGCCGCCGGTCACGCCCCGGGCGCCCACCACCTGCCGATGATGGAGTTGCCGGCCCGGCTCGCCGAGGTGCCGACCGACCGCGACGTCGCGGTCATCTGCCGCTCCGGCGGACGTTCGGCGCAAGTCGTCGCGTACCTCATGCGCAACGGCTGGGAGCAGGTGCGCAACGTCGAGGGCGGCATGGGCGAGTGGGCGTCCACCGGGCGGCCGGTGATCGGCGCCGACGGGCAACCGGGCCAGGTCCGGTAACGCGACGCCGATGGGTGCACCCCTCGTCTTCGCGCACCGGGGCGCGTCGTACGACCTGCCGGAGCACACCCTCGCCGCCTACCTGCGAGCCCTCGACGAGGGTGCGGACGGGCTGGAGTGCGATGTCCGGTTGACCCGCGACGGGCACCTGGTCTGCGTACACGATCGCCGGCTGGACCGCACCAGCAACGGACGCGGGCTGGTCAGCGCGCGTACCCTCGCCGAGCTTGAGCAGCTCGACTTCGGCTCCTGGCATCCCGGCTGCGTGCCCGCCGACGGCGACGAGGTGCTCGACGAGTCGCACACCCGGCTGCTCACCCTCCAGCGCCTGCTGGAGGCCGTCCTCGCGGCCGGTCGGCCGGTCCGGCTGCTGATCGAGACCAAGCATCCCTCCCGCTACCGCGGCAACGTCGAGCGTCGGTTGGTCGCGCTACTACGCCGGTACGGCCTGGCCGATCCGCGCCCCGACGACCCGGTACGGGTGACGGTGATGTCCTTCTCGCCGCTGGCCGTACGCCGGATGCGGCACCTGGCGCCCGCGCTGCCCACGGTGCTGCTGCTGGAGGTGCTGCCGCGCTGGCCGCACCTCGGCCGGCTGCCGTTCGGTGCCGGCATCGCCGGCCCGGGCATCGCGCTGGTGCGGGCCCGACCCACGCTGGTGCCGGCGCTGCGGGCGGCCGGCCACCAGGTGTACGTCTGGACGGTGAACGAGCCGGCCGACCTCGAACTCGTGCTGGCCGCCGGGGTCGACGGCGTGATCACCGACCGTCCGGCGCAGACTCTCGCCCGGTTACCTCGGTGACCCCGAACGGGGATGCCCAACCACGCGGACGGCAGGGCACACTCGGGAGCATGCCGGACCGGACCGACTATGCCGCGCTCATCGCCGGACACACAGTCATCATCGAGATGATCAACTCGGGCGACGCCGGCCTGCCGGTCCTGAACCAGCTCCTGCGGGTGGCCCAGCCGGCACTGGGTGCCGCAGGCATGGCGTTCGTCGAGTTCGCGCCGAGCGGCGGTCGGGTGATCGCGGCCACCGGCGCCGCCGAGTGGACCCTGGGCCGACCGCTGCCGGCCAGCGACCCGGTCACCGTCTGCCTGCTCACCGGACCCCGGGTGCAGTGCGTCCGCACCGATCGCTTCACCAGCCAGCTCGCCGTCGAGTTGACCGATCGTGGCCTGCGGCGCATGGTCGTCTCCCGGGCCGAGATCGGCGGGCACCCCGTCGGCAGCCTGCACGCCCTCTACCCAGCCGGCGACGACGAGCCCAGCTCCGAGCAGCGCGGGGTGGTCGGCTTCCTCAGCGCCAGCATCGCCCACATGTACGGCGACCAGAGTGGCCTGCCGGTGCACGGCGACGGTCCGGTGGTGGCGGCGCTCGCCGACGGGCTCGCCGTCGTCGACCGGGACACCCACGTCCGGCTCTGGAATCCCGCCGCCGCCCAGGTGACCGGCCGGTCCTGCACCGACGCCCTCAACCAGCCGCTGCCGTTCCCGCTGCCGCCGTCCGGGCAGGTCCTCGACCACCAACTGCCGGACGGGCGTTGGCTGCGCATCACCTCCGGCGAGCTGCCCGGTCCGGGCACCCTGCGGGTGGTCACCTTCCGCGACATCACCGACCAGCAGCAGCACGACCACGAGCGGGACCTGTTCGTGGCCGTCACCAGCCACGAACTCCGTACCCCGGTGACCGTCATCAAGGGGTTCGCGGACACCCTCACCGACCACTGGGAGTCACTGAGCGAGACCGACCGGCGGCAAGCGGCCCGGGTGATCGGGCAGCGCGCCAACGAGCTGGCCCGGTTGCTCGACCGCCTGCTCTCGTCCGCCTCCGAGGTATGGCCGGGCGACGGGCCGCCGACGCCGTTGGATCTCACCGATACGCTCCGGGCCGCCGTCGCCGACCTGCCCGTGGACCTGCGCCACCGGATCACCCTCCAGCTGCCCACCGCGCTGCCCCGGGCCGTCGGACACCGGCACAGCCTGGGCACCGTGCTGACCGAGCTGGCCACCAACGCCGGCAAGTACTCCCCACCCGGCTCACCGATCGAGATCAGCGCCGAGGCGGACGACCAGACCATCTGCTTCCGGGTCAGCGATCGAGGCATCGGCGTACGCCCTGAGCACGTCGAACGGGCCTTCGAGCGGTTCTGGCAGGGCGAGTCCGGCGACCGGCGGCGCTATCCCGGCACCGGTCTCGGCCTCTATCTCGTCCGCCGGATCGTTGAACAGCAGAATGGGTGGGTATTCCTCAGACCGAGAGCAGGCGGCGGTACGGTCGCAGAGGTGCGGCTGCCTCGCAGGTGAATCGGTGGGGGTCACGGGGAAGAGAGGCGGAAGTGTCGACGGTAGCGGTCGAACGAGCGTGGTGCGTGGTGGTGCCGCACCACGCCGGAGGGGCCCGGGTGGCCCGCCATCGGCTCGCCGCTGAGCTGGCCGAGGCGGTCTCCCCCGCGGTGCTGGCGGATCTGGTGGCGGTGCTGGCCGAGCTGGTGGGCAACGCCGTCCGGCACGCCGACCCACTGCCCGGAGGGGTGGTCCGGGTGTCCTGGCGGCTCCGGACCACGCCTGAGGGGGCTCGGGTCCGGCTCCAGGTGACCGACGGTGGCGCCGCCGGCGGCCCACGAATCCGCCCGGCGGACCCGGCCGCTGCCGACGGCCGCGGCCTGCACATCGTCACCGGCCTGGCCAGCCGGTGGGGGGTGGACCGCGACGGGCTCGGTCAGAGTGTCTGGGCCGACTTCGATCCCGTCCCTGCACCACCGGGTCTGGTGGCAGCCGGCTGAGTTCCGACCGGGATGTGTGGTGCAGGTGGGTCGTGGCCCCGCCGGGTCGCCGCGGCATCTAGGCTGTCTCGCCGTGAGCAAGCGTCGAAAGAACCAGGCGGGTGGCAAGCGGGAGCGAGTGCGGGACGTCTTCGTCCCCCGCCCCTTCGAAGGGCTCGCCGACGAGCCGGAATGGATCGCCCTGCGGGAGCTGGTCCCCGCCGCCTCCGCACCGCTGCGGCTCTCGCCGGCGTTGGTCGAGGAGTACGGCGACCGGCCGATCACGCTGGCCACCGTGCTGCCGATGGCCACGCCCGCGATGAGCCGGTCGGACGGGCATGTCCTGGTCGGGCTCCAGCGACACCTCCAGTCCGGTGACGTCTCCCGCGACCTGGCCGAGTCGCTGCTCTGCGCACTGCGCACCGCGCCCGGCGCTCAGGTCCAGGTGCCGCCGCTGCCCGGTCCCGGTCCTCGGCTCCAGGACATCCTGGTCGACGGCCCGCTGGAGATCACCCTGCACGACGGCTTCGAGTTCTGGCTCGCCCCGGAGGCTGCGGACGACCCGACCGTACGGGCGTCCCTGGAACGGGCCAACGCCGCGATCTACCCCACCGTACGGCTGGCCGCCGCGCACGCCGCGTACTGGTGCCGGGTGCCGGAGAAGGCGCACGTCCGGTGGGTGCTGCCGGAGGCCGAGGAGCTGGCCCTGGACGCGCTGGCCCGGCTGGGCGCGGCCGGCTCGCTGACCCTCGGCGAGGGGACCAGGTTCGCCGGCATGTTCCGGGCCCACGGGCGACTGGTGCCGGTCTGGGATCTGCCCGAGGATGCTCCGGCAGCCGACTGGGAGGAGCCGGTGGCCGACTTCTCCAAGCGCTACGCCGATGCCCTGGCCGACACCACTGCGCTGGACGCCGCCGCTCGGCGGTCCCGACAGGGCCTACTCGGCCGCCAGCTAACCCTGCGCTGACGCACCCCGCTGCCCTCACCACCTCACCCTGCGCCGCAGCCGGCGGAGGGCGCGTTAATAGGGGGCCCCTCCTATACACGAGGCGTTAACAGGGGGCCCTTCCTTAATCCCGGAGCAGGGGGCAGGACATGCAGCGGGGTCCGCCTCGGCCGGAGCCCAGTTCGGAGCCGGCGATCGGGATGATCTCGATGCCGGCGCGCTCGAGCTGCGCGTTGGTCTCGACGTTGCGTTCGTAGCCGACGCAGAGCCGGGGCGCCAGGGCCAGCGTGTTGTTGCCGTCGTCCCACTGTTCGCGCTCGGCGGTGACGGGGTCCAGACCGGTGTCGATGACCCGGAGCCGGTCCAGGTCCATCGCGTCGGCTGCGGCCCGCAGGAACGGCGCCGGGCCGTCCACCCGCGGGTCTTCGCCGTCGGGGCCGGCGATCACGGTGTACGCCGACAGCGTGCTGGCGACGTTCGGGTACATCAGCACGGCGTCCACGTCGACCATCGTGCAGATGGTGTCGAGGTGCATGGTGGCCCGTTCCTGCGCGATCGGGACGACCAGGATGGTGTGCGCCAGCCCGGCCGCGAAGACCCGGCGGGCCAGCCGCTCCGCCCCGGCCGGGGTGGTGCGTTCACCCACCCCGACGGCCAGCACCCCGGGGGCCAGCAGCAACACGTCACCGCCCTCCAGCGGTTCCAGGTCCGGCCGGTAGACGAACTCGGTCCCGGCGAAGCGCGGATGGTGCCGGTAGATCGCGTCGGTCAACGTGGTCTCTCGCCGCCGAGCCGGCATCGCCAGGCTGGTCACCCCCACCCGGTCGCCGATCCAGATGGATGAATCCCGCGTGAACAGCAGGTTCGGCAGCGGATCGATGACGAAGTCATGCCGGTCCATCAGGGTGTAGACCAGACCACCACGCCGGTCCGGTCCGAGCCGTAGTTCCTCATGGGCCAGACCGGCGACGAGGACCCCGGCGAGCGCGGCCGGGTCGAGGTACGACAGGTGCGCGGCCACCCTGGCGCGTAGCGCGTCACCGAGGCGGGGCGAGCTGAGCACCTGGTCGGTCAGCTCGGCCCGGGCGTCCGGTCCGGCAAGTGTCTCGGCGAGCAGGTCGGTCAGGTAGAGCACCTCGACGCCGCGCCCGCGCAGCGCGTCGGCGAAGGCGTCGTGTTCCTCCTGCGCGCGTCCCACCCAGGGGATGGCGTCAAAGAGGAGTGAGTCGTTGTTGCGGGGCGTGAGCCGGGCGAGTTCCGGCCCCGGCCGGTGCAACAGGACGGTGCCGAGTCGACCGACCTCAGTGTTCACATGGTGGCTCACTCTTGGCAGCGTAGGGCAGGGTTTGGCGGCATCCGGTAAAACGGCTGTGGATGAATATGGCATTCATCCGTACTCATTCCGGCGCTTCGGCTTGCCGACCACCGGGACCAGCGACGTAGGGTAGTGAGTAGGTAACTTCGAGGGACCTTTTGCCGGAGGTCGCGATGACTGTGTTCCCCGCTCGTCGAGCCGTACCGTCCGCCCGGGCACTGCCGCCCGTGGCGGTACCGCACCCCCGGGTGGAGGAGCCAGGGGTGACCACAGCCCCTCGTCCGTCCCCCTTGGAGTGGGCCCGCCGCCGCCGGGCCGAGCGAGGTGCCCGACGGTTGGAAGCGGCCGGTGCCCGCGCACTCGGCCAACTCGACCATCTCGGGCCGGCGTGGCACGTCATCGACTGGCCGCGTACAGACGTCGCAGAAGCCTTGCTCCGCGACAATGAGGACGATCGGGCCGGATTCCTGGCAATCGGGCCGAGCGGGCTCTTCGCGGTCACCATCGCCGACCACGGCCGGGCCCGCGTGCTCGTCGCCGGCGACGTGGTGCAGATCAACGGCAAGCGCCCGCCGTACGTCACCGAGGCCCGGCGCGACGCCAGGCGGGCCAGCAAGGCCCTCACCGCAGCGGTCGGCCATCCGATCCCGGTCACGCCGGTGCTCACCTTCGTCGGCTCCGGCGTGATCAGCGTCTACGGCCTGCCGAAGGACTGCCTGATGGCGACGCACCGGGAGCTCGACCGGCTGCTCGTCGCCGGGGGCAACCGGATCAGCCCCGCCACCGCCGAGAAGTTGTCCCGGGTGGCACAGCACCCCGGGACCTGGATGAGCGGCGGGCACGCTCCGGCGGCGGACTACCGGTGGTACGAGGACGGCCGAACGGCCGCTGACAAGCGGGCCACCCACCGGTAACGTCTGCGGCGACGCCACGCGGCCGGGCCCGCTCGCGCTGACCCACGCCGCCGCCGACCGGGACCGAGCACGCATCGACGGACCCGGTTCTCACGCGCGGTCGGCGTTCGCCGCCACGACCGGCTAGCGTGGACGTACCGTCGGTGTACATAGGAGGCGCGGTGGCCCACGTCGAACTCTCGCTCTCGGAAGTGTTCGCGCCCAAGGCGGGGACACCGACAGAGCCAGGGGGCGACAACATGGGTCGCTGGTCGGCGACGGTCTCCAGCGCCGACGAGCCCTGTCTGCTGATCGACGCCGACACCCGGGTGGTGGCGGTCTCCGCCGCCGGCTGCGAGCTGCTCTGCCTGGGCACGCCCGAGGAGCTGATCGGGTTGCCGCTGCTCGACGGTGGGCTGCGGTTGCTCGACTTCACCGCCAACCGGGGTGAGCTGGCCGAGCCGGAGGTCGACAAGATTCCACCGCTGCTCGCGCTCTCTTCCGGACGGTTGGCGCGTGGCCTGCTCCGGATCGAGACGGCCACGGACGACAGGTCAGACTCGACAGTCGACGCCGTCTCCACGCCGGTGCTCGCCGACGGGACGGTTGCCGGCTCGCTCACCTTCTTTTCGGAGGTCTGATCCTCCTACGATGGGCTCGGCAATCCACGTATGCCCGCCGCCGCCCGTTGAGGACCGTCACGTGCCGCCCACGCCCGCCTGTCCCGCCACCGACAGCCGTCCGCCGTACGGTCGCGACCCGAGAGCCCTGCACCGGGTTACCGCCGTGCTGGCGCTGACCGGGTGCGTCCTGGCCGGTTGTGGCACGCCCCCTGAGCTACGTGCCGGCCCGACCGGCCTGCCCACCCTGCCGGCGACCCCGAGCGCGACCGCACCGGCGCCGTCGACACCGTCGCCGACCGCCGGGTCACCGGGTCTGGCAACCCCCACCCCGACCGCCGACCCGGGCCTGGTCGCGGTCGCCTGCGAGGGCCGGCCGACGCAGCAGCGGATCCTGGACCTGGTCCGCGGTCGCGCCGGCTTGCTTCCCCGCGACGCGCGGGTACGCGTCCGCACCGGCCCGCTCTGCGCCGCCGACTGGCAGTTCACCGCCCTCGACGTGACCGGGTACGAGCCGCTTCAGGTGGTCACCCGGGAGCGGGCCGACTCGTTGCACCTGGTCGCCGCCGGCACCGACGTGTGCTCGATCGAGGTACGCGTCACCGGCCCGCCCGGGATCCAGAAGCTGGCCTGCGGCGACGACGTCACGGGTGGGGCACCGCCGGCCCCCCTGCCGCCGTCGCCGACACCCACTCCGACGCCGACGGCTACCGCCCCCGCCCGGTGATCAGCCTGGGCGGTAAGCGTCAGGTGTCGACGTCGGGTGCGTAGGCTGAGCGCCATGCCGGGAACGCCGCCGACACGTTTCGTCTACCTCGGGCCTGAGGGCACCTTCGCCGAGCAGGCGCTGCGCACCGTGCCCGCCGCTGAGCACGGCACCCGTACGCCGTCGCGCAGTGTGGGCGAGGCGCTGGAGGCGGTTCGCGCCGGGGACGCCGATGCCGCGTTGGTGCCGCTGGAGAACTCGATCGGGGGCGCGGTCGGGGTGACCCTCGACGAGTTGGCCGAGGGAGAGCCGCTGGTGATCACCCGTGAGGTGATCCTGCCGGTGGAGTTCGTCCTCGCCGCCCGGGCCGGCACGCACCTGCCGGCCGTACGATCCGTCGCCGCGCACCCGCAGGCGTCCACCCAGTGCCGTGGCTGGCTGCGTACGCATCTGCCGGACGCGGTAGTGGTCGACGTGCTCTCCAACGGTGCCGCGGCGGCCGGTGCGGCCGCGGGCGAGTACGACGCCGCGATCTGCGCCCCCATCGGGGCTGGCCGGCACCGTCTCACCGTGCTGGCCGACAAGATCGCCGACCATCCCGACGCGGTGACCCGGTTCGCGCTGCTGTCCCGGCCCGGTCCCGCACCGACGCCCACCGGCGACGACGTGACGTCGCTGGCGGTGTACATCGCGCACGACCGGGTGGGCGCGCTGCTCTCCGTGCTCATGGAGTTGGCGGTCCGCGGCGTCAACCTGACCCGGATCGAGTCCCGGCCCACCGGTGAGGCGCTCGGCCGGTACGTCTTCTTCCTCGACTGCACCGGTCACGTGGCCGACGCCCGGCTCGGTGAGGCGTTGCAGGGGCTCCGTCGGGTCTGTGCCGACCTACGGTTCCTCGGCTCGTACCCCCGGCACCGGTGGAGTCCGACGACCGGCGAGCGACCGGTCTCGGCCCCGGCCGGCCTCTCCGACGCCGACTACGCGGACGCCGCCGCCTGGCTGGCCCGGCTGCGGGCCGGCGACCTGAGCTGAGCGCTCAGCCCCAACCGAGTTCGTGCAGTCGGTCGTCGTCGATGCCGAAGTGGTGGGCGATCTCGTGCACGACGGTCACCGCCACCTCGTCGATGACGTCCTCGTCGGTGTCGCAGATGCGCAGGATCGGGTTGCGGTAGATCAGGATGCGGTCCGGCAGGACCCCGGCGTAGTCCCAGCCCCGGTCGGTCAACGCGTGCCCCTCGTAGAGGCCGAGCAGATCCTCGCCGGGCGGGGGGTCGTCCTCCACCAGGATCACCACGTTGCTCATCAGCGCCAGCAGTTCCTCCGGAACCTCGTCCAGCGCCTCCCCCACCAACTCCTCGAACCGTTCACGCGCCATCTCCACCGCCACCGCGCCATTCTCCCTCATCCCCGCGCCGATCTTGCACTTCCGGTCGGGACGAATGTGTATCAAACCCACATCCCGGCGACCAGAAGTGCAAGATCGGCGTACGGGTCAGGAGGTGAGGCGGGTGGTGAGGGTGATCTCGGCGGCGGGGGAGAGG
>NZ_POTX01000071.1 GCF_003236305.1 Micromonospora endophytica | reverse complement strand
GGCGAGGACTCCCCCACCGACCACCACCCCGGCCCGGACCATGCCGGTGCGCAGGCCGGTGGCGGCGGCCATGCCCGGGTCGGCGACGACCGCCCGCACCACCGCCCCGACGCGGGACCGCTCGACGAACCAGAACAGCCCCACCACCACCGCGAGGCCGACGGCGATGAACCCCAGCCGGTAGACCGGGTACTGGTAATCGCCCAGGCTGACCGACCCGGCGACCGCCCGGGGCGGGTCGACCGACCGCGGCTCGGCACCGAACACGGTGCTGAACAGATCGCCGGCGATGTAGGCGACGCCGAGGGTCGCCAGCACCTGATCCAGCGGCCGATCGGTCAGCGGGCGCACCGCGGCGGCAAGGCCCGCTCCCCCGAGTACGCCCACCACCACCGCAGCCGCGAGGGTGAGGGCGAGGCCGGTCCACCCGCCGTCGGCGAGGTGCCAGGCGAGGTAGGCGCCAGCGAGGTAAAGGGTGCCGTGGGCCATGCTGAACACCCCGGCCACGCCGACGATCAACGTCATCCCGGCGGCGATGACGAACAGCAGCAACCCGTACGCGACGCCATCCAACGCGGTGATCGTGTAGGGATTGACGATTCCGTCCACGGCACTCCTTCCTTCCTCGCTGCGGGTCTGCCGGTCAGGCGGTGGTGGGGCGGCGGCCGACGGTGGTGTGCATCAGGTAGCCCGACAGCATCAGCTCCGGGTCCATCAACACCTGCCGCAGTTCGGTCAGCTCCTCGCGGGTCATCCCGGCGTCGAGTAGCTGCGCCTCACGCTGGATGGAGTTGGAGCGGTGCAGCAGACAGATACCGGTGCCGCCGCGCCACGACCGGGACTCGATGCGACTGTCCACATCGACCAGGCCAGCGCGCAGCATCGCCTCCGGTGCCCGCTTGGCCCACCCCATGTCCGCCCCCCGCGACTCGCCGAAGGAGAGCAGGGCGTCCTGGAAGCGTTCGATCAGTGCCGTAGCGCGAGGGCTGGGGCTGGCGCGGATCATGTCGCGCCAGGTGCAGTCCCAGTCCGCCACCACCAACACCCCACCCGGTGCCAGAGCCTGCACCACCTGGGTGAGAACCTGCTCGCGTTCAGGCAGGTGCATCAGCACCAGCCGCGCCACGATCGCCTGCTGCGACCCCTCCAACTCCATGTCCCGGATGTCTCCGGCCCGAACGGTCACGGTGGAACTGGCGGTGATGTGGCGGGGGTCGAGGTCCACGGCGGTGACATGCCCGCCGCCTGGGGCGACCTGGTCGGCCAGCCAAGTGGTCAGGGTGCCTGCCCCCGCGCCGATGTCCGTGACCGTCCAGCCCGGCCCGATACCCAGCTCGAAAAGGGTCCGGCGGGTGCCCGGGTCGAGAATGTCGCCGAGGTGGCGCAGTTGGTGGGCGGCTTCGTCGGTGGTGTTGTCGAACATGTAGCCGGCGGCCTGCCTGCCGGCGGTGGTCGTAGTCACTGGCGTCTGCCTCTCTGTGTTCAGGAGCCGAGGGTGGTCAGGGTCTGCACGGTGCGGTTGACCCACACCTGCCCGTCCTGGGCGACCTCGCGCAGGTAGTACGCCTGCACCGGGGTGTGATTCGTCTGCCCGAACTGCCAGGCGCCTCGAGGCGAGTCGATGGCGCCGACCCGCGACAGCGCCGCCGTCAGCGACCGCGACGTCAGCTCACCGCTCGACCCGCCCGTGTCGGTGGCCGGCGCGGCCGGGCTGACCGTCGTGGAGCTGCTGGGTTCCGGCGACCCAGTGGTGGCAGGTGTGGTCGCCGGGGTATCGGAGTGGGCGAGCGCTTCGGCGATGGCCTTGTCCAGCACGAGCGCCGCGTCCCAGGCACAAACGTGGTAGATGTTCGGCAGTTTCCCGTCGTTGGCCGCCGTGTAGCGGCGCACGAAGTCCCGGTTGGCCGCGTTGTCGAGGGTGGTGCTGTAGTTCAGGGCGGTGTAGATGCCCTTGGCCTGCTCCCCCAACGCCGCCAACGGGGCGCCTTCGGTGAGGAACCCGGAGGCGTACAGCGGGATGTTGACGCCGTACTGCCGGTACTGCTTGACGAACTCGATCGCCGACGCCCCGGCGTAGAAGGTGTAGACCGCCGCCGGGGCCGCCTGCATGATCTGGGTGAGGTATGGGGAGAACTCGCTGGTCGGGGCCGGCGTCCACGGCGTCCACGTCGGTTTGCCGCCGGGGTTGGCGAGCTGACCGCCGGCCTTACGGAACGCGTCGACGAAGCCGTTGATCTGGTCGTGGCCGCCGATGTAGTCGGGGCCAATCACCCACACCCGCCCCTGTCCCACCTTGTCGCGCAGATAGCTGGCGATTGACGCGCCGGTCTCCTGGCTCAGCCACGACGTCGACCACAGGTAGGTGGCATCCTCGACGGTAGAGGGTCGGCCGCCGATACCGATCAGCGGCACGTTCGGTTCGATCAGTAGCGGGTACAGGGTCTGCACCGTGTCCGCGGTCGCCCCACCGACCAGGGCGAGGACCTTGTCCTGCTCGATAAGCTTGCGCGCCGCCGCCAGAGCGGTGGCCTTGCCGTCGCCCTCGTCGGCCTCGATGACCCGCACCGGTCGGCCCCCGAGCCGGCCGCCGAGCTTGTCCAGGGCAAGACGCCAGCCGGCGGCCTGGTCGTCGCCGATCGCCTTGTAGGGGCCGGACTTTGGCACGATCAAACCGATACGGATCTCCTCGCCGCCCGTGTCCGAGCCGCCCAGGCTGGACCCGGAGCATCCGGAGACAGCGAGCAGCAGGACGGCGACGGCGGTGGCGATCGTCAGTCGCCACCGAGATCGGCCGGTGGTCTGGTTAGGGGTCACAGAAGTCCTCTCGTCGATGGGTTCGTTTGAGGGATGCGCAGGTGCTGGTCGGCGTGTGCGGGGGCGATCAGGTTGCTCTTCGCGTTCACAGGTGATGCCGGCGGTATCACCTGTGAGTGGCGGCCGGTGTGTTCGGTGGTGATGAGGTGATCCAGAACGGCAAGGACGGAGGCGGGCTCGGTGGCGTCGCAGGTCAGCACCGGCACGTGCGACGCGACCCGCAGGGCCTCCCGGATTTCGCGACGGTTGCGGGCACCGCCGAGCGGCCGGTTGATCGCGACCAGATACGGCAGCCCGCAGGCGTCGAGCCAGTCCAGCGCCGGATACGAAGCCGGCAGCCGGGTGGTGTCGACCAGCACCACGGCACCGCGGGCACCAGCAGTCAGCTGGTCCCACATCCACCACCAGCGCCGCTGATCGGGGGTGGTGCGCAGCGCGATGGTGACACGGCCCGGCAGCGTGGCGTAGCCGATCTCCCACACGCTGCCCGGCTGGCCCGCCAGCACCGCGTGGCCTCGGCTGGCGGCCCGCAGGAAGCAGGTTTTTCCTACTCCCGAGCCGCCGGTCACCAAGACCCTGAGCACCGAGGCCCGGCCGTCGGTCGCGCCGGTGTCCCTGTCCACGCTCATCACCGCCCGCACGTGAGTCAGCCGGCTGCGCGCGGTCCCGGCTTGACCTGCTCCCCGATGCGGGCTGCGAGTGCCGCCAGTTCGTAGGCGACCTGGGACGGGTCACATTCGGTGCGGGCCAGGGCCGCCAGGGAGGTTCCGTCAGGCACCTGCTGCACCACGAGGATGCCGTCGTGCATCATCAGCATCTGGAACTGCACGCCGCCGGTTTCCAGCAGTTCCGTGGCGCCTCGGGCCAGACTGACCAGACCAGACCAGACACGATCGCAGCGAGCTGGTCACCCCGGTCACCGTCCAGACCGGCGGTGCTGGCCAGCAGCAGCCCGTCACCGGACACCGCGACGACGTGCGCCACGGCCGGAATGTGCCGGGCCAAGCCATCCAGAACGACCGAGAGTTGGGGATTGCGGGGTATAGCAGTGGCGACGCTCATCAGCGTTCTCCTGTCGAGAGGGAAGGGGTAGCAGACGCGGCCCGCAGGCCGCGTAATGTGCCGGCGACCTGCGCCCGGATCGCCGCAGGATCAATCGGCGCGGAAGACTCGGAGCCGGTGCGCTGCGTCGGCAACCCACCCGGCACCACGTGCGCCTGCGGGCGGCGCCGAGGCAGACCGGACGCGGTACACCCGTCAGTGGCCGGCTCAGCGGTGGACGCCGCGACCTGCCAGCCCGCGTCGGCCGCAGTCCGAAACCCACCGTGGCCGTCGTCGCTCTGCGGCCACAGCCACGGCGACCGGGACGCCATCTCTCGGAACACCGGCGTGTCCGCCGGCCGGGCGCTGCCCGCCGGCAACGGCAGCGGCCGTCGTTCTCGGCGCACAAGCGGCAGCTCCATCGTCGCGTCCGCCGCTGGCGCGGCAGGGGACGGATGGGTCGGGCCGGTCCAACCGGTGCCGGTCCGGGGCATCGGTGGGACCGCAGAGAGCACTGCGGCGGGAGCCGGGGCGGGCGTCGGCGTAGGGGTCGGCCGGACCTGTCGCTGGACCTGGCTGGGCACGACGACCTGACGTACGTGCATCCGGGTCACGTACTCGGCCGGCACGGTCACCTCGGCCGTGATACCGGTCGGCCGGGTCTGGTTCAGTCGCACCCGCACCCCGAACTCGGCAGCGAGGCGGGAGATCACGACCAAACCCATCTGATCGGTGACCGCGACCTCCACCTCCGGACTCCGCAGCAGTGCGTTGGCGCGTTCTAGCTGCTCGGGGGCCAACCCGAGGCCCGAGTCGACGATGAGGACCTGCACGTTGCGCCCGGCCCACACCGCGAACACCCGCACCTGATGGGCGGAGAACCGGGTCGCGTTGTCCAGCAGCTCCGCCAGGATCGACTTGACCGCGTCGACCGCACGGGCGTCGATCTCGACCTCGACCAGCCGCTCCACGCTGATCCGGGCGAAATGCTCGGTCTCCGACAACGCCGCGTTGATGAGGTCGCCGAGCTCCACCGGCTGTCGCTGCACCTGGCCTGGGCCGCCACCGGCGACGATCAGCAGGTTCGCGCCGTAGCGGCGCAGGCGAGTCGCCTGCTGGTCAGCGGCGAACACCCTGGCCAGCCGGTCCGGGTCCTCCTCGTCGCGTTCGAGATTGTCGATGCTGCCCAGCAGCTGCTCCGTCAGCGCCTGCACCCGCCGCCCGATCGACGTGATCATCGCGCTCACCAAGGCCCGGCCTCGCGCCTGATCCACCGTCGCGTCCACCGCCGAGCGCAGAACCTCGTTGAAGGCGTCTGCGACCCGGCCCACCTCATCCCGGCCGACCACCGGCACCGAGACCCCGTCAGCGCCCTCGGCCAACCGCTGCGCCTCCGCGGGGCCCGAGGTCGCCCGCAGTCGTCCGACCAGGCCCGGCAGTTCGACGTCCGTGACCCGCCGTGCGCCCTGCTCCAACAGCGACAGTTGGCCGACCAGCGACCGTGCCACCCGCAGCGCGGTCAGCACCGCGACCGCCAGCATCACCGTCAGCACACTGGCCTGCACCACCGCAGCACGAACCTGTTCCATCCACAGGTCGTCAGCGGCAACCCCAATGTCGCCATTCACCGTCGCCTGCACCTGGGCCAGCAGCTCCGCTCGGGCGGTCATCACCCGGCTCCACTGCTCCGCACCGCCCGCCAGCCGCACCGGCTCATACACGCCGGTGCCTGACACCGCCCCGTCCAACCGCACAGCGGCCAGCACGTCCGGCCCGGTCAACGTCCGACCCAACCGCGCCTGCCACGACGGCCGCGCCAGACCGTCGAACTCACGCAACGCCTCGTCCTGCGCAGACCGGGCCGCAACGACCTCGGCATGCAGCGCCGGAGTCAACCGCCGCGCCGCCACCGCCTGCAACACCGCCACCTGCTGCTGACCCACCGACTCCCGAGCCCGCGACAACGCCGCCGACGCCCGCATCTCATCAGAGAGCTGAGGAGTCACCCCGCTCTGCGCGACTGCGGGCAGCAGATCGTCAAGATCAGCGACGATTCCCCGATAACCGAAGGCCACCGCCGACAACGACACCGGACCGTCACCACGCACCCGCTGGCGCTGCGCTTCCAACTCCGCCAAACCGGCGTCCACCCTGGCCAGCACCACCTGCACGGACTCCGGGGGTTCATCAAGCCGGTCACGCTGTTCGCGGAACCGCGATACTGCTCGATCCGTGTCCTGGACCGCACGCTCGAAATCCGCAGGAGTGACTGTCGAGCCAGGCAGCAGCAGACCCACCGCAGCGATCCGCTCGACCTGGAGCCGCTGCGTCACCTCCGCAGCGGTCCCACCCGCGATAAACATGTCACCGGCCCGCTGGGCTGCTCCAGCCTCTCTAGCTGAGGCCCAGAGACCGAACCCCGCCGAGAGCACCGCAGCCAGCACGGTGGGCACTACGATCAGTGCCGCCTTGATCCGGACGGGAAGGTCCGCCAACGGACGTACCTTCGCGGCAATGCCTCGTCTCGCAGCGCTGTTCAACCCGTCGCCTTTGCTCTGGTTCTGCTGTTGGTCAAAGTTGCTGCTGAACCTCATGAATCAGCTGATCGTCGCCAAAGTCGGTTCGCAGGCAGCGCAGCGAAGAGAGCCACCGCACCGGCCACACCACCTTCGGGACGACCGGTAGGTGACCATCCCGGCCAACCAGCCGAAAGACAGACTGACCAGGACTGCAATCGTCAGTAGCAACACTGCGGCACCGCCTGTCTGAGTGATCGTCAATTCCGATCGGCAGTCGAGCGCTCAAGCTGAGCCATTAGTCATTTACGGAGATCATGCCGACCAGGAGTTCACGCTGGGAATACCGACCTTCGGTCCGACCTCGCACACCGACTTGCGGTCCGACCAGCATCTGGCCTGGGAAAACAGTGGCGGACCCTCCGTGCCTCAGAGCCATCCAACGGATTGGTGGGGTTACAGTGACCTCACCCGGCCGACTGCACTGTCGACCGGGCTTGCGTGGTCCGTGGAGGCTGCCGGTGAACCGCCCTAGTCCGTACGTCCGCCGACGATGGCTCGGACGCGAAATCCGTCGCCTGCGGGAGGAGCATGGCGTGACGGGCGAGTCGATTGCCCGTGCGTTGCAATTTCCGCGACAGCAAATTAGCGCTTTGGAGAACGGACATCTCGGCCCTGATATCGATCTTGTCAGCGGAATCTGTGACTACCTCGCGGTAGGTGTCAATCGGCGGACCGCGATCATGGACGCCGCGGCCGACGGTTGGGCGCGTGGATGGTGGGTGGCCGAGGCAGAACGGATGGGCATCCGGCAGGCCGTCTACGCCGACCTGGAAAGCGGCACCAAGAACATCGCCGAGTACGCCATTTCGCTGATCCCCGGCCTACTTCAGACGCCAGCGTTCGCCGATGCCCGGCTACGCAGCGAACCCGCCCGTCACGGTGACAGGTTCGAACCTGCCTCCGCAGTCACCGCCCGCGGGCGCCGCCAGAGCCTGGTGCTCGCCGCTGGCGGGCCGCGGTACGAGGCCGTCATCGACGAGATCGCGATCCGACGTTCCGCCGCCGACCCGGTCGTCGTCGCCGAGCAGCTTCGGCACGTCGTCGATGTGTGCGCGCACCATCCATCCGTGACCGTCCAGGTGCTGCCCGTAGACGCGTCGATCAGGGGCCACAGCGCTCCCCGGTCCGCGTACTCGATCTACCGTTATCGCGATCCGCAGAACTCACAGGCCGTCGCGGTCGACACCCTGACTCACGACGTGATCCACACTGATCCAGATGAGCTGGATCCCTATTTGAGCCTGCACGGCCGGCTCAAGGCCGCCGCGCTCTCACCCGAATCGAGTATTCGTCTCCTCCGCGCCGCGGCGGAGCGCCTGGCACCTACTGAAGGAGTCTCGGTATGACGCACCTGCACACCTGGCGTAAGTCCAGCTACAGCGACGACGGCAATTGCGTCGAGATTGCCGACACTCATGAACCGGTTCTGGTACGGGACTCGAAGAACGGCGCCGGGCCGGTGCTGCGGTTCCACCCGGAACAATGGCGCGCCTTCACCGAGGCCGTTCGTGATGGCGGGTTCGCATTCCGCTCGTGACGGAGAGGCACAAGCGCCTCTTGCGTCACGACCCCGGGCAGGGCGCGCCCGGTTTTAAAGGGCTCGCGATACCGCGTCCAGTACCAGCGTTGCCGAGACCGGGCTCCCGTCTCGGCGACGCCGCCCGGGACTTCCTTGACTCTGGGTGTGCTCGCCAACCACGACGGCGGCAGCCAGAGACCCCACGCCCACGCGGCAGCGTCTCCGGGCATCCGGCGAGTCCGCTCGCCTATCTGTATCGGTCCGGTCGGTTCTCGGAAGGAGGTGTTGGTGCCTCGTCATCCGGAGACGATGATCGCGCCGAACAGGCTCTTGGCCGAGAGACGTGCCAGTTTGTCATCGCCGCGGCGGCCTGGGCAGCGCATGTCCCGGGCCGAAGTGGCCGATGTGGTCAACGCCGCCCTGGATCGGCTCTACCCGGGCAGGGACCTCGTCGCTCACTACGTCGACCATCGATGGGTGGGCAAGCTGGAACGCGGGGAGCACCGCTGGCCCAGCGAGCAACGGCGCGCCGCTCTCCGACGTGCTCTCGGCGCTACTACTGATGCTGATCTCGGTCTCTACAGCCCACGACGAACGCCGCCCGGTGGCCCCGTTCCAGATGCCGTGAGCCGCCTTGTTCCTGCTCCGACGCGCGTCGACTTCACCGGGCTCCGTGCCTGTCTGGACGCATTCGACGTTCCCCCCGACGGCCCGGTCCGGCCCGCGGATGACCTTCGCGCCGCCGTGAACCAGGTCGTGCGCCTGCGCCTTACCTCGAACTACCACCAGCTCGCGGCCGTTGTCCCCGCCCTACTCGATGAGCTGCACCGCGCGCGACTCACCTGCACCGGCGCACGACACGAGAGCGTCGCCGCCCTGTTGACTCAGGCGTACCGGGCGGCGGACGCTCTTGCGGACAAGTTTGGTCACCACGACCTGTCAGCCCGCATCATCACCATGATGACCAGTACAGCTCAAGACACATCGGACCCAGCAATCATGGCGACGGCCCAGTACGTACGCGGGGAGCTGTTTTTTCACAACGGCCGGCCGGACCTGGGACGGGCGCTGCTGGAGCGGGCCTCAGCCGACATCAGCTCCTGCACGAGCCAAACTGGCCGGGCGGCATATGGTGCCCTGCACATGCGCGCCGCAGTGCTCGCTGGCCTCGCCCAGCGACCATCGCGAGCCTGGGACCATCTACAAGAGGCCGAGGTTCACGCACGGGCGGTGCCTGAGGGCGAATATCACGGCACCGCCTTCGGCCCCTCCTCGGTCCGCATACACAGAATGACCTTCGCCCTCGACTCCGGCGACCCAGACGCCGCCCTGCGCGTGGCTGAGGGCTGGGCCCCACCGACAACCGTTCTCAGCGAACGTCGGTCCCACTTCTACATCGACCTGGCCCGCGCCCACGCTAAGACGGGCTCTCCTGCGCAAGCCCTCGATGCGCTGCTGCACGCAAGGACAGCAGCGCCTGAACACACCCGCATCCACCCTCACGTGCGTCAGGTCCTCACCCTGCTGCGCTCACGAGCATCGACGGACGACCGCCTCTCTGAGTACGCGCGATGGGCATCGGCAGCGGTCGGCTAACCCGGCCGAACCAGACCGGGCAACTGCTCCAACGACTCCAGCACCCAGACACCGTGCTCGGCCATCACGGGGTCGCCAGCCCACAGATGCCCCCAAGGGCCACGCTTGATCAGCACCGACCGCAGCCCAGCAGCCTGAGCAGCTCTCACGTCATAGTCACGGTGGTCACCGACGTACAGGATCTCGTCCGCGCTGCCGCAGGCGAACTCGACAACCCGCGTGAAGAACCGTGGATCCGGTTTGGCAACGCCCCACTCGCCGGACGTCGCGACAGCATCGACCGGCAGCGCCAATTGCCGCAGCAGTTCGGCGGCCCGGCTGGTCTGGTTGCCAGCCACACCAACCCACAACCCGAGTCTTCGCAACTCAGCGAGGGCAGGACGAACGTCCGGATACAGATCAGCCTCGCTGATCATCTCACCGTGACCAGCACGCTCACGGCGCTCACGTTCGACCGAGAGATCGATGCCGGGACGCAGGTACTGAAACGCTTCGGCGTTGTTGCGGCCCTGCGCCACAACGATCCCCACCAAAGCCGACAAGGTATGCCTCGGCACGCGCAGCCAGTCAGCCCACGCCTGGAACTCCCGAGTGTCATCCAGCAGCGTCTCACCGACATCGAACACCACAGACCTGATCACGTACGACACCTCCGGGAAGGGCCAGCGATCTACTCTAAAGGGCTGCCCTCCGGGCGGCACTCCCATCTATGGGAGAGCCATCTGGTGCGGCCCCGGCGGAATGTCTACTCCGTGGACTTCCGCCAAAGCCCTAGCCGACACCAACACGGACCAGCGACCGAACGGAGACACCAGCGGCGCATGCGTAGCCACGACCTGACCCCAGGACGGATGATCGGTGTGGTTTTCGACCACGACGACGAATTCTTCACCGCCCTCGCTGACGCCTGCCGCGCCCACGGCATCAAACAGGGCTACATCCCGATGTTCATCGCCGGCCTGTCCACAGCCAAGATTGTCTATACGTGTCAACGCCTCGACAACCCCGACGCCCCCGTCTGGACGCACGTCGACCTGATCAACGTCGAAGCCCTTGGCGGCGGCACCATCGCCTGGGACGACACCAACCAGAGGATCCTTCCCCATGTCCACCTCACGGCTGGGCTCAAGGAGCACAGCGCGACCGCTCACACCAGCCACCTGCTGGACGCCACCGTCCAATTCCTCACCGAGATGCTCATCATCGAGGTCAGCTCACCGGCCATGCGTCGGTTACCGAACACCGACCTGTACGACGTACCACAACTGCACCTCGGCTGAACGTTCGCAACCCTGACCCACGAGGGAGGTGGAGATGCCGCGCCACCCCGACACCGTCATCACGCCCAACAGGCTGCTCGTCCAGGCCCGCCAACGCCTGACGTCCCCACAACGGCCCGGCCAACACTTGTCCCGAGCCGAGCTGGCCGACGCCATCAACACCGCCCTCGACCACCTCTACCCCGGGCGAAACCTCACCGCCCACTACGTCGACCACAGATGGGTCGGCAAACTCGAACGTGGAGAACACCGCTGGCCCAGCCGCGAACGCCGCACTGCCCTCCGCCACGTGCTCGCCGCCACCACCGACGCCGAACTCGGCCTCTACAGCCCGCGACGCACTCCGGACGCCGTCCGATCCGGCCAGGTCCAGGAGCAGCCGGCTACGCGCCGGCCACTCCACGTCCGCGTCGGTGGCAAACTTCTCGACGGCGATCCAGAGGCATGGCTACATGAACTCGACGAGTTCACGAACCAACCCATGAGAACCTGGCCTCAACTCAGAGGCCAGGTGCAGGAGTACCTCGAAGTCCTCGATGATCTCCAGGGCTGCCACGTTCGACCGCACCTTGCACGGGTCGATGCTCGCTGGTCGGAGTTCATGAGTTGGATCGCCGACAACACCGCCCCGCCCGAAGGTTGGGCGTGGCTTGACCGATCTCACCGGCGCGCGATCGAGGCTGATGACGCCTCGCTTGCCGCCTACACCCTCATGCGTCAGAGCCAACGCGCCCTCGACAACGGCGACGTCCGCGCCGCGATTGCCTTCTCACGCCGCTCCCTGGCACCCAGCTCGGTACCCGCCCGGACTCGCGCGCTGTGCCTTACTCGCATGGCCGAAGCACTGGCTGCCAGCGGCGACGACGAGGCACGTACCGCAATCACGGCGGCCCGACGGGAGCTGCCCGGCGCGGATGCCAACGCAGTCGATGAAGACGACTTCGCCCGACACTGCGACCCGCGCTACATTGCCGCAGTTGACGCCCCCTGCCGGCATTTGCTCGGTGACCCGGCATCCGCCACCGCGATCTTCGAGGAACTCCTCAGCGACCTAGCCGCCATCGCACCGATCGACGCCGGCCTCTGGCACGCCCACCTCGCCGAGTGCTACCTGCACCACGACCCGGAACGCGCTGTCGACCACGGAATGACCGCGCTGCGACTAGCGGACGAGACTGCCTCCTACCGTGTCATCCGCGCTACCCAGCCACTCGCGATAGCGCTGCGCCGGCACAGCGCCCTGCCCTCAGCCCGGGCCTTCATCGACAGGCACCGCACCGCAGTGACAACCCAGTGACAAGATGACCGCATGGACCTCCTGCCGCTTATCACCAGCACCGACGTCGCCGCAAGCGCACCTGAGGTAGCCGTTCTACCCGTCGGCAGCTTCGAGCAGCACGGTTCGTTTCTGCCGCTGACCACCGACACGATCGTCGCCACCGCAATCGCTGCGGCCATCGCGCGACAGCACAACGTCCTGGTCCTGCCGCCGATCACGCTGTCGTGCTCGCACGAGCACGCCGCCTGGGCCGGTACCGTCAGCATCAGCCACCAAACCCTCTCGGCGATCATCGAGGACATTCGGTCCTCGCTCGCCGCGAGCGGAATCACCCGGCTAGCCATCGTCAACGGCCACGGCGGCAACTACGTGCTGTCCAACATCGTGCAGACCGCCAACGCCGTGACGCCCGGCTCGATGACGCTGTTCCCGACCCGCACCGACTGGGCAAAGGCCCGGCAAGACGCGCGCTTGGACAGCGACGCCCACCACGATATGCACGCCGGTGAGCTGGAAGTGTCCATCTTGCTGCACGTACAGCCCCACGCGGTCGGCGAGGACTTCACCGCTGGAGACCACGCCGCAGACGACCGACCGATGCTGCTAGTCCACGGGATGAGCGCGTACACGAAGACGGGCGTCATCGGCCGACCCTCAGCAGGCACCGCAGCCAAGGGCGAAGCCCTGTTGGCAAGCCTCGCGCAGTCGTTCGACGACCATCTTGCCGCCCTGCTGAGCCAGGGGTGACGGAACAGTCCGACACGACCCGCCTGCGAAGGAGGCGAGAATGCCGCGCCACCCCGACACCGTCATCACGCCCAACAGGCTGCTCGTCCAGGCCCGCCAACGCCTGACGTCCCCACAACGGCCCGGCCAACACTTGTCCCGAGCCGAGCTGGCCGACGCCATCAACACCGCCCTCGACCACCTCTACCCCGGGCGAAACCTCACCGCCCACTACGTCGACCACAGATGGGTCGGCAAACTCGAACGTGGAGAACACCGCTGGCCCAGCCGCGAACGCCGCACTGCCCTCCGCCACGTGCTCGCCGCCACCACCGACGCCGAACTCGGCCTCTACAGCCCGCGACGCACCGAAAGCCGCGCGATCCCCGATCGCCGGCAAGTAACGGCTGCATGGTTCGGCAAGCTGCCAGGCGACCTTACGCAGCTTCCGGGACCGTGGACGTCCGAACGCGGATTACAGGCACCGACCAGGATCGAGTCACCTCATGTCGAGGCGCTTCAACGCAGCATCGCCTTGTTCGAAGAGTGGGACCACCAGCACGGTGGCGGACTCGCTCGCGCCGCGATGGCCGGACAGCTCGAATGGGCCTGTCTGGTCGCCCGTCAAGCGTCAGCCACCGAAACGGTACGCCGAACCTGGCTGGCGACGGCAGCCCGACTTGCTGACCTTGCCGGATGGGCGTGCTTCGATTCAGGTGATGCACCGGCGACCACCCAGCGGTACCTCGTTATGGCCATGCAGTTGGCCACCGAAGCCGAGGACGTTCAGCAACGGGCACACACCGCCACCACATTGGGCCGGCATCTCACGTACGTCGGGCAGGTCTCGGACGCTCTTGATGTGATTGGCCTTGTTCACTCGGATTGGCGCGGCATTCCCCCACTGGGACGTGCGGCGGTTCGGATCGTGGAGGCTCGCGCCTATGCAAAAAGCCACGATTCGCAGGCGTGCATCCGCGCGGTCGCTCAATGCGATGAGGAGTTCGCGGCCAGTGGGTTGGATGGGGCAGAAGATCCGGTTTGGGGCTACTACGCCGATGCCGGCCAGATTCTCGGTGACGCCGGCCATGCCCTGTTCGACATCGCCATGGCCACCCATGACCGCCAACAGATGGCCATGACTATCAGTCGGTTGCAGTCGGCGTACTCCTATCATCCAATGGGAGCTGCTAGATCGCGGGCTCTCACCATGATTAGGATTGCCTGCCTCCAGGTACGCAACGGTAACTTCGCCAGCGGGTTGAACTCGGTACGGGCTGGCTTGACTGACGCGCGGGGCGTTCACTCCAGCCGGCTGCGCGATGACCTTCGCGTACTTGATTCCGTCCTCGCAAACTCCGACCCGGAGCCGAGCCTTGCAGGTGAGCTCGCGGCAGCGCGGGCGCACGTAGCCGAGTGTGTGCGCCAGGTCTAGTAGCCCGTCCAGCCGGCGGGAGCGGTTCCGTCTCGCAACGTGGCGATGCGATGCCTCAGCTGGCACTGTCGTTGCGGATCGTTGTCCGCTGACTGAGCCAGCCATAAAGTCATCCGCAGCATGCGAATCAGCCGCAGCACCGGCCACGACGGGCTAAGGCGGACATCGAATCCATACGTCTGAACGAACTCGACGTACTGTGTTGCGGAGAACCATCCACACTCGTAGTAGAGGGCCGTCAGAGTCAAATCCCATTCCGGCGGTCCAATACACACCGTCTCCAGATCCACGAATGCCTCTCGGCCGTCGGCCGTCACCAGGAGATTCTCCATATGCGCGTCGCCGTGCAGCACCCCTTCACCGAGCGTGAATTTCGTCGTTGCCCACCGAGCCGAGAGGTCACCCCGGAATTGGCGAAGAAATAGACGGTCGTGGACATCGAGGCCAGCGCCCGCCTCTAGCCGCTCTTCGAACTTGTCAAACGGCGACAAGTAGGGCAACAGATCTGTCGGGACGGCAACAGCGTGTACCCGACGCAGGCATCTGGCGAGGGTGACCAAGTCGGCCGGCCGGCTATCGGGAAGATACTCCCACAGCGACACCACGTATTGCCCAACGATGATTGGCTCCGGCCGTGCGGGGTGCACGACAGGCACTTGTCGCGAGGCCAGCCATGCAGCGACCTCGATTTCCCGACGGGGGTTGCTGTCCTTCGCCGCCCTTGGTAGCACCCGCGCCAGCACACCGGCGCTTGGCAGCAGGACCACACCGTTCTCGCCGACGCGCACCACGGTGGCGTCGTGAGCCGATAGGCCCGCTCCGGTGGCTGCCGACGTCACCGCGTCGATCGCCTCTTCCGCACGCACCCGACCATCCTCCCCTCGGCGTGGCCGAACCAACTCGATGACTCCCCGGCCGGCCTCGGCGTACCTGCTCTAGGCTCATGCGTTCTAGGTATGGCAGGCAGTGCTCGCTCGACCCCGGCTGCGGCAGCAGCGCATCAGCGCATGCCCGGCTGTGCGATGTCGGCTCGTCCAAAAGACGGCTTGGGCCGGCGAAGGCGAACACGCACACCCGTGCTACCGGGCGAGATATCAGCCAGCTCGAAACCCGCTGGCGTGAGGTCTGCGGTGGCTGCCGCGATGCCCCCCGTCGGTCGGGCTCTTTCGATGGCGACCACGATCTCATCGACGCAGTCAAGGTCGTCGTGGAGCTCGCCGGCATGATGGGCTCCAACGGCCAGGATGGTTCGCGAGCCGGTGGCGTAGCAGGCCGACAGCCACGGTCGGAGATCAGCGCTCAGGTCGTCGGGCAGCGTGAAGTGTTCGGGCGCGTGACCGCCGGGGACGCCCTCCTCGATTGTCTTGTCGCTGAGCACGAGGTCTGTCCTACTTCGCAGATCCGCGGTTAGTTGCTCGTTGACAGGCTGGCTGTCCTGATTGTCGTAGGCGTAGGTCCAGATCAGGTAGGGACGGCGGCGGCGGGTGGCGGCGAGCCAGGGGCCGAGGACGGTGAGGGTCTCGTCGGGCAGCACGTTGGTCTCGACGTCGATGCCGTGGGCGGTGAGCATGGCGGCGCCGCCGTCGCCTCGGGAGGTCGGGTCGAGGACGCTGATGACGACTCGGGCGATGCCGGCGTTGATGAGTTCCTGGCGGCAGGCCGGGGTGACGCCGATGTGGTTGCAGGGTTCGAGTGTGACGACGGCGGTGCCGCCTCGCGCTGCGGCGCCCGCTGTGCTGAGCGCGTTCACTTCGGCGTGGGCTTCTCCTTTGCGGCGGTGATAGCCGGCGCCGACAACGTCACCATGGCGATCGAGGATGACGCAGCCGACGGGCGGGTTTGGGCTCGTGGTGCCCAAGCCGAACGACGATAGTGTGATCGCTTGCCGCATCGCGGCCAACTCGACGTCGGATGCCATCAGGTGTCCTTCTTGAGGCCATCTAGGAAGGCGCGGACTTCTGGCAGTTGCTGGTGTCCGCTGACTGCGGTGCCGAGGTGCGCGAGTTGATGCAGGATTCGTCGTGATCCCGCCCGGCGCGCGATCGGCAAGGCGCGGTGTGCCGTCGCCGCAGCCTGGTCGGGTTGGTTCGCTGCGGCATGGGCCATCGCCTTGTTCAGCAGGGCGGCGGCGAAGTCCTGGCGATGCCGCCGTGGAATCGTAGGGAGAGCTTCGTCGATGACGTCGATTGCCTCCTGTGGCCGCTGCGCCAGCCGAAGACACGCCCCGCGGTGCACTTCGATGTAGCCGCTGGTGCAGTAGGAGCCGTGCTCGCCCTCTGGCTTTCCCGGGTGACGGTCCGCTGCCCAGCGATGCGCGGCGTCCAGCAGGCGCAGCGCCGCGCGGTGTTCGCCTGTGGCGGCGAGGGAGTGCGCGTGCTGGACACGCAGCGCCGCCCGCATCGGTCCGGGAAGCTTCTGGTCGTAGAGCAGCGCCGCTTCGGCCTGCTCGACGGCCTGGGCGGGGTGTCCGCTGGTCAACCATTGTTGGCTGCTGCGGTAGGTGGCCCAGGCGGTCATGGTCGGGTCAGCGATCTGGCCTGCCCAGGCGAGAGCCTGTCGTGTCCGGCGGTGGCCTGCGGCGTGGTCGTTGAGGGATTGATGCAGCCATGCCGCGGATTCGGCATACTGGGCGGCGAGGCGGATGACGGCGGGGCGAAGCGCTTGGGGCACCTCGTTCGGAAGGCCCTCGATCGCCGTCAATTGTCTGATGACGCCCATCAGCGCGTACTCGGGGCCGAACATCTTGTCGTTCTGCACCAGGAGATGCCACTGTTCGCGCAACAGGTGGATGGTCTCGTCCCAACTGCCTGGTCGGGGCTCGATCGTCTCGTCGATGACGCCTGTTCCATCGCTTCGTCGAGGGCTGTAGAGATCGAGATCGGCATCGGTGGCGGCGCCAAGTACCTGACGCAGCGCTGCTCGCCGCGCTTGGCTGGGCCAGCGATGCTCGCCACGCTCCAGCTTGCCGAGCCAACGGAAGTCGACGTAATGGGCGGTGACGTCACGGCCCACGTAAATCCGGTCGAGCGCCGCGTTGACCGCATCGGCCAGCTCACTGCGGGACATGCACTGGCCAGGACGCATCGGCGAGGACAGGCGATGCCGGGCCTCAATGAGCGCGGTGTTCGGCCTGATCGTGGTGTCCGGATGACGAGGCACCGACTTCCCCTCTACCCAGCATGCCGACCTCTGCCGACTATGCCACCGGTTGTCTAGATCATCCAGCTCTCACGCTGTCACACCTCGTAGCGACACGAATCACCGTGAAGTCGGACCGCAAGTCGGTATTCCCCTGATGTTCACGATGAGTGATCGTGTGTGGCGTACTTGGTGAGGTTCCGGCAAGGACCTTCCCATTCTCCGATCACTGCCACGGAGAGCAACGTCGCTGCTCGACGCACGGCGGTAGTCAATCAAGTAGCTGAGGTGGGAACACATGACGACCACAAGCGATCAGCGTGTCCAGGATCCCGCGGTGTTACGTGCGGCGATGGTGTCGGAGTTGCGCGAGGACACCATCGCGTCGGAGGCCGTGGCCGCTGCATTCTCGGTCGTGCCCCGTCACCTGTTCGCACCCGGCGAGCCGCTGGAGGTGGTGTACGAGGCGAACACTCCGTTGGTGACGAAGACCGGTCCGGATGGCACGGCGCTCAGCTCCGTCTCGGCGGCGCACATCCAGGCGGTGATGCTGGAGCAGGCCGAGATCGAGCCGGGGATGCGGGTGCTGGAGATCGGGTCGGGTGGGTACAACGCGGCCTTGATCGCGGAACTCGTCGGTGCCGAGGGTTCGGTGACGTCGGTGGACATCGACCCGGAGATCGCTGCTAGGGCCCGTGTCTGCCTGCGGTCGGCCGGCTATGAGCGGGTGCGGGTGTTGCAGGCCGACGCCGAGTACGGCGTGGCGGAGCATGCGCCGTATGACCGCATCATCGTCACGGTGGGTGCGTGGGACATCCCGCCGGCTTGGATCGAGCAGCTGTCGGAGCGAGGCCGGATCGTCGTGCCGTTGCGGTTCGCCGGGCTGTCGCGGTGTATCGCGTTCGATCGGTCTGGGCCCGGGCTGGTGAGCCACAGTTATTGCCTTGGTGGGTTTGTGCCGATGCAGGGCGAGGGCACGTTCACCGAGACGGTGGTACCGATCAACGGTGAGGCGACCCTGCGCCTCGACGGTCCGGATTCGGGCTTCGACGTGCCGGCGCTGCGTAAGGCCATGCACGGGCCGAAGATCGAGCGGTGGTCCGGGGCGGCCTTCGACCTGCCCGACGAGCTGGAGCTGTTCGTGGTGACGAGCGCTCCGCAGGTGCCGTTTCTATATGCCAGTCAACAGCTCGTGGACCACGGGGTGTTCACCCCGGCGGTGACGTACGGCGCTGCCGTACTAGTCGAGGGTGGCAGTTTCGCGTACCGGACCAAACGCGAGAACGAGGACACCGGCGGGTGGGAGAGCGGTGTCTTCGCGTACGGGGCGCGCGCCGAGGCGGTCGCCGGGCGGTACGTGGGGCTGTTGCGGCGCTGGGCGGCGCAGTACCGCCGCCGCGGTGCCGCGCGCATCGAGTACATCCCCACCGGTGGGGACGGGGCCGCCCCGGTGGGGTGGTACGCGCCGAAGCGCCACGGCGTCGTCGCGGTGTCCTGGCCCTGACAGCTGCCGGCGTCCCGCCCCGGGGCGCTGGAGGTATCACAACCCCTCGAAGGAGGCTGTCGTGTCGATCATGACCGAGCGGAGGACTGTTTCAACGGCGCCAACACCCGCAGACGGGATGACCGGCGAGTTCGGTCCGGATGACTGGGAGCTGGACGTCACGTTCGTCGAGTCCGGCGAGAGCGTCGACAAGCTGATCTACATGACCAACGACGGGTGCGGCAAGACCTGCCAGTCGGCGTGTAGCACCACCTGCCCGAAGTAGGCCGAGATCCAGGGGCGTCTGGCCGCGCGGTAGTTGCCGTGTGGTCAGACGCCTCGCCCGTGAGGGAGGACGCGTGTACCGACATCTGGACGCCGTGATGGTGCGTGTCGCGGTGTGCGCTCCAGATCGTTTGCCTGTCGGATGGCCGGATCTGACCGGGTCGGGGGCTGGCGCGGCGTCGTGGCGGCCGTGGTTGCGGCAGGTCCTCGCGGTGCCAGAGTTCGCCGCCTCGCTGGAGCAAGCCAGCCCGGTACTCATCGAACGCGTTCGCGCGGTCTGCGGTGGCCGGACGATGGGTGAGCGTGAGAGGCGGCGAGTGGTGGTGTCGGTCTTGCGATACCTGCTGCGGGCCTGCGGGCGGGCAACGCCATACGGGCTGTTCGCCGGGGTCGCCACCGCCCGCCTGGCGCCGACCACAGCGGTACGGGTCGGTGACGGGCACCTAGCGGTGGCGCGGGTACGTGCCCAGTGGTTGGCCGGCCTGGTCGACCGCATCGAGTCCGATCCGATGGTTAGGCCGTACCTGACCGTTCGCGCCAACAACCTGCTGACCTGTCGCGACGGCCGCATCGTGCTGGGTTACCGTCCCCACCAGGCTCCGGGCGAGGCGCTCACCCAGGTGCATGTGCGCGCTACCGGTCCGGTCCGTGCCGCGCTGGCTGCGGCGAGGGATCCGATCCGGCTCAACGATCTGGCGGACAAGCTCGCCACCGATCATGCTGTCGCCACCAGCACAGTGCGTGCGCTGTTGGCGAAGATGGTGTCGCAGCGGCTCCTGCTGACCGCGCTACGGCCACCGACCACGTCCACCGACCCGCTGTCCGCCGTCATGACAGGACTCGACCAGGTGTTGGCCGACGTCGACGACAACAGCGTTGGCCACGACGCACTCGTCCATGCACGGTCCACGCGCGACGGGCTGCGCGCCCTGATCAAGCAAGTCACACGACACAACGCGACCCCGAGCGGGGCCACCGGGCAGCATCGTGACCGGCTTGCCACGACGATGGCTGCTCTGCATCCCGCAGACGAGCCACCGGTGGCGGTCGATCTGCGGCTGGACGTCGACCTACGGCTTCCCGACGCTGTCGCGGTGGAGGCCGCAGCAGCCGCTGGCGTACTCGTGCGCCTCGCCGCTGTCGAACGGGCGGGATGGGCGGCGTGGCACCGCCGTTTCCTGGAACGCTACGGGCCGCACGCGCTGGTCCCGGTCCGCGACGTGGTGGACGCCGATGTCGGCCTCGGGTTCCCCGCCGGCTACCAGGATGCCCCGCCCGCGCCACCGGTGGCCCTGACCGAGCGGGATCGGAAGCTGCTGGCCCTGGCTCAGGGGGCGGCGCTACGGCGTCAGCGCGAGGTCGTACTCGACGACGCCTTGATCCGCAGCCTGTCCGGAGGGGTTCCGATCACCCGGGTGCAGCCCAGCACTGAGATGACCGTCAGTGTTCAGGCCCGCACCGCTCAGGACCTCGATGAGGGCGAGTTCCGGCTCGCGGTCGTCGGCGTGTCCCGCAACGCGGGCACCACCACCGGCCGGTTCCTCGACCTCTTCGGCCCAACGGACCGGCAGCGAATCGCCGGACAGTACGCGGCTGTGCCCACGGCAACTCGCGGTGCGTTGCTCGCGCAGGTGTCGGCGGTGACCCCGTACACGATCACCGAGGACGTCGCCCGCGCCCCGCAGATGATGCCGCACGCCATCACGCTCGGGGAGTACCACGACAACGCCTCCGGGCGGATTGCGGTGGACGACATCGCGGTCACCGCCGACGCCGACCGCGTGTATCTGGTGTCGGTGTCCCGGCGTTGTGTGGTGGAGCCGGTCGTGCTCAACGCTGTCGAGCAGACGTACTACACCCTGCCGATCGTGCGGTTCCTCGCCGAAGCTCCCGTCGCCTTCACCGTGCCGTGTAGTGCCGTCGATTGGGGTGCCGCGAACGATCTGCCGTTCCTGCCCGCCCTGCGCTACCGGCGGACCATCCTGTCGCCAGCGCGCTGGCTGTTACCAGCCAGCACCCTGCCCGCCCCCGACGCCGCCTGGGGAGAGTGGACCCAGGGCCTCACCTCGTGGCGTGACGCGGTCGCCTGCCCGCAGACGGTGTACCTCGGTGATGGCGACCAGCGCATCAGCCTGGACCTGGCCGCGCCCGCGCACCAGGCATTGCTCCGCGATTACCTGAACCGCCGGCCGACAGCGCTGCTGCGGGCCGCACCACCACCGGACGCCGCCGAGTGGATCGGCGGCCATGCACACGAGGTCGTCATTCCCCTCGCGGCCACGGGCGATCCGGCGCCCCCGCCGCGGCTACTCGCCACCACACCGGTGGTGAACGTCCGCGAGCACGGGCATCTTCCCGGCACGGACGGTCGCCTCTACCTCAAGCTGTACGGTCACCCGGACCGGCAGACCGCCATCCTCACCCGGCACTTACCGACCCTTCTGAACCGGCTCGGCCCTCACGCCCGGTGGTGGTTCCTCCGCTACGGCGACCCCGACCCACACCTGCGTCTGCGACTCACCGGCGGGTCCCTCGATGGTCTGGTGGGCGAGTGGGCCCAGCACCTTCGCCGCGCTGGCCTGGTCGCCCGGGTGCAGGTCGACACCGACTACCCGGAGACGGCCCGCTTCGGCGGACCCACCGCCACCACCACAGTCGAGAAGGTGTTCGCCGCCGACTCGGCGGCTGCCCTCACGCAACTTACCGTCAGCGACCGCCACCAGGAAACCGATGTCCGTGCGGTGACCGCCGCGAGCTTGGTGGACATCACCACCGCCTTCATCGGCGACACGGTCGGAGGTTTGCGATGGCTGATCGACCACATCCGCCCGCACCAGCCCGCCCCGCCCCGCGAGGTCTACCAGCGTGCCGTCCAGCTGGCTAACCCCGACCAGTCCGGCCTGGCAGAGCTGTCGGGCGGTGAAGAACTCCGCGCCCGGTGGGGCCTTCGCCGCCAAGCCCTGTCCGCCTACCGCGACACCCTACGAACCCTCCCGGACGGCCCCGACAGCCTGCTGCCCGACCTCCTGCATCTGCACCACACCCGCATGATCGGACCTGACCCGGACAGCGAACGCATCTGCCTGCACCTGGCCCGCGCCGCCGCGCTGAGCTGGACCACCCGCGCACGGAGCCACCCATGACCAGACCACACCCGGCCGCGCTGGCGGCGGCCACGGCAACCGCCGAGGCGCTAGCCGACCCGCGAGCTATCCACCGCGAGTCCTTGGATAGGCGGGCCAGGCCACAGTCCCTCGCCGGCGGCGCGGTCGGCATCGCCCTCCTGCACATCGAACGCGCCCGCGCCGGCCGCGGCGACGACGCTGCTGCCCACGCCTGGCTGAAACTCGCCGCCTCCCAGCCCATCAGCGCCGGCGGCAACGCCAACCTGTTCCACGGCGCGCCTGCCCTCGGCTTCGCCCTGCACGCCGCCGGCACCACCCAGTACCGGCGCACTCTGTCCGCGATCGACGACACCACGATCGCGCTCACCCGCACCCGGCTGGCCGCCGCCCACGCCCGCATCGACCGCGACGAACCACTACTGATGCGCGAGTTCGACCTGATCCACGGCCTGACCGGACTCGGCGTCTACCACCTGCACCGCCACCCCGCTCACCCCATCACCCGCGACGTGCTCGGCTACCTAGTCCGCCTCACCCACCACCGCCCGAGCAGCACCGGTCCCGAAGGGTTGCCGCCGTGGTGGATGTCTGTGGGATTGTCCGGCGAGCCCCACCCAGACCATCCGCACGGGCACGGCAACATCGGCGTCGCCCACGGCATCAACGCCGTCATCGCGCTGCTGTCCCTCGCCGTCCTGCACAACCTGCACGACGTCGGCATCCACGACGCACTCGCCCGGCTCTGCGCCTGGACCGACGAATGGCGCCGAGACGACAGCACGGGTGCCTGGTGGCCCGGCTACCTCACCATCGACCACGTCCGCCGCCTCGCACCACCCCAACGCCCCCGACCCTCCTGGTGCTACGGCATCGCTGGCACCGCCCGGGCCCAACAACTAGCCGGCATCGCCCTCGATGACACCACCCGCCAAATAACAGCGGAACACGCGATGCTCGCCGCGCTGCGCGATCCCAGCCAACGCGCGCTGCTCCCCGAAATCGGCCTGTGCCATGGGAAAGCCGGCCTGCTCCAGTCCGCCTTTCGCATGGCCGTCGACGCTCGCAGCCCCGCCCTGGTCGCCGAACTGCCCGACCTCGCAGCTCATCTCGCCACCCAACTGACTCAGAACATGACCGACCCCGAGCTCATGGACGGAGCCGCCGGAGCCGCCCTCGCACTGCACGCCGTCGGCACCAGCGCCACGCCCGCATCCGCCTGGGACGCAGTCCTCCTCCTGGCCTGACCGCCCCCGCCCACTATGCAAGGACGGCCGTGATACCCCCACCCTGGCTTCAGATCACCATCGAACTATCCGACCCCGTCCAGGCCGACGACATCGCCGTCGCTCACCTGGTGCCCATGCTCACCGAGGCGGAGGCCGAGAAGCTCATCACCGCATGGTTCTTCATCCGCAAGACACCCCAATGGCGGCTGCGCTACCTCCCCGCCACCATGCAGGCGCGAACCCACCTGCTCGACCGCTTACACACACTCGAACGCGACCAGCTCATCGCCACAGCGGTCGAAGTCGTGTACGAGCCGGAAACCCGCGCCTTCGGTGGCACCCCGGCGATGACCGTGGCGCACCGGCTGTGGCACGCCGACAGCCGACACGTCCTGGACTACCTCGCCACTACCGCAGCAGACCCCACCGCCCGGCACCGGCGAGAACTCGCGATCCTGCTCACCAGCACGCTGCTACGCGCCGCCGGTCTGGACTGGTACGAACAAGGCGACGTCTGGAACAAGGTCGCCAACCACCGACCACCACCCGACGCACCCGACCCCAACACCATCCCGGCACTGCACGCCGCCCTTCGAAAGCTGATGGGCACCGACCTCACCACCGTCACCACGCCAAGTACGCCCAGGGCCGCCGCTGCCGGCTGGGCCGCAGCGTACGCCGCCGCCGGCCACGACCTGGCTCACCTCGCCGCCGCAGGTCGACTCCATCGCGGGCTACGCGACGTCATGGCACACCACATCATCTTCGCGATGAACAGGCTCGGCCTATCCGCCACCACCCAAGCCATCCTTGCCACCAACGCCGCCACCGCCATCTTCGGCCCCGACCCCACCACCCAGCCCACGACCCGAAACCCCTGCCGCACAC
>NZ_POTX01000070.1 GCF_003236305.1 Micromonospora endophytica | reverse complement strand
GGGTTACGGTGGGGGTGTGGTGGTGTCGCTGGCTATTTCGCCCTGTCCGAACGACACGTTCGTGTTCCATGCACTGGTGCACGGGCAGGTGCCGGGTGCGCCGCCGGTCGAGGTGACCTACGCCGACGTGGACGTGACGAACACGGCCGCCGAGCGGGGGGCGTTCGACCTGGTGAAGGTGAGTTACGCGGCGTTGCCGTGGCTGCTTGACGACTACCACCTGCTGCCGTGTGGCGGTGCGCTGGGACGAGGCTGCGGGCCGCTGGTGCTCACCCGGGCCGACCGCGCCGGCGGGCCGGATCGCGCCGACCTGAGCGGGGCGACCGTCGCGGTGCCCGGCGACCGGACCACCGCGTACCTGCTCTTCCGGCTCTGGACGGCGGGACGGATGCCGGGGCGCATCGAGGTGGTGCCGTTCCACGAGATCATGCCCGGGGTCGCCGCCGGCCGCTACGACGCCGGGCTGGTGATCCACGAGGCCCGGTTCACCTATCCCCGGCACGGCCTCACCGCTTTGGTGGACCTGGGTGAGTGGTGGGAGGCGGACACCGGTCTGCCGATCCCGCTCGGCGCCATCCTGGCCCGGCGCGGCGTCGTCGACCCGGAGCAGGCCGCCGGGTGGATCCGGGACTCCGTCCGGCGGGCCTGGGCCGACCCGACGGCCAGCCGGGAGTACGTGTTGGCGCACGCCCAGGAGATGGAGCCCGACGTGGTGGACCGGCACATCGGCCTCTACGTCAACGAGTACACCGCCGACCTGGGTCAGTCGGGGTTCGCCGCCGTGGAGGCGTTGCTCGGCCGGGCCGCCGACGCCGGGCTGGTGCCTCAGACCTCCAGCTCGCGGGCGACCGCGTGGACCAGCTGAGCGACCTTCTGCGCGGTCTTACGATCCGGGAACCGCCCCCGGCGTAGATCGGGCTGGACCTTCGCCTCCAGCACCTTGATCATGTCTTCGACCAGGCCGTGCAGCTCCTCGGCCGGTCGGCGGCGCAGCTCCGTCACCGAGGGCGGTGCGTCCAGCAGCTTCACACCCATCGCCTGGGTGCCCCGCCGGCTGTCCACCACGCTGAAATCGATCCGCTGGCCGCCCTTGAGGTCGGTGACACCCGCCGGTAGCGCGGTCTTCGGCAGGTACACGTCGCCACCCTCGTCACTGGTGACAAACCCGTATCCCTTGGCCGCGTCGTACCACTTCACTCGACCCGTAGGCACCTGAGAACCTCTGCTTCGTGTTGAGCCGTCTACTGCCTCAAGGCTAGCCGGATCACGTCGTCGAGCGCCGCCGGGAATCCGGTGAGATCCGCCAGCAGCACCGCCGCACCGGCGGCCCGCAGTTCCTCGGTCGAGCACGGCCCGGTGGCCACCGCGATTCCGGGTACGCCAGCCGCCTGGGCGGCCACCATGTCCGCCACGTGATCGCCGACATAGTGGGTCGCGCCGTGGGCGCGTAACGCCGTCGCCTTCTCCGCGGCGAACAGGTCTCCGGCCAGCTCGTCCACCACCAGCCCCAGGTGGTCCAGATGCAGCCGGGCCAGCCGGCCGATCTTCGAGGTGACCACCAGCACCCGGCCGCCCCGCTGCCGCACCGCGTCGAGCGCCTCCCGGGCGCCGGGCATCGGGACGCTCGGGGTGATCGCGTACGCCGGGTAGACCTCGCGGTAGATCTGGACCGCCTGCTCGACCTGCTCGGGTGGGAACCAGCGGGCGATCTCCACCCGCAGCGGCGGGCCGAGCCGGGACACCGCCGCCTCGGCGTCCACGGAAACGCCGGTCCGCTCGGTGAGCGCCCGGTACGCCGCGGCGATGCCGGGCCGCGAGTCGATCAGGGTCATGTCGAGATCGAACCCGACAGTCAGTGAGGACATCCTGGAAAGCTACCCGGCCGTCCGACCCGGCCCGGTCGTCCGATGGGCGGGAGCACCCCGGTGCGGGCTAGCGTGGAACGACGATGAGCACCTCACTCGCCGACCACCTGCGGTCGCTGCCCGACGACTCGTTGGCCGCCCTGCTCCAACTGCGGCCCGACCTCGTCGTGCCGGTACCCGCCGACATCACCGCGCTCGCGATCCGGGCCCAGTCCCGGGTCTCGGTGTCGCGTGCCCTGGACGAGCTGGACCAGTTCACCCTCCAGATCATGGACGCCGCCCGGTTGACCCGTGACCCGGCCGACGGCACCACCTCGGTCGACGGGGTCCTCGCGATGGCCACCGCCGGCCAACACCCGCCCGCACCCACATTCGTCCGGGCCGCCGTCGACCGGCTCCGCGACCGGCTCCTGCTCTACGGTCCCGACCACGAGTTGCAGCTGATCGGTGGCATCGACGAGGTCTCCCCGTACCCGGCCGGGCTGGGTCGACCCGCGGCGGAGCTGGACCCGCGCACGGCGGCGCTCTGCGCGGACCCGGCGAAGCTGCGGCGGACGCTGCTCACCGCGCCCCCGTCGGCGCGGGCGATCCTGGACCGGCTCGCGGCCGGGCCACCGGTCGGCAGCGTGCCCCCTGGCGCGTTGCAGGCTCCGGCGGCCGGCGCCGACGACGGACTGCCGCCGGACGAGGTCAACGGCGGCGCACCGACCGGCTCCCCGGTCCGTTGGCTGGTCGACCACAAGCTGCTGGTGCAGGTCAGCGGCGGCAAGGGTGGCGGCACGGGCGTGGTCGAGCTGCCCCGGGAGGTCGGGCTGCTGCTGCGCCGCGACACCGGACCGCTGGGTCCGCTGCGCACCAGCCCGCCGCCGGTGGCCGCTCCCGGCCGGGAGCCGAAGGCCGCCGACTCCGCCGGGGCCGGGCAGACCATGGAGGTGGTACGCCACACCGAGGCGCTGCTGGAACAGTTGGCCGCCGAGCCCGCACCGGTGCTGCGCTCGGGCGGCATCGGCGTACGTGACCTGCGGCGGCTGGCCCGCAGCACCGGGCTGGACGAGTCGACTGCCGCGTTGCTGCTGGAGGTGGCGTACGCGACCGGGCTGGCCGGTGAGGTCGAGCTGCCCGGTGCCGCCGCCCGGTACGGCGCAGACCAGCAGGTGCTGCCCACCGGCGGGTACGAGCTGTGGCGGGCCGGTTCGTTGGCCCAGCGCTGGGAGCAGTTGGCGCGGGCGTGGCTGACCATGACCCGTCAGGCCGGGCTGATCGGCCAGCGTGACGACCGGGACCGACCGATCACTGTGCTCTCCGCCGAGGCGGAGCGGGCCGGCGCGCCGGCCGCCCGGCGGGCGGTGCTCGGTGTGCTCGCCGAGTTGGAGCCGGCGACCGCACCCACCGCCGACGAGGTGCAGGCGCTGCTGGAGTGGCGGGCGCCCCGGCGTAGTCGGGGCCGGGAGGCGGCCCACCGGGAGGTGCTCGCCGAGGCGGCCACGCTGGGCGTGACGGGACTGGGGGCGCTCACCTCGTACGGGCGGCTGCTGCTGGCCGAGGCCACCGCGACCGAGGACCGGGACACCGACGACCCGCTCGGGCTGCGGGCCGAGGACGCGGGGGCCGGCACAGCGGTCCGGGCGCTGGACGCGCTGCTGCCCGCCCCGGTGGATCACTTCCTGGTGCAGGCCGACCTGACCGTGGTGGTGCCCGGGCCACCGGAGCCCACGCTCGCCGCCGAACTGGAGGTGGTCGCCGAACCCGAGTCGGCAGGTGGGGCGAGCGTGCACCGGGTCACCGCGGGCAGTGTGCGCCGGGCGCTGGACGCCGGCCACTCCGCGGACGACCTGCACACGCTGTTCCGGCGACGGTCGCGTACGCCGGTCCCGCAGGGGTTGACGTACCTCATCGACGACGTGGCCCGCAAGCACGGTGGGCTGCGCGGTGGTTCCGCCGGGGCGTACCTGCGCAGTGACGACGAGGCGCTGCTGGCCGAGGTGCTGGCCGACCGGCGGGTGGCGGAGCTGGCGCTGCGCCGGCTCGCACCGACGGTGCTCGTCACCGCGTACCAGGCCGGTCGGATGCTGGGGGTGCTGCGGGACGCCGGCTACGCGCCGGTGGCCGAGGACGCCACCGGTTCGGCGATGCTCACCCGGCCGAAAGCCCGGCGGGCACCGGCCCGGGTGTCGGTGGCCGCGCGGGCGGTCGACCCGCTCGCGAGCCCGCGCCTGCCGCTGCCGCGCCTGCTCGGAGTGGTCGAGCAGATCCGGCGGGGCGAGGCGGCGGCGCGGGCGGCTCGGCGGGCGCCGGCGGCGGTACGCGGCGCGACTCCGACCGGGCCGGTGCCCGCGCACAGTCACAGCGACGCGCTTGCCGTGCTGCAACAGGCGGTACGCGACAAGGCGCTGGTCTGGGTCGGCTATGTCGACGCACACGGGGCGACCGCGTCGCGCCTGGTGCGGCCGGTCTCACTCGGTGCCGGCTACCTGCGCGCCGAGGACGAACGAACGGAGATGCTGCACACCTTCGCGCTGCACCGGATCACCGCCGCCGTGTTGGAGAAGTGATCCGGCGAGCCGCGTCAGCGTCCGTTGCGTCGTACCGACCCGACGATCGCCACGAGCAGCAGCAACGCGAACCCGATGCCCGCCACCTCACCGACCGAGTCGACGAAACCCTTCTGCACCACCAGCCAGATGAAGAGGAACCAACTGGTGAGCAGGACCCCGAAGATCGCGTACGCGATCACTGTCGCGGTGGAGACCGGTTCAGCCTGCTCGCGTTCGGTTAGCACTTCCTGGTCGACCGACATCTGCCCTCCCCCATGCGGTCCGGCACGTGCAGTCACAAGAGTGTCACCCTGCGCGGCAACCGGCCAGCACCCCGCGCGACTGATCTTGTCCTGCTCATACCCGGGATGCGGTGGTGGCGAAACGGCCTGAGGGGGGGTCGCCGGTCGGGTCGGGGCGTGCCGCTCGCCCCCGTTGGCTGGTCCGCGGTCACGGGAACGGCCCCCGCGCCTGGCCCGTTCGACCGCGGTCGAACGCGCACGCACCGACGCCGACCGACCCCCCTTCCTGCTAGACGGCCTGGTGCAGTGGGTTGGTTGCGGTAGGACATGGACTTTCTTGCCACCGGCTCCCGGCGTGCAACACTGGATGGTCGCTTTGAGGCAGGTCAGGCACCTGCCGTGGCGGCCGGATCGGCCGTACGGAGGAGAGGATTCGGCGTGAGCGGTGGACCCCTGATCGTGCAGTCGGACAAGACGCTGTTGTTGGAGATCGATCACCCGGACGCGCAGGCCTGCCGGATGGCGATCGCGCCCTTCGCCGAGTTGGAACGCTCCCCCGAACACGTGCACACGTACCGGCTGACTCCGCTCGGGCTGTGGAACGCCCGCGCCGCAGGTCACGACGCCGAGGGCGTGGTGGACACGCTGATCAAATACTCCCGTTACCCGGTGCCGCACGCCCTGCTCGTCGACGTGGCCGAGACCATGGACCGCTACGGCCGGCTCCAACTCGCCAACGACCCGGCCCACGGCCTGGTCCTGCGCGCCCTGGACCGGGTGGTGCTGGTCGAGGTGGCCAAGAGCAAGAAACTGGCCGGGATGCTCGGCGCGAAACTCGACGACGACACCATCGCGGTGCACCCGTCCGAGCGGGGTCGGCTCAAGCAGGCCCTGCTGAAGCTGGGCTGGCCGGCGGAGGACCTGGCCGGGTACGTCGACGGTGAGGCGCACCCGATCGAGCTGGCCGAGGCGGGTAAGGACGGTCGCAAGCCGTGGACGCTGCGGTCGTACCAGCGGGAAGCCGTGGAGGCGTTCTGGGCCGGCGGCTCGGGCGTGGTGGTGCTGCCCTGCGGCGCCGGCAAGACGCTGGTCGGCGCGGCGGCGATGGCCGAGGCGAAGGCGACCACGCTGATCCTGGTGACGAACACGGTCGCCGGTCGACAGTGGAAGCGGGAACTGATCGCCCGCACCTCGCTCACCGAGGAGGAGATCGGCGAATACTCCGGCGAGCGCAAGGAGATCCGGCCGGTCACCATCGCCACGTACCAGGTGCTCACCTCGCGGCGCGGCGGCGCCTTCACCCACCTGGACCTGTTCGGGGCCCGCGACTGGGGCCTGGTCGTCTACGACGAGGTGCACCTGCTGCCCGCGCCGATCTTCCGCTTCACCGCGGACCTCCAGGCCCGCCGCCGGCTGGGCCTGACCGCCACCCTGGTCCGCGAGGACGGCCGGGAGGGCGACGTGTTCAGCCTGATCGGCCCGAAGCGGTACGACGCGCCCTGGAAGGACATCGAGTCGCAGGGCTGGATCGCCCCAGCCCAGTGCACCGAGGTCCGGGTCACCCTCACCGACGCCGAACGAATGTCGTACGCCACCGCCGAGGCCGAGGAGCGGTACCGGATGGCGGCGACCGCCCGCACCAAGCTGCCGGTGATCAAGGCGCTGGTCGATCGGCACCCGGACGAGCAGACGCTGGTCATCGGCGCGTACATCGACCAGTTGCACCAGCTCGGAGAATATCTGGACGCCCCGATCGTGGAAGGCTCCACCACCAACAAGGAGCGCGAGCGCCTCTTCGACGCGTTCCGCTCCGGCGAGATCCGCACCCTGGTGATTTCGAAAGTCGGAAACTTCTCCATCGACCTGCCCGAGGCGGCGGTGGCGATCCAGGTCTCCGGCACCTTCGGCTCCCGCCAGGAGGAGGCGCAGCGCCTGGGCCGGGTGCTCCGCCCCAAGGCCGACGGCCGCCAAGCCCACTTCTACACCGTCGTCTCCCGCGACACCATCGACACCGAGTACGCCGCCCACCGCCAACGCTTCCTCGCCGAACAGGGCTACGCGTACACCATCATCGACGCCGACGACGTCCTCGGCCCACCCCTCCCCACCGTCGACTGAGCCACGCGCCCTTGCCGAAACGTCTAGGATGCTTTACTTGAACTATCTAGTAGACTAGACTTGCAACGTGAAGCGAGTTGACCTCATCAACAGGATCGGCAAAGCGGCTGCTGATGCTGGCCTGAGCTTCGAGAAGGTCCGCGAGGGCGGCAGCCACACGATCTACAGGTACGGCTCGCAGAACGTGGTAATACCCCGACACAAGGAGATCAACGAACTTACCGCGCGGGGTATCCTGCGCAGCCTGGGCTTGAGGTGAGAGGGGGCCATCGCAGATGAAGTACACCGTCCGATGCGTACGCTCGGGCTCCTGGTGGGCGATTACCGTGCCGGAGATCAAAGGCGTGTTTTCCCAAGCTCGCCGGCTCGACCAGGTCGAAGAGATGGCGCGTGAAGCCATTGCCCTCATGCTCGACGTTGACCCGCACAGTTTCGATATCGAGGTGCAGCCCGATCTGCCGCAAGAGGTGGCCCGCGCCCGCAAGGCACGCAGCGCCCTGCGGAAAGCTGAGGAGTCGGCCGAGGAGGCGACAGTCACGGCCGCACGCGCACTACTCGCCGAGGGCTACACAGTCCGCGACGTGGGCGCTCTTCTCGGCATTTCCCCGCAGCGCGTGTCGCAGCTGGCACCCAGGAATACTGCTGCCGGTCGCGTAGGGAAGATCAGCAGGGGCGGAAGACCCCCGCTCAAGCAGGACCAGGGGCCCGCCGCCGCTTGACGCAGCCCTCGCGCGACAACTCCCGAACGGAACTGTGAGTCGGCATGCGCGAGCACTGGGTGCGCGCCCTCGGGAGTCGATCAGCTTGCCCTGCTCGGCACGGGTGAGGCGGGCTGGATCGCCGCCGGTGAGTGGGCACACCATCCGCTGCCTGGGCCTGTTCGCCCGCTGTTAACGATCAAGACAGCCCACGCTCGGTCACGGCTGTCAGCCTCCGTCCGTATCCACCTCAGCCGATCCGGCTGCGCACCGACGCCGGATCACCCCCGCGTACGCGGGGAGCAGTCGACGGCCCCGACCGCCGCGCCCTCCGTGCTGGGATCACCCCCGCGTACGCGGGGAGCAGGTGACGGTCAGCGCCGCGTACGGCGTGTCGTCGGGATCACCCCCGCGTACGCGGGGAGCAGCCACAGCCGGCCACCGGCGTCGATCCACGTCCAGGATCACCCCCGCGTACGCGGGGAGCAGCGAGGCCGAGGCCGCGTGATGGACGTGCACCGGGGATCACCCCCGCGTACGCGGGGAGCAGGCTCACCCGGCTGCGTTACAAAGGTCCGCAGCCGGATCACCCCCGCGTACGCGGGGAGCAGTTGACCAACCTGATCCCGGCCAAGATCAGGGACGCGGGGAGCAGGATCTCGTGCACGACCGTCGCCATTACGCCACCGGATCACCCCCGCGTACGCGGGGAGCAGAGGGTCTCCCACCGCCCGGTGAAGGCGACCGGCGGATCACCCCCGCGTACGCGGGGAGCAGGTGAGTAGAACGCGCGGCAGTCTCAACCATGGCGGATCACCCCCGCGTACGCGGGGAGCAGAGCCATGTCGTATCTCCCGTGACAGGAACCAAAGGATCACCCCCGCGTACGCGGGGAGCAGTACTACCGCGATCACCAGCATGTTCAGCCTTCCGGATCACCCCCGCGTACGCGGGGAGCAGGTCTGGGCGTCCGGCGACCAACTTCGGTGGTCGGGATCACCCCCGCGTACGCGGGGAGCAGGCTACTGCCCTACTGCCTCACGGGGAACGCCTGGGATCACCCCCGCGTACGCGGGGAGCAGACCGACGTCACCCAGCCCGACAGGTCCACCGAGGGATCACCCCCGCGTACGCGGGGAGCAGGCTTGTTGAGCTGGGGCGCTAAAGATCAAATCTGGGATTTTTCTTCACTTTGTTTGGGGCTCGTTGCTGAGCTGTCGGGGCCTGCTGTCGACTTTCGGCCGAATCGGCGGCGCTTTGATGCCTTGCTCCAGCCTTGAGATGTCGCCGGGTTGTAGGTCCTTCGCTCGGTCGGTCGGCGCATCAGGGTGATGCCGTCGAGGTCGATGGGCTGCCAGTGGTGGTCGTGCACCTCGAAGGAGAGGCGTTGCTCGCCTGGCTGCTGATAGACCAGTAGCGCCCGTCCGGGGCCGGCCATCTCCACGACCTTGGTCCACAGGCGCTGACGGATCCTCGTGTTGACGTGTCCGACGTAGACGCCGGCGGAAATCTCCAGTAGCCACTGCGTGAGGTGGCCGCGTAGGCCCTCTGGGCATGCGGTGAGGATGATGACGGTCATCAGAAGTCGACGTCCCCGCTGTAGTTTCGGCCGCCAGTCAGCTCATAGCCGCTTTCGTCCCAGAGGCGTACGGAGTCGCTACCAGCCTCCTCGTCAAGCCACGCCTGGTCGATAGGCCCGGAGGCGCTGCTGGTGAGCAGGAGACTTCTGATGTCGCGTACGCAGCGGTCGAGGAGTGCGCCGTCGTGGACGCGGTCGCGGATGGCTCGGCGGGTGTCGGTGCCGATGTCGGTCGAGTCGGTGGCGGCGATGTCGAATGCCACCGGAATGGTGATCTCGGCCTTGTAGAGGTCGGCGATGTCGTAGACGAAGGATCGTTCGTGACCGGTGTGCACGAAGCCGAGCCCGGGTGCGGCGCCGATGGCAACGATGACTGCGTGTACGACGCCATACAGGCATGCGTGGGCTGCCGATAGCGCCTGGTTGACCGGGTCACTTCCGCTGAAGTCGTCCGGGTCGTATTCGCGGTTGTTCCAGGCAACGCCGGTGCGGAGGGCATGCTCACGGTAGCAGCGGCGCACCCGCGCGCCTTCCTTTCCCCGTAGTTGTTGCATGGTGAGGCTGTTGGTGTCCTCGCCGGGGAAGCGCATTCGGTACATCGCCCGAGCCACCTGGAGCCGTCTGTCGCGGTGCGACACGGCGGCGGCCTGGGCAACGAGGAGCCGGCTGGAGCGAGCCAGCGTACGGCCATGGGCGTAGTACCGGACGCCGTGCTCTCCGACCCAGACCACGGTGGCGCCGTTGTCTGCGATCAGCATCATCGCCTGCTGGGTGATGCTGGTGCCGGGGCCGAGCATGAGAACGCCGAGGGTGGCCGCCGGAATGTGCACGACCCCCTTCTCGTCGGTGGCGGTGATGGCGTTGCTGTCCCGGTGGATGACACAGCGTTCGAGGTAGACGAAGCTGATCCGGTCCTGCGCGCGGTTGAGCTCCGACAGCTCGGCCGGCGGCACGCCAGGGATCTTCACGACCCGCCCTGCACCGGGGCGAGGGTCAGCAACCCACAGCCGTACGCGCGGGCGTGCCCGATGCCCCGGGTGAGTACGCCCCGAAGGAGCGCCGGATCGGTGACTTCGAGAACCCCGTCATAGCTGGCCGTGACCAGGGTGACCGGGCCTTTGCTTCCGTTGCGGTTGAAACGGTGCACCTGACGGTTGTAGGTGACAAGGTTCAGCTCCCCGTCGCCCTGGCTGGCAATGGTGAACCCGTTGCGTTCCGCACGGCTGGTCAGCCACTCGGTCTGCTGCGCGGCGGTGACGTGCCCGAATCGTTGGCTACTCGGGGAGGTGTCTGTCTTGCGCCCGGTCCGACTGGGATTGGCAGTGAGCCGGAACGCCCACTGTTGCCCCTTGTCGAGGGAGCCGAGCAGACGGTCGTAGGGGCGGCTCTGCCAGCCTTCGGTGCTGGTCGGCCAGCCGGCCTGCTCGACGAGATGGGTCAGGTCGGGTGCGGTCGGGCTGACGATGTAGAGCACGACCTGACGATTCTGCTGCTGGTCGAGGCGCCACAGGGTACGCGCGTCGTCGCGGGTGTGGTCCTCGGGGCGAGGGAAGCCGGAGAGCACGGCGGCATGCATCGCCTGCGGTGAGGCGAGCAGCTTGCGTGCGCCGCGCCGGGCGGTGTTCACGAGGAATCGGGTGAGATGCATCGTCATCCTTACAGCACCGACATGGGATCGTGGTCGGCCGGTGGCACGCCGCCGGGGGACGTGGCGGCGACAGGAGCACGGCCGTCGGGGTTGGGCACGACGACCCTGGTACGCACGACCGCCCGCCACCCGTACTGCCGGTGGGCAGGGTCGAAGCTGATCGGTTGGTCGGGGAGGGTCTCGCTGACCTCGGCTCCGGGCGGGGCGTCACTGAGTATCTCCAGCGGCACGGTCAGCTCGGCGCGCTTACACAGGTGTTTAGCGGCCTGCCACGGCCAGTCGCCGAGCACGTCGGTGACGGTGCCGGGCTGCACGCCGAGGGTCACCGGCGCGACCGGTGGGCAGGATCGGCGACCCAGGTAGAGCGGGAACTTCGGCCGGCGCACCGCCTCGTGCAGGCCGACGAGCAGCTCCCGGTCGCCGCCGATCGCGGCAAGGAACACCGCGTCGGAGAGGTAGTAGCGGTTGGTCAACGGCATGCTGGCGGAGCCGTCGAGAGTGCGGGCGACCTGGAAGTCACGCAGAAGCTGACCGGGCTGGTCGATGCGAACCCCGAATTCGAGGCCGAGCAGCTCGGTGAGCGGATCGGTGCGCCGCAACCCCTGAGCTGCGGCGAGCAGACCGATGACACCGCTCTTGGTGGGTGCCATCTCGGTGTGTCGCTGGGTGAAGCGGCTGGTCGCACCCCATGACTGGAGCGGGCCAGCCAGCCGCAGCAGCAGGACGCTCATGCCGGCGTGCCGCCGAGGCGGTCGGCGACCCTCGTCCCGACAGCGGAGACCAACTCTGGCAGGGGCATGACCTCGCCGAGGGGTGCCAGGGCCGCGGTGCGGGAACCAACGTGGGTGACCCAGGTGGCGACGGCCGGGTCACCGTACGCCTGCTCGATGTCGCCGGCATGCTCGGCGAGCTTTTCGGCTGCGGCAGCGACCACGCCGGAGCGGTCGCCGAACTGGCGCTCCTGGACGGGCTCCTCGAAGGCCCCGATCAGGTTGATGGGCTGGGTGTCGCGTAGCTGCACCAGGACGGCGTCGGGCCGGGTGCCGTTGGCGAAGGTGTTCCGCTTGCCGGACGGCATGCTGGTGGTAAAGGCGCGCAGGAACGCTTCCACGGCCTGTTGGGTGGCTGCGGCGTCGCCGAGGGTGTCGTGCAGCCGGTCGACGTCGATGGCAGCGTACCGGTAGAGGGTGGAGGAGTTGAACTCGACGGTGCCGATCATGCCGGCACCGGTCTCCTGGTTGTCGTGTTTGCGGTCGTCGACTGCGGTGTAGTAGTCGAACTCGTTGTCGACGGCGTGCACGCTCAGGGCGTGGGCGACCTGGACGGCCGCGTCGACGTTGAGATCGGGCACGTCTGCGAGCATCCGGCCGAACATGGCGATGTCGATGGAGTGGTCGGTGTCGGCCAGTTTCTGGAGTTGCTTGGTGTCGAGTTTCGCGCCAGCCCGCTCCGCTTCGATCGCGGCCCGCGCGAGATTCTCCTGCTGCCGGTGGCTGAGAAAGAGCAGGTAGGTGGACTCGATGTCGCCGCTCTGCGCCGATTCCTTGCCCTTCTTCGCCGCCTCCTTTTTTGCTGCGGCCTCCTTCTTCACCAGGCCCGAAGCCTTGAGCACCTCGGCGGCGAGGGCGGACGCCTTGTCCTTCAGCTCCGGGTCGAGGTCGGCGATCCGGGCAGCGATGGCTTCGCCGATACGCTTGGTACGCTCACCGAGCTGCGAGTCGTCGAGGGTGCGGCGGAACGCCAGCCGGACCGCGCGCTTCCAGGACTGGGAAGAGACGCGGGCTCGGCGTACGCCACCGTAGATGGCGGTCTTCGGCGAGCCGGAATCGTCGCGGTTAATGTTGCTCGGCGGCACGGTGTGCAGGATGTGCACGTCCAGGATGGTGCGGGTCATGGTCACTCCTCGGAGGTGGCGTCGGCGGGCGCGGATTCGATGTTCGGGTCTGTTGCGTTGCCCTCCGGGCGCTCGCCGGGCTCGGGCTGGCGGTAGAAGTCCCGGCCCCACAGGCCACGTACCTCGGACGGACCCCACGGCTTCTGCAACTTGACCAGGTCCTCGGCGAGCACGCCGTAGTCGAGCGGGATCCGGTGGTCACGCAGGAGCCGGATCAGGCTGCGTAGGTGCGTGGTTACCGGGCTGTAGCTGGTGGCGGTGCCGAGGGCGGCGAACCGGCGGCGGACCGCTTCGGCGCTGGCCGCCTTGCTGGTCAGCAGGTTGACCGCCGCACCGAGACCTCGTCCGTCCTCGTGCATCGCTCGGTCGCGGATGGATTGCTGGTGCACCGCGTAGAGCGTGAGCGCGGTATGCATGGCCCGCTCGGTGTGCGTGGGCTCGCCGCCGAGCCAGTGCTCCAGGTGATCTTTGTTCACCTGGGTCTGGGCCAGGATGGCGAAGTCCTCGCCGGGTTCGCGGCCGAGCCCGGCCCGTAGCCGGGCCAAGGCGGCAATGGCAAAGCTCTCCTCCCGCAGGTAGCCGTCCTGCAACACCGCGACCTTGGTGGCGACGTAGCCGCCGAAGGATCCGCGGCGGCGGGCGCTCCGGTTACGGGTGGGGGTTGGGGTGTCTTGATCGGCTGGGATCGTGTCGGTCACGCCGGCACCTCCTGGGGGACGGGCGGGGTCTCGGGAGCGGTGGCTAGCGGCAGCGCCCGGCGCAGGGCGTTGCGAAAGAACATGTCCGCCCGAGCGCTGCTCAGATAGTTCTTCTTCTCCTGGTCGAGGTAGCGGCCGGCCCAGGCATGCGGGCCGGCCGCGTCGACCAGGTCGCCGCCGAGCCGGCGCACGCACTGCGCTGCCTGCTGCTGCCAGTGGACGCGGGCCTGCGCCGGATCGTCGCTTGGGCCCAGCCCACCGAGCCAATTTCGGAAGAGGATGTCCAGCTTGGCGTAGGCGGTTTCGGCGGCCCGGTTTGCCGCAGCGGCTGGTGGATCCTCGGGCCGATCGCCCCAGCCGCCTGCGGCCCGGCAGAGGTTGGCGGCGAGCCCTCGCAGGGCCTTGACGGCGGCCTCGGCATCGGCCGCGCTGTCGACGATGGTGGTGGCGAGCGGGCTGGCCGGATCGAAGACCTGCACCGTCATGGTCAGCGAGTCGTGGTAGACCTCATCCACGACGGACATCTGATTGCCATAGACGACACCGACCGCGCGGGTGGTGACCCGGTAACCGTCGTCGATCAGCCCTTGCATCCGTAGTCGGGCCAGCCACTGGCTGATCGCCGGTGGCCGCCGCGTCGGGGCGTCGGCACCGGGCTTCTCGGCTGCGGTGGGCAGCAGACTGGCCAACCCGCGCCACAACGCCCGGGTGTGGTCGTGCAGCCCCGGCAGGTAGACGGTGGGCAGGCCGAGCTTCTTTTCCTGGTTGGCGCTGCGCCGCCAGCCGCTCATCGGCTCCTGGTGCTGACGGTTGACCCAGGTGATGCGGTCACCGTTGGCGATCATGGCGCTGGTGATCCCACTGTCGTCACCGAAGAGCCTGATCCGCCGGGACTGCCAGGTGTAGATGTTGAGCACGCCGTGCGGGCCGCGGTCGCGCTCCTCTTCTTCGGCCGGGCCGTGCGGGTCACGTTCCCAGACCGGAGCGTCGCGCTCGGGATTCTGCCGCAGATAGTCACTGTCGAGGGTGACCAGGTTGAGCAGCAGGGTGTCCCGCAGCGTCCGGCCTTCGAGGTGCACCAGCCCGAGGGACCCGCAGGAGGCGGGGCCGATCGGGTATCCCTTACCGCCCTTGACCCGCGTGTCGCCGACCGCACCGGACTTGATGCCCGAGGTGTCGTACGCCTGGCAGTGCACCAGCCAGACGGCCGCCTCGGCCGGGGTGAGCCGCTCCAGGCCGGGCCCGAGCCGGGTGGTCAGGTAGGGCGCATTGTTGGGCACGTCGGCGATGAGTCGTTCCAGGCCGAACACCCCGCCGGCCTCGGTGTGCAGGTCTGCCACCTGGTAGAACGGCGTTACCGGGTGCAGCAGGTCAAAGCGGTCCTGGTAGTCGTCGAGGTAGCCGACGATGTCGGCGGCCGGCAGATCGGCCCGCTGCCAGAGGGTGCGCCAGGCGCGCTCGTCCTCTGGACCGTTGACCCCTCGGTGCAGGATCGCGAGGAGCAGCCGGAGAATCGCCGCCGTCTGGGTCGGCAGCTCACCGGCGACGGCCCGTAGCTCAGCCGCCTGGGTGAACAACTCGGCCAGGGAGACCAGGCGACGACGGCCGGCCAGGTCGAGCACGGGGATCCACGGTTGCCTGATCAGCGAGAAGGAGGCAACGGCATCCAGCATGTGAGGTCTCTCCCACCACTCCGTCGGGCACAACCTGTCTCTACCAATAGAATCGAGCAGGAACATTAGCCCACTCCCGCGCACTGCGGGGTGATCCACTGTCGCTACCCATATTTACGATGTTCCCTGCGCAGGCAGGGTTTCCTCAGGTCGGCAGGGCCCACTGGCGGCAGAGGGGCCGGGAGGCATCGCTGGCTGTCCACTATCGGACAGCCAGCGGTCAGCCCGGTCTCCTGTCGACTCGCTCCACCCGTAGGCCGCTGAACTGGTCATAGGTCAAAGCGAAGTCAGTGAGACGGCTCCGCCCCTGCTCGTCCAGGTCGAGGATCAGCTCACCGCCGAGCATCGCGTCCTTCTCCCAGGCGGCGAAGGCATTCCGGCTTTCCAACTCAGCGATGATCCGGTCGATGCCTCCGTTGGCGGTGATCGCCCTCGGCAGCGGCAGCGCACACCGGAGCATCGTGCGGGCGACCTTTCTCGACGGTGCGAAGTCGGTGGGCACCACCACACCCCCACCCTCGTCGAGCCAGGGCGGCGTCACCAACTCATCGCCCCGGCGTACGAGAATCAGCACCTCCAGCGCCTCGGCGCTGTCGTCACGAACGTGGGCCCGCCCCCGCCGCTCGTTGCCGCCGGCGGTCTCGGTGTCTCCGACACTGGCGTTGAGCCAGCCCACCAGGGATGTCCCCGGCTGCCGCACCGCCCCGATCCGGAAGGTCTTCGCTCGTTCACCCGCAGCTTCCTCGTGCCGCTGCGCCGTGACCGCCGCCTCGGCGACCACGGGGTGCCACGATTCGGGGCCGACCGGTTCGGTGCCGTACGCGGCCTGCACCAGGGGCGCGATCCCCTGCGGCAGGCGCAGATGAGCGTTGCCGTCGATCTGCGGCAGCAGGACGGCCGCCGCCCGCAACAGCGTGAACCGCTCGTAGACCCTGGTCGACCCGTCCACCGGAGTCGGTGGCTCGGTCGACCAGTCCGCGCCGGTCAGCAGGCATCTCGGCCGCACCAGCCGGGCGGGCCGGCCGCTGCGCTGGTGCCGGTGCAGGCGCCCGACCCGTTGCAGAATCAGATCGACCGGCGCGAGATCGGTCACCAGCAGGTCGAAGTCGATGTCGAGCGACTGCTCCGCCACCTGGCTGGCCACCACGACGTGGCAGGCAGGCCGGCTCCGCCCCAACTTGGCCAGATGCGCCGGAGAACCGAAGGTGTCGCGCAGCCAGGCATCCTTGACCGCCCGGTCGGCGGCCATGAAACGGGAGTGCGCGACCGTCACGGCAACCTCTGGGCCGAGGTGTTTACGCAGCTCGGCGGCGGCCTCCAGGACCCGCGCGACGGTGTTGCGGATGACCAGGACACAGCCGCCGTCGACTAGCTCGGCCCGCAGTCTGGCCGCGAGGCCGCCGAGGTCGTCGTCCACTCGTTCGAGCCGCACGTCGAGGCTGCGGCCCGATGCCGCGCACTCCACCGTCACCGGCTGCCGATCGACGCCCGAGACGCTCAGCAGGGGATAGCGCAAGTCATCGAGGAGCGACTGGTAACTGTCCGCAGTGGTGTCCCGGCCACCGTCGCGCGACCAGCGCCGAGGGCGGCTGGCGGCACGTCGCACACCGAGCCGGCCATCGTCGTACGCCCGCATCATGCCCGCCCGCCGAGCGGCCGGCAGGGTCGCGGAGAGAATGACCACCGGCACGCCGTGCGCGGCCAGCCACTCCAACGCCCGGTCAAGGTAACGGCTCATGTAGACGTCGTAGGCGTGGGCCTCGTCGATGACGACCACCTTGCCGGCCAGGCCGAGATGCCGCAAAGCCACGTGCCGGGCCTGCAACGCGGCAAAGAGCAACTGGTCGACGGTGCCGACGACGAAACTGGTGAGCATCTTCCGCTTCCGCCCGGCCAACCAGCCGTGCACGGCGGTCTCCGTTCCGCCCTCGTCCTCGGCGATCGCGCTCGGCAGGCCACCCCGATAGAGGCGGGAGTATTCGTCGTTGAGCATCGCCTTGCCGTGGGCCAGAGCCGCGTCCCGAGCACCCCGATCGCGGTCGGCGTCGGGCAGGCGACTGAGCCAGGTCAGGACCCGGCTGAACATCGCGTCACCGGTCGCCCGGGTGGGAAGCGCCAGGAAGCACCCGCCCGCGCCGCTGCGCCGGGCGAGGATCTCCACCGCCGCAAGGGCAGCCTCGGTCTTGCCCTCACCCATCGGCGCCTCGACGATCAGCAGCCCTGGAAGCGGCATGGTGCGGGCCTGCTCCACCACCGCCACCTGCACCGGATAAGGCTGGGCGCCGGCCGGCATCTCGAAGCGCCGGGCAAATAGGTCACCGGTGTCGAGACCCTCGACACCGACGGGACGCCAGGGAATGGGCAGATCCAACTCCTCCCACGCCCGAGCCAGCCGATCGGGCGCGTCCTCCTGGCGGTAGCCGTATGGAAAATAGTCGTCGTTGCTGGCGATCCAGTCAGCGACGATCACGATCGCGGTGAGCAGCACCTGCACCGGTTGCGGCAGCGCCACCTCTCGCCAGGCCGGCAGTCGGTCGGTGGTGTCGGTGCGCTGGCTCATCCAGCGCAGCAGCTCAGCGCGCACCTCCGGCCAGTGCCCGTCGACCCCGAGCAGGTATGGCCGATCGCGGATGCACAGGAGATCCGCGTCGGTAGGCGGCACCCCGTGATGACCGCCGACCACCACGGCGTACGCCCCGGCCTGGCTACGGGACCAACCGTGCGCGGCGGTCAACCAGTCGATGAGGGCCAGATGCCCGGCCGGCCCGTGCGGCGCGCAGAGCCGATTGGTCTCGACCTGCTGGTCAAAGTCGAAGCCGGCATCCGCCATGGCCACCCGCAGATGCTTCACCTGCCAGGCGAAGGCCGGGGTGGCCTTGCCGATGTCATGGATGCCGGCGAGCCAGCACACCAGCCGACGCCCGTCATCAGCCCCGCCGGGCAACGCCGCCGCGATGCGCGTGCGGACCGCAGCCGGCAGCCACACATCCCACAGCAGCCCGGCCACGTCGGCACTGTCGGCAAGATGCCGATAAAGCGGCAGCCAGAAGCCACGATCACGGTTCGTCTTTCCCCAGACGAGGCGGGCACGCTCGCTCAGACCATGTTGGTCAGTCACGGAAGGAACCAAACCAAAGGGGTACGACACTCGCCGCCCACTCCCACTCCAACGACCGCGCCGCTACGGAACCGCACCAGCGCACTACACCGTCATGAACGACAATCGCGTACGCCAGACACGGCCATCCGAAAACTCTTCCGATCCGTCCGCCCCAAGCACATTCGCCCACCGTCCCAACCTCAGCCGCGAGCCTGAGTCCAACCGGTACGCTGGCCCGACCAACGAAGCACAGCAAAGCCACTGCCCCCGGAGAGCCGCAAAGATGATCTCCAAGGTCCTAGTGAATGAAAACGCGAAAGTTGATCTCTAGCGCCCCAGGTCAGGAAGCCTGCTCCCCGCGCATGCGGGGGTGATCCCCGGGGGTTCGCGGGAGATGGTCGTCGCCCATGCTGCTCCCCGCGCATGCGGGGGTGATCCCCTGCTGGGCCGGGAGACGATCTCCGACGCGGCCTGCTCCCCGCGCATGCGGGGGTGATCCGTGCTCCCGCAGTTCGCCGACCGAGCAATACCCCTGCTCCCCGCGCATGCGGGGGTGATCCCGCCGAGCACCGCCCGCCAGCCAGCCCGGCCGCCTGCTCCCCGCGCATGCGGGGGTGATCCCCGCCACCCCGCCTGGCTCGGCAGCTGCGCGTCCTGCTCCCCGCGCATGCGGGGGTGATCCCTGTTGGCGTGCAGAACAGTGCCGTTCGAGTTGCTGCTCCCCGCGCATGCGGGGGTGATCCCGCCGCTGCTGGTCGTCGGACACCGCCGAGGCCCTGCTCCCCGCGCATGCGGGGGTGATCCCCCGCGGGCTGCGACCGCCGAGCAATCCGAGCGCTGCTCCCCGCGCATGCGGGGGTGATCCGTTGCCGATGTTCTCCGCCCACCGGCGCTGGTACTGCTCCCCGCGCATGCGGGGGTGATCCCAGGACTCCGAGCGGACCGGGCGGCGTAGCCCCCTGCTCCCCGCGCATGCGGGGGTGATCCGCAGCTCGGCTACGACCCGATCAGCTGATCCCGCTGCTCCCCGCGCATGCGGGGGTGATCCTACGGCGGGGACTGCGACGTCTACCGGCTCGCCCTGCTCCCCGCGCATGCGGGGGTGATCCCTCGACCCACTTGGGGTCGGCGTCGATGTCGGCCTGCTCCCCGCGCATGCGGGGGTGATCCCCAGCGCCTCGCCTGTGTCTTCGCCGCCCGGATCTGCTCCCCGCGCATGCGGGGGTGATCCCGAATGGTAGACGGCACCGGATTCGGGCAGATCCTGCTCCCCGCGCATGCGGGGGTGATCCCTGCCATCAAGGTTCGTCCGGTCGCCCCCACCCCTGCTCCCCGCGCATGCGGGGGTGATCCCTCTCGCAAACTGATACCGAGCCGTCTCGCAGCCTGCTCCCCGCGCATGCGGGGGTGATCCCGCCGACCATGTGCCGTCCGCGTTGCGGCCCAACTGCTCCCCGCGCATGCGGGGGTGATCCCTCCACGGCGTCATCGCCCGAGTTGTATGCGGCCTGCTCCCCGCGCATGCGGGGGTGATCCCTCCACGGCGTCATCGCCCGAGTTGTATGCGGCCTGCTCCCCGCGCATGCGGGGGTGATCCGTTGTGCAGCGCCTGGGCGTAGGGGTGGACGTGCTGCTCCCCGCGCATGCGGGGGTGATCCCTGGCCGAGTCGATCGGCGTGGACCCGGCGGGACTGCTCCCCGCGCATGCGGGGGTGATCCCTGGTACGCCGGCAGATCCGCACCGGCAGCGGACTGCTCCCCGCGCATGCGGGGGTGATCCCGGACACCGGGCGGCGTCGTAAAGCTGGTGGACCTGCTCCCCGCGCATGCGGGGGTGATCCCGCGCCCGAGAGGAGGCCGAGAGTGTCGACGAACTGCTCCCCGCGCATGCGGGGGTGATCCTCCGTACAGACGGCCGGTCGGCTTGCGCCGCTTCTGCTCCCCGCGCATGCGGGGGTGATCCCTCGTAGTACGAGACGACCTTGTCAACTACCCACTGCTCCCCGCGCATGCGGGGGTGATCCGGGCACCGACTTCCGCCGCGACCAGCGCGCCGACTGCTCCCCGCGCATGCGGGGGTGATCCCGATGTGGTGCTGCTCGGTCGCTTCGGCGATCACTGCTCCCCGCGCATGCGGGGGTGATCCCCGCTCGTGCAGCACGATGACCCCGGCCTTGATCTGCTCCCCGCGCATGCGGGGGTGATCCCACGTCGGTTTCTCCGCCGGTCGCCGGTCCACCCTGCTCCCCGCGCATGCGGGGGTGATCCGGTGACCAAGCCGGACGGGGTGACGTGGCAGGACTGCTCCCCGCGCATGCGGGGGTGATCCGGGCAAGGTCGTCGCGCCCATCGGCGTGCGGATCTGCTCCCCGCGCATGCGGGGGTGATCCCTCACGCCATACGGCGTCGTCGTCGTACCCGGCCTGCTCCCCGCGCATGCGGGGGTGATCCTGGGTAGAGGAACATCCGGAACGGTTCGCCAATCTGCTCCCCGCGCATGCGGGGGTGATCCCTCGGCGGCGAACCCAACCGACATGTCCGCGCCCTGCTCCCCGCGCATGCGGGGGTGATCCCGTGGTGCCTAGGCGCTCTTCGTTCATGCGGATCTGCTCCCCGTGCATGCGGGGGTGATCCATCGAAGGTGGCGATCTGGCCTGCGGCCTCTGCCTGCTCCCCGCGCATGCGGGGGTGATCCCGATGACGGCCGCCGCAATCGTTGGCCGCTCGGCTGCTCCCCGCGCATGCGGGGGTGATCCCGCGACCACGGCCGGCCAGGTTTTCGGCGCACCCTGCTCCCCGCGCATGCGGGGGTGATCCCGCGGGATCGGGATGCGAGTGCGTGAGCCGGCCCTGCTCCCCGCGCATGCGGGGGTGATCCCGCCGGGGCGACCCCGCTGACCCCCGGGGTGGGCTGCTCCCCGCGCGTGCGGGGGTGATCCCTCGTCGGCGGTCGGCACCATTCCGGCCGCGAACTGCTCCCCGCGCATGCGGGGGTGATCCCATGGCCGACGACTACGTCTACATGGCCTGCTGCACCCCGCGCTTGCAGGGATGACCCTTTTCGCCGTTCCACGATCGGTGCGATCTCCACCTGCTCCGCGCGCATGCGAGGGTGATTGTTTGGCAGATTTGGCCGCTGGTCGCGTCACTCCGCGACGAAGACGCCCCGGCCGGGACGGCCGACCAGCACACCCTGTTTCCGCAGGGTGGCGACCGCGCGATGGATGGTCGACAGCGACAGGTTGTAGTGATCGGACAACTGCTGGGTGGAGGGGATCTGGGAACCCCGCGGAAGTTCGCCGTCGTCGATCCTCCTCAGCAGATCCTTGATCAACTCATCCATGGTCGGCGGAATTGGCACGTGGAGGCCCCTTGCGGTCGGTTGGCCCTCCCAGTATCGATCAGCACCTGACAGAGCGGCAATAACTGACGGGGAAGCAGCAGCCAAGACGGGAGCCAGATTCGACAGGTAAGCAAGCGTTGACAGAGGTGAGAGGTGTCGGTAGCGTGACTCTCGGTGATGCGGGCTGTGCGGTCGGTTGGCGCCTCGTACTGGTCTTGTGTTGCCTGGTTGGCCCACTCTCGCGCGCTTCCCCCGCGCGCCCCTGCTGTCGTACGGCCGATTGTGGCTGCGGCGGTGGGGCTGGGGCGGCCTTCGTCGCCTGCACCGGTGCCGGAGGCCGCCCTTCCATACCCCTGGTGATCCGAGGAAGGGTGGTCAGATCGTGCAGAACGAGTCTGGGCGGTGGGTGATTCATTTGCCGATCAGCGTGCCGGATCTGGTGCGGGCGCGGATCTTTGCGCGTACGGCGGCTCGGGTGTTGGCCCGGCTCAGTGCGCGCGTCGAGCCGGCCGGGGTGACCGTGTCGGCCGAGGACGAGCAGTGCGTACGCCATTGGGTTTTCTGTGACCGGTCGCTGCCCGGCGGCGGGCGGTGTGTGCTGGCGGCGGAGCACAGCGCGCCCTGCTCCGCCCGCGTGCAGCGGCTCAATCGCCGCGCCTTCTAGACCTTGGACACTTCACGTTCAGGCGGCTGAACGTGAAGTGCCAAGATCTAAGGGTTCAGAGGGTGCGGGTGATTTGTTCGGTGGTGGCGAGGGTGTGGCGGACCGCCGGGTCCAGGTTGGCGGCGAGCACCACCGTGGCACCGGCCGCCAGCGGGGCGAGCAGCCACTTCAACGGCTGGTCGTGCTCGGCGGCGTCGACAAGCAGGCGGTCGCCGACACGCAGGTCGAGCTGCTCGGCCATCTCCCTGGCCACCTGGCCCCACTCGGCGTAGCTGGTGCCGTCCGGGGTGGCCGGATCGGCGGCGTACAGCATGGGCCGATCGGCCGGGGCGGCACCGTGCCGCAGCACCTCCACCGACCAGTCGAGCCAGCCGATCGGCACCTCGGCAAGCGGCTCCGGGCCGGTGCCGACCAAGTAGCGGTGCAGGCCGTCGGGGACGTCCTCCAGCCAGTCGTCGAGCCGCTCCGGGGTGACCAGCACCGCGTCGTACGGTCGATCTCCGCCCGGCTCCAGCACCGACAACCCGGCGGTGGCGCGCGGCCGGAAGGATACTTCCAGCCCCACCGACCAGGCCCCGAGCAGAACCGCAGCGGTACGCCAGTGCGGCGGCAGCAGCACCGCCACCCGGCTGCCGGGGCCGAGCCCGCACCCGTCGCGCAGCAGCCCGGCGGCCCGCGCCGCCCAGTCGCCCAGCTCGGCGGCGGTCAGCTCGGTCCGCTCGCCGGTGCGTCCGTCGAGGTACGTCAGCAGCGGCCGGTCGGTCCCGACGGCGGCGAGCGTGGGCAGCGCAGCATCCATGGGTACGTCATACCGTACGGTCACCGACCGTGTCGAAATCGGCCCGGCATAACCCGGTTGCCGGTGCACCGGTCCCCGTCGAGGATCAGGAGATGGCTTCGACCATTGAGGATGAGACGGGTCTCGACGGCCGCGCCGGGATCACCGCCGAGCTGGTGGAACGCCTGATCGCGGCCCAGTTCCCGCAGTGGAGCGGGCTGCCGGTGCGGCCGGTCCCGGTGGACGGCCACGACAACCGCACCTACCGGCTGGGCACCGAGCTGACCGTACGCCTGCCCACCGCTGCCGGGTATGTGCCGGCGGTGGCCAAGGAGAACGAGTGGGTTCCCCGGGTGGCCCCGCAGCTGCCGGTCGCCGTACCGCCGATTCTCGGCCTGGGCGTGCCCGGCGAAGGCTATCCCTTTCCGTGGTCGGTACGCGACTGGCTGCCCGGCGAGACCGCCGACCGCTGGCGCATCGACGACCTGCCGGAGTTCGCGGTCGCGGTGGCCGGGTTCCTCCGCGCGCTCCAGGCGTGTGACCCCGGTGGAGGGCCGCTGGCCGGGGAGCACAGCTTCTACCGGGGCGCGCCGCCGGACCACTACGACGAGCAGACCCGGCAGTTGCTGGCCACCCTCGGCGGTCACCTGGACGTGGCACGCGCTCGTACGGTCTGGGAGGCGGCGCTGGCGGCGCGGTGGCGGGGCGAACCGGTGTGGTTCCACGGCGACATCGCGGTGGGGAACCTGCTGGTCGACGCGGGCAAGCTGAGCGCGGTGATCGACTTCGGCACCTGCGGGGTGGGCGACCCGGCCTGCGACCTGGTGATCGCCTGGACGATGTTCTCCGGCGAAAGCCGCCTGGCGTTCCGGCAGGCCGTCGGCCAGGACGACGGCACCTGGGCGCGGGCCCGCGGCTGGGCGTTGTGGAAGGCCATGCTGATGGTGCGGCAACACCTCGACGGCGCTCCCGAGCTGGCCGTCCCCCACAAACGCGTGGTCTCCGAGGTCTTGGACGACCACGACCGTTTCGGATAGCCAGCAGTCAGCAACCCTGACCAACGGCACTGGTGACGCCCACACGTCCACCGGGACAGTCAAGCCATGACACTCCACGGGGGACACGGGGCTGACGTCGCGCAGGCGGGCCAGCCGGAAAAACTGGTGCGACGACTCGTTCCGGTCGTGGCGCTGCTGCTGCTCGCCCCCTGGGCGGCCGAATGCTCATGGGGCGGTTTCGCCGGCACGGACATGCTGCTCGTGGTGGTCGTACTGGCCCCGATGTACGGCGGCGCAGCGATCCTGATCCGGGAGGCGGCCCGGCGTACGGGCGGGGGCTGGCCCATGATCGTGCTGCTCGCGGCGGGGTTCGGGGTGATCCAGGCGGGGCTGGTCGACCAGTCGCTGTTCAATCCCGACTTCCTCGCCGACACCGAGTTCGCCGAGATCAGTGCGGCGGATGCCACACGGGTGCCGGTGCTGGGCATCAGCGCCCAAGAGGCGATCAGCTTCCTGGGCAACCACGTGGCGTTGACTATCTGCGCGCCGATCGCGATCGTCGAGACGTACCTCTCTCCGGCCCGCCGGCTGCGTCCGTGGCTACGGTTGCCCGGCCTGGTCGGGGTGACCATTCTCTACCTGCTGGGCAGCCTGCTCGTCTTCACCGACGACAGCGGACGCAAGGGTTTCCTGGCCAGCCCCGGCCAACTCGTCGGGGCCACGGCGGTGGCGCTCGGCCTGATCGTGGTGGCCGCTCTGCCCC
>NZ_POTX01000006.1 GCF_003236305.1 Micromonospora endophytica | reverse complement strand
CCCCCGCCCGTACCAGATCAACGAGTACGCCGCCCCCGACGAGCAGAACCCCGGCGACGGCGCGTGGTACATCTCCCGGCTGGAACGCGCCGGCGCGGACGGGCTCCGGGCGAACTGGGCCAGCGCCGGCAACCTGCACAACGACCTGGGCAACCTGCTGGTACGCAACTCGGCCGGGCAGCACCAGCCCAAGGGCGAATGGTGGGTCTACCGTTTCTACGCCTCGCAGACCGGGCAGATCGTCTCGGTCACGCCCAGCCCCTCGTACGACGCCTTCGCCACCAAGACCTCCGGGACGGCGAAGGTGCTGATCGGTGGGGGCCGGACCACCGGCAACCTCACCGTCAACCTGCAACGGCTGGACACCACGAGCGGCATCGTGCAGAACAACCAGGTACGCGTGCTCGTGCAGCGGATCCCGAACAACGGTGGCGGCGCGGTGGCGGGCCCGGTCACCGTCTCGAACAGCGTGGTCGCGGTGAACGGCAACAACGCCACAGTCACCTTGCCGTACATCAACCAGACCGACACGTACACCCTCACCCTGCTGCCGCCCTCCGACGGCGGGTTCCAGTCGGTGGCGGTGGCCCAGCACTCCCAGCAGTGCCTGGACAACACCGACCGCGACACCGCCGACGGCAACGTCCAGCAGCAGTTCCACTGTGTGGGCGGTGACCAGCAGCTCTGGAACTTCCAGCCGGTGACCGGGGTGGCGAACACCTTCAGCGTGGTCAACCAGCAGACCGGCAAGTGTCTGGATGTCAGCGGGGTCTCCACCGCCGACGGTGCGGCGGTGCACCAGTGGGCCTGTCACGGTGGGCAGAACCAGCAGTTCACGCTCCGCAAGGTGACGTACTCGGGCAACGACCCGCACGACTACCAGTTGGTGGCCCGACACAGCAACAAGTGCGTGGACGTCAGCACCATCTCCACCGCCGCGCGGGCCCCTATCCACCAGTGGACCTGCAACCCGACGGGCCAGGGCAGCCCGCTCAACCAGACCTGGCGGCTGTGGGGCCGGTGACCCGAGGCCCTCGATCCGTGGCAGTAGAAGGCGTGTCGGCTCCTTCCACTGCCACGGATCCCGCTGCCGGTCAGCCGATGGTGACCGAGTAGGAGCTGGTGTTCACCTCGCCGCTGCCGGTGAAGATCTCCGGTCCGGCCTGGACACTTGTCAGATACTTCGCACTGCTCATCCAGCCTCGGGAGACCACGTCGTTGGTGAAGTCACGGATGTTGAGCGTCGCGTTCGTGGTGTTGCTGGTCCGCACGTACGAGTAGACGTTCCAGGTGCCGACGTAGCCGCGCCACACCTCCCAGGTGGTGCCGGCGATGGTGACGGTGCCCTGGCGGCTGCCGGCCGGGTAGGCGTTCGAACGGTACAGCCAGATCATCAGCTCGTCGGTGGGGTTCTCCGAGGTCGGGTTGGCCATCGGGTGGAACCACATGTCGTACGCGACGTTCATGTTGCCGCTGCCGGTGACGCTGAACTGCCAGTTGGTGTTGACGCTGCGGTTGGCCGAGACCTGCACCGGCAGCCCGGTGTTCGGCCGTCGCCAGCCCCAGTGCCAGCCGAGGATCGCCGCGGCGTACGACTTGACGGTGCCGGCGCTGCCGCTCCAGGTGTAGCTGGTTCCCCACCGGATCGTGTCGCCGGACCCACCGTTGGTCCAGATGCACTGGCTGCCGGTGGCGCCGGTGGCGCCCCACTGGTTGTTGGGGATCCAGTACTTGCCGATGTCGACCAGGTCGCTGCCGTTGCAGAGTCGACCGCTCGGCGGGTAGTCACCGACCGGCGGCGGGGTGGTCGGCGTCGGCGGCGTCGGCGTGGTGGTCGGGCCGGGGTTGCTGGAGCCGGTGCAGGTCACCCCGTTGAGCGTGAACGAGGTGGGCACCGGGTTGCTGCCACTCCAGGAGCCACTGAAACCGAAGCTCGCGGTGCCGTTGGTGCCGATCGCGCCGTTGTACGCCACGTTTGTCGCGGTGACCTGGGTGCCACTCTGGGTGACTGTGGCGTTCCACCCCTGCGCCACCCGCTGCCCGGCACCGTAGGACCAGGCCAGTCGCCAGGAGGAGACCGGGTCGCCCAGGTTGGTGATTGTCACGTCGGCGTTGAATCCGCCCTGCCACTGGGCGGAGACGGCGTACCGGACGGCGCAGCCGACCGCGGCGGCGTGGGCGACGGCCACACCGGCGGCGGCGGTGACCACGGTGACGGCGGCCGTGCCGGCCAGTAGCGCGAGGCGATGACGTTTCGCCATGTGTCTCTCCTTCGGTTGCGGGACCGCCGACCGAAGCAACGGGACTGTTCGCGCTCACATCGACGCCACGCCCTCATTGATGAGTGTGATTGTGAAGGTACGACACCCCCGGGAGGCAGTCAACGAATCGTCCGACATCAATGCGGTACGACCGTCGGCACCCCGCCACGCCGACGGCGGATGGCACCGATCGGCGGCTATAGGTTAGCCTGCCCTAACTTGCGAGCGTGAGGCGGGCGAATGAGGCAACCCACGGGGCGACTGATCGGCCAGATGTTCTGGCGTCAGCGCCGGGACACCGCCCTGTGCGCCGGGTTCTGGTCGCTGCACCAGGTCTGCGAGGCGCTCGTCCCGGTGGCGATCGGCCTGGTCATCGACCAAGCCGTCGGCACCGGATCGACAGCGGCGATGGCCTGGTCCGTGCTGGGCATCTTCGCGCTGTTCACCGCCCTCACCATGGGCTGGCGGTCGGGCTTCTGGTTCCTGTCCAAGGCGGTGGTGGAGGAGTCGCACCAGCTGCGGATGCAGGTGGTACGGCGGGTCGTCGGTGGTCGAGGGATCCGCACCGGACGCCAGAGCGGTGAACTGCTGTCGATCGCGACCTCCGACACCGAGTCCACCGCCGAACTGCTCGAACTGGGCAGCCGGGGCGTGAGCGCCCTGCTCGGACTGACCGTGTCGGCGATCGTGCTGCTGCGGATCGACTGGTCCCTGGGTCTCGGGCTGGTGCTGGGCGTACCGGTCCTGGTGCTCGGGCTGCACGCGCTCGGACCGGTCGTGGGCCGCCGCACCGCCGCCCAGCAGCAGGCCGTCGGGCGGGCCGCCGCCACCGCGTCCGACCTGTTGAGCGGGCTACGACCGCTACGCGGCGTCGGTGGGGTCGACGAGGCCGCCCGCCGCTACCGTACGGCCAGCCGCACGTCGCTACGCGCCGGCGTGGCCACGGTGAAGGCGGGTGCCGTCTTCACCGGCGCGTCCACCTTCGTCACCGGGCTGCTGATCACCGCCGTGGCCGCCCTGGCCGGCTGGTTCGCCCTCCAGGGACGGATCACGGTCGGGCAGCTCATCACGATCGTCGGGCTGGCCACGTTCATCACCGACCCGGTGCTCAACCTCGCCGACTGCGTCTTCCGGCTGGCGACGGCACGCGCCAGCGCGGCCCGCGTGGCCGAGGTGCTCGCCGCCGAGGAAAACGGCACGTCCGGGACCCGGACGGCCCAGCCGGGCCCGCTGGTCCTGGACTCGGTGCACACGCCCGGCCTGGACGGCGTCGACCTCGCCGTGGCACCAGGCGAGCTGGTCGGCGTCGTCACCGACGAGACCGGCACCGCCGACGGCATCACCGACCTGCTCACCGGCGCGCGCTCGCCCGACCGGGGCGAGGTGACCCTCGCCGGTACGCCGATCCGCGAACTCGATCTCGCCTCGCTGCGCCGGACCGTGCTTGTCGAGCCGCACGGAGTCGACCTGTTCGGGGCGACCCTGCGCGAGGTGTTGCAGACCGGCGACGACCGGGACGACGCCACGCTGCGGGCCGGGCTGACCGCCGCCTCCGTCGACGACCTGCTCACCGACGACGCCGGGTGGGAGCGCGAGCTTGTCGACCATGGGCTCAACCTCTCCGGTGGTCAGCGACAACGGCTCGCCCTCGCCCGCGCGCTCCTGGCCGACCGGCCGGTCACCGTCTTCCGCGACCCCACCACGGCCGTCGACGCCGTCACCGAGCACACCATCGCCGACGGGATCAGCGCCTACCGCGCCGACGAGGGCCGTTCCACCGTGCTGGTCACCACCAGCGCACCGCTGCTCGACAGGTGCGACCGCGTCGTCTTTCTCCGCCACGGCCAGGTGGCGGCCGTCGGCAGTCATCGCGAGCTACTCGCGGACTCCTCGTACCTGGAGGTGGTGTCGCGGTGACAGCGACCACGACGATGCTGCCGGTCGCGACCGGTCGGGTGACGCTCACCGCCTTCTGGGGCGCTCTGCGGCGCTACCCGGTGCTGGCCTGGGCGTCGATCCTGGCGGCGACCGCGGCGAGCGTGGCGGCGGTCGCCGTGCCGATCCTGCTCGGCCGGCTGGTCGACCTGGTGGTGGCCGGTGACACCGTCAGCTCGCTGCTGCTGACCTCGGCCTGGATCCTGGGCGCGGCCCTGGCCGCCGCGGTGCTCACCGGCGCCGCCAACTGGCTGGTCACCGAGTGGGGCATGCGGGCCTGCGCGGACCTGCGCGAGCAGGTGCTGGACCGGGCGTTGCGGATGGACGCGACCCGGCTGGAGAGCGTCGGGGCGGGTGACGTCACCTCCCGGGTCACCGAGGACGTCGAACGGGTGACCGACTCGGTACGGCTGGCGGCCGGCATCTTCACCGCGCTTGTCACAGTCGTCATCACCTTCGCCGGTTTCGCGACGCTCGACTGGCGCATCGCCGCCGCGTTCCTTGTCGTATTCCCGGTGTACGTGCTGAGCCTGCGCCGGTTCGTGCCCCGGGCCAAGCGGCTCTACGCCGACGAGCGGCAGGCTGCCGCGGTCCGCACGCAACGCGTGTTGACCACCTTCACCGGTGCCCGGACGGTGCACGCGTACGGCATGCAGGAGCGCCAGAGTCGCCGGGTCGACGAGGCGTCGCGCGGTGCCGTCGTCGCCCGGCTGCGTGCCGTCCGGGGCTTCCTGTGGTTCGCGAACACGATGAACTACGCGGAGGCGCTCGGACTCACCGCCGTGCTGCTCACCGGCTTCCTGCTGGTCCGCGCGGGCGACAGCAGCATCGGCGACGTCACCGCCGCCGCGCTGCTCTTCCACCGCCTCTTCGGGCCACTCGGCATGCTGCTGATCTCGTTCAACGACATCCAGTCGGCCGGCGCGGCGCTCGCCCGGCTGGTCGGTATCACCGGGCTCGACGTGCCCGTGGCCCGGCCGGCGGACCCGGAGTCCTCGTGGCGGCCGACGGGCATCACCGCCACCTCGGTCGGGCACCACTATCCCGGTGGCCCGCCGGTGGTGCGGGACGTCTCGATCGAGATCGCCGAAGGCGAGTCGTTGGCGATAGTCGGTGCGAGCGGGGCCGGCAAAACGACCCTCGCGGCCATCCTCGGTGGCGTCTTCCCCGCCACCGACGGTGAGGTACGGGTGGGTGGCCGCCCGATCGACGACCTGGATCCGGCCGAGCTGCGCCGTACCGTGGGTGTCGTCACCCAGGAGGTCCATGTCTTCGCCGGGCCCCTCGCCGACGACCTGAGGTTGGCCGCGCCCGAGGCGTCAGACGAGGACCTGCACGCCGCGTTGAAGCTGGTCGGCGCCGCCGACTGGGTCGCCGCGCTGCCCGACGGGCTGGCCACCCGGGTCGGTGACGGCGAGCATCCGCTCACCGCCGGTCAGGCACAACAGTTGGCGCTGGCCCGGATCGCCCTGCTCGACCCGCCGATCGTCGTCCTCGACGAGGCAAGTGCCGAGGCCGGCAGCGCGGGTGCCCGGCAGCTCGAACAGGCAAGCACCGCGCTGATCCAGGGCCGTACGGCCGTCGTGGTCGCGCACCGGCTCAGTCAGGCGCACACCTGCGACCGGATCGCGGTGATGTCCGACGGCCGCATCGTCGAGCTCGGCACCCCCGCCGAGCTGATCGCCGCCAACGGCCGCTACGCCCAACTCCACGCCGCCTGGCGCCACTAACGTTTCCGGCCCCCGGGGGCCGTTTCGCACCGACGTTCGCGGCCCGGACGCCTCTGTGGTGGTGCCGGGGCGGGCGGTCAGCCGCCGGAACCTTCGGCCTCGCCGTCCGGCGGCAGGCCGCCATCGTCGTGGCCGCCGTCGAGGTGCACATGTTGGTGACCGTTGCCGGCGTCGATGTTGAGCTGGTCGAGCTGGGTGGCGGCCACCGACCAGGTGGTGGCGGCAAGCGCGGCCTGCCGCGCCGCCAGCGCCACCTGCTCCGGCCGCCGGTCGGCGGGGAGGTTCCCGGCCAGGGCGATGGTGTCGACCGCGACGGCGGCCTGTTCCACCGCACCGCGCAGGCCACCACGGGCGACGTTCGTCGCGGTCATGCCCGACGGCGGGTCGGCGAACTGCGCGGTGAGCCGTTTCATGGCCTGTTGCCACTCATCGACCCGGGCCGCCTCGGGCACCCGTCCGGCTTCCGACTCGTCTGTGACGGCGGCCAGGATGGGCCCGAGTTCCGCCCCGGTCCGGCGGGCCATGTCGGTGAGTTCGACGATCTGCTGCGCATCACGCTCGGCATCGGCCGCGCGCAGTTCCGCGATGCCGGCCTCGGTCGCACCGGGCCGTCCCACGGCATAACCGACAAGCCCGCCGAGCAGGGCCAGCACCACCGCCACCGCGGCACCGGCCGCGAGCACCCGGGCCGAGGGTCTCCCCGGACGGGCCGACGGCGTCGACAGGTGGGAGGGCCGGCCGGTTCGACGGGACATGGCACCCCTCGCATCGAAGACTGTAGGGATCGTGAGCCTAATCCCTGGGCGGCGGCAGGTCGATGCTTGTGCATGCCGCACCCCGCCTCAGCCAGCACCCCGCCTCAGCCGCGCCCCGTCTCAGCCGCCGTCCACCGGCTGGGCGACGGCAAGCAGCGCGACCAGGTCGTCGAGGGTGTCCACGGGGCGGCCGGCGACGTTCAGCTCGACCTCCACGCCGTACTCCAGCTCGATCGCGTCGACCAGGCGCAGCAGCCCGAGCGAGTCGACGCCGAGGGCGACCAACGAGCCACCGGCGAGCACGTCGGCTGCTGACACCTCCCCCGCCGTGGCCTCGGCGACCAGCTCGGCGATCCGCTCGCGCCGCTCGCTGTCAGTCATGGTCAGGCTCCCTCTGTGGACTGCCGGACGATCTCGGCGATCTCGGCGATGGTCGGGGTGTCGAAGAAGGCGTCCAGCGGCACTTCGACGCCGAGCCGCTGTTGGATACGGCCGCTGATCCGGGTCACCGTCAACGAGTGTCCGCCCAGGTCGAACAGGTCCTCGTGCACGCCGATCTCGGGAATCCGCAGCACCTCCTGCCAGATCAGCCGCAGCTGCGCCACCACCGGGTCGGCGGTGTCGGCGGGCACGTCGCCGGATCGCCGCCCGTCGACCACGCCGCCTGAGGCAAGGACGTCGGCCACCGCGTCCCGGTCGGCCGGGGCGGGCAGGGCCGCGCGGTCGACCTTGCCGTTGGGGCTCAACGGCAGCCGGTCGAGCGTCACGTAGTCGGTGGGCAGGGCGGCCTGCGGCAGGCTCGTCGCCAGGTGCCGGCGCAGCTCGGCCGGCTCCGGAGTGACGCCCGCCCGGGGCACCAGGTACGCGACGAGACGGGCTTCGTCGACCTCCGGCCGCAGCACCGTGACCGTCTCGGCCACGCCGGGATGGTCGAGGAGCCGGGCCTCGATCTCCCCCAGTTCGATCCGGTGCCCCCGGATCTTGACCTGGTGATCGGTACGGCCGAGAAACTCGATCCGGCCGTCCGGCAGCCACCGGCACCGGTCACCGGTGCGGTACCACCGCTCACCGGTCCGACCGTACGGCTCCGGCCCGAACCGCTCGGCGGTGAGGTCGTCGCGGCCCAGATAGCCGGCGGCCAGCCCGGCACCGGCCAGGTACAGCTCGCCGGGCAGCCCTATCGGCACCGGCCGCTCCGCCTCGTCCAGCAGGTACGCCCGCACGTTCGGCAGTGGCCGGCCGATGGTGACGTCGGCCGGGTCGGCGGGAAGATCCGCCATCGTGGCGTACACGGTGGCCTCGGTCGGCCCGTACCCGTTGATCAGCCGGGCGGTGCGGGCCCGCAGCTCGCGGGCGAGGGTGACCGGCAGCGCCTCGCCGCCGGCGACCGCGACCAGCGGTTGCGCACCGGTGACCGCCGCGGCGCCGAGACCGGCCGCCAGCAGTACCCGCCAACCCGACGGCGTGGCCTGGACGTGGGTCACACCGGCGGCGCGGATCAGCGCCAGCACGCCCGCGCCGTCCACCGCGCGGAGGGTCGAGGCGACAACCACCTGCCCGCCGGTGACCAACGGCAGGAACACCTCCACCGTGGAGATGTCGAAGGACAGCGAGGTCAGGTGCAGCCAGCGGTGCGCCGGCCCGGCGGCCAGCAGGTCCCGCACGCCGAGCAGCGTGTTGGCCAGCGCCGCGTGCCGGACCGCCACGCCCTTCGGCCGACCGGTGGAGCCGGAGGTGTAGAGCACGTAGGCCAGGTCGTCCGGTGCCGGCCGATCAGCGGGCTGCGCCGGGATCGGACCGTCGAGCAGCTCGACGGTGTCGAGGGCGAGGACCGGCCGGTCCATCGGGGTGGCGGTCTCCGTCACCACCAGGGCCGGGGCGGCGTCGGCGAGCACCGCCGCCTGCCGGGCGGGCGGATGGGCCGGGTCGATCGGCAGGTACGCGGCGCGGCAGCGCAGCACCGCCAGGATGGTCACCACCGCCCGCCAGGACCGGTCCAGCGGTACGGCCACCCGGGCGCCGGGGCCGACGCCGCGTTGGCGCAGCACGGTGGCGAGCCGGCGGACCGCGGCGTCGAGCTGGGCGTAGCTCAGGGTCCGCTCGCCGTCGACCACGGCGGGCGCGTCGGGGTTCTCAGCGACCCGGGCGGCGAACAGGCCGGGCACCGTCGCCTCGGTGGGATACTCCCGGACGGTGTCGTTGAAGTCGCGGGTGACCAGGTCGAGTTCGTCGTCGGACAGCAGCGGCAGGTCTGCCATCGGCCGGTCCGGGTCGGCCACCACGGCGGCGAGCATGGTGTGCAGGTGACTGCCGATCCGGCGTACGGCGTCGGTGTCGATCGCCGCCGGGCTGTGCTGGAGGCTGACCGTGAGGCCGCTGGGGGCGTCCACGATCTGGATGTGCAGGGCGTTGCGGGCGGCGCCGCTGAACAGCGTCCACTCGACCCGGCTGGTCACCCCGGCAAAGATCGGCTCGGCGCCCCGGCGACGGTAGCCGACGCTGACCGGGGTCAACGCCGGCGCGGGCCGCAGACCGGGCACGGCCTGGGCCAGCGGCACGGACCGGTACCGGTACACCTCGCGAAGCCGGGCGCGCACGGCGCGGACGTGCTCGCGGAAGGTGCCGGCGGTGCCGGTGACGGCGACGGGAAGTTCGTTGACGAAGAGTCCGACCCGGTCGGCCTGGTCGGCGGTACGGGTGGACAGGGCCACCCCGACCGGGACGCCCTGGTTGCCGTACCGGGCCAGCACGGCGTGCAGCACCGCGAGGAGCAACTCGAACCGGGTCACCCCGACCGAGCGCGCGGTCGCCTCGACGCCGTCGACCAGGTCGGTGGCGAGGTCGACGGTGACTGCCGCACCGGGCTCCGCGCCGGTGGGCACCCGACGCAGACCGGGCAGGAGCACGTCGCCCGGACCCGACCAGTGCCGTGCCCAGTAGTCGCGGGCGGCGGGCAGGTCGGCGGCGACCCGTTGCTGTTCGGCCGTGGCCAGGTCCGCGTACCCGTCGACGCGGGGCTGGTCGGTCGGCGCACCGAGCCGGGCGGCGGCGTACCCGGCGGCCAGGTCCCGGACCAGCACGTCCTTCGAGGTGCCGTCGAAGACCAGGTGATGTGCGGTGACGAGCAGCAAGTGGGTGCCGTCGACGCCGGCCAGCAGGGTGAACCGGGCCAGCGGGGGTCCGGTCCGCAGGTCGTACCGGCGGGCGATCTCCTCGGCGACGCGGGCTTCGGTCAGCTCACCGAGGCTGACCGCGGGACGGGCCTCGGCCGGTGCCAGGTGTAGGAAGCCGTCGTCGTCGCCGACGATCCGGGCGGCCAGGACCGGATGCCGTTCGACAAGCGTGGCGCAGGCCGCGACGAGGGCGCGACGGTCCAGGCCGGCTCCGAACCGTACGCCCAACGCCATGTGGTACGCGGTGTCGGCGACCCCGGCCTGTTCGGTGAACCAGACGGCGTGCTGCGCGGATGTCGCCTCGGCGGTGCCCACATCTGCTCCCAGGGGGTTGTGCTGGTGGCGGTCAGTTGTCGAACAGGTCGATGAGTTGCCGTTTGAGCACCTTGCCGCCCTCGTTGCGGGGCAGCCGGTCGAGCAGCAGCAGCCGGGCGGGCAGTTGGTAGTCGGCCAGCCGGTCGGCGAGGAAACCGCGCAGCACGGGCAGGGTCAGGTCGGCTGGTCCCGCCGCCGGCCGGGGCACGACCGCGGCGGCCACGGCGGAGCCGAGCACGGGATGCGGCACGCCGACCACGGCGGCTTCGGCGACTAGGGGATGCTCGTGGAGCGCCGCCTCGATTTCGAGCGTGGAGACCTTGAAGGCGCCGGTCTTGACGACGTCCTGGTGCCGGTCGGTGAGGTACAGGTAGCCGTCGGCGTCCACCCGACCGATGTCGCCCATGCGTACCCAACCGTTGTGGAAGGTGTCCCGGTTGGCGGCCTCGTCGCGGTAGTAGGCGCGCGGGACGGGTGCGCGCAGCCAGACCTCGCCGGTCGTGCCGGCGGGCAGCGGTTTGCCGTCGGGGTCGGCGACCATCAGTTGGCCACCGACCGGCCGGCCGACCGCGTGCGGGCGGGCCGGGTCGTAGATCATGGTGGTCTGGGCCGGGGCCGCCTCGGTGGAGGTGTAGTAGTTGACGATGGTGGCCTGCGGGAAGGTCTCGGCCAGTCGGGCCGCGACGGCTGGCGCGAGGGGCGCGGCGGTGGAGCCGATCAGCTGGACGCCGCTGGTGTCCCGGCCACCCAACGCGCCGGAATCGAGCAGTTCGACGGCGATCGACGGGACGACGAAGACGGTACCCGTGCCGGCGGCCTCGATGAGGCGGGCGAACCGCAGCGGAGTGAACCGGGGCAGGGTCAACGCGCCGGCCTTTGCGGTGAGCGCGTTGAGCAGCATGGTCTGCCCGGCGTTGGTGCCGATGGCGAACGCGTGCAGGAAACGCTGCGAGTGCGCCAGGGCCAGCCGGCGCGGATGCTGTGGCGCGCCGACGGTGAGGTTGGCGTGGCTGGCCGCCACCCCCTTCGGGCGGCCCGTGGTGCCGGAGGTGTAGAGGATCTGTGCGAGATCACCCGGGCGAGCGGCCGAGACCTGTTCGTCGGTGCCCTCGATGTCGCTGCCATCACCGGCCGAGCCGTCGGCGGCGGCGGTGAGCAGGTCGGCACAGGCCCAGACCGGCAGGCCGGGCGGTACCGGCGGGGCCCCACCGTCGTCGCCGGAGAGCACGGCGGTGGCCGCGCAGTGGTGCAGCGCGTACCCGAGTTGTCCGGCGGCGAGCCGGTCGGAGAGCGGCACGGCGACGCCGCCGGCCCGCAGCACGCCGCAGTAGGCGACCGCGAACCGGGTCCAGTCGTGGGCACCGAAGTGCAGCCCGACGCGGTCACCACGACGCATGCCCCGGCGCGACAGCGCAGCGGCGACCCGGGCCGCACCGGCGGACCACTCGGCGAAGGTCAGTACGGCCACCCCGTGCACCTCGATGGCCACCTGGTGCGGGTGCAGCGCGGTCCGCCAGTCGAGCAGGTCGGGCACGGTTCGGGCGGTGTTCGGTGTGGTCATGTCAGCCCACCTCGCGGCCGGCCGGCACCGGCTGCGGCTCGACGGAACCGGCGGCCCTGGCCCGCCGTTCCTCGATGCCGACCAGGTCGTCCGGTGGCGCGTCGGGCACCTCGTCGTCGAACCGGGACAACACCGGGGCGGCCAACGACAGCAGCGCCGTCACCGCGATGCAGAGCCCGAACAGCACGTAGAGCAGTCCGTGGCCACGTCCGGGGCCGACGCCGAGCACCACGCCCACGGTGCCGGCCAGCACGCCGTCGGCCAGCAGCATCGGCTCGGCGATCCGGGCGGCGGCGGGGGCCACCAGCCCCCAGCCCAGCGGCAGGGTGGACTGCGCGACCATCTGGTTGAGCGCGAAGACGCGGCCGTGGACGCGGGCCGGCACCTTGGTCTGGATGATGGTGTTGTAGACGCCGTTGACGATGGCGAGGGCCGCGTACATGCCGAACGCGCCGGCACCGATGAGCAGCAGGTTGGGCCGCAGACCGGTGAGTACGGCGGCCACCGCGATGCCGAGGGTGCCGAACAGCACCGCCCGCATCCGGCGGTGCCGCGGGCCGCCCCAGACCAGCATCACCAGGCCGCCGGTGGCCGCGCCGATCCCGCCGGTGAGCGCGACCTGCGCGACCCCGTTGAGGTCGGCGAAGCCGAGCACCAGCGGAGAGAGCAGGAACAACACCGGAAAGAGGAAGAAGTTCAGCGCGGCGAAGAAGGCCAGCATGGCGCGGAACTCGCGGCGGCGCAGCGCGTAGCGCAGCCCGGCGACGATCTCCGCGCCAATGCTCTCGCGGCGTTGCAGGGCCAGGGTGCGGGGGAACTTCACGGCCGCCAGCACCGCGATCGCGAACACGTACGACGCCGCGTCGACGAGCAGGATGCCGCGCAACCCGACGACCTGCAGCAGCGCCACGGCGACCAGCGGCACCACGAACTGGGTGAGGCCGACGGCGGTCTGGGCCAGGCCGTTGGCGTGGCCGAGGAACCGCTTGGGCACCAGTTGCGGTACCGCCGAGACGAAGGCGAGACGTTGGAAGGCCAGTGCCACCGACAGCCAGGCGGTGAACGGATAGAAGTGCCACACCTCGACCCGGTCGGTCAGCACCAGCAGGGCCAGCGCCGCGTTGCCGCTCCCGGCGGCGGCGCAGGCGGTCAGCAGTACGGCCCGACGGCTGAACCTGTCGATCACCGCGCCGGCCAACGGTGCGACGAGCAGGCCGGGCATCAGGGCCAGCACGGCGAAGAGGGCGAACCGGGCCAGCGAACCGGTCTGCGTGTAGATCCAGAGTGGGATGGCGAAGGTGGCCAGTGCGGTGCCCATGCCGGAGACGATCTGGCCGGCGGCGACCAGGGCGAAGCGACGCAGGCTCGGTGGCGGCGCGGCAGCACCGTCGACGGCAGGCGGGCCGTCGGGTCCCCGTTGGGATACCCCGGCGAGTTGCCAGGCGGCCGGAGCAGCAGCCGCACCGACGGTGGCGGCGGACGACGCGGTGGTGAGGTTCCGGTGTACGCCGGTGACGATCTCGGCCAGCTCGGCGGCGCGGTACTTGAGGAAGTAGTGCCCACCTTCGTCGATCACCGCGAGGGCGGTGTGGTCGCTGAGGAAGTGCCACTCCTGGTACCGCTCCGTGTGGAAGTCGGTGCTGCGGTCGCGCTCGCCGACCACCGAGATGACCGGCGCCCGCAGCGGGGTGACCCGCTGCCGCATCAGATCGGTGAAGTACTCCTCGGACACCTCAGCGTCGTGCCGCATGGCCCGGATCAGGAACCGGACCTCGTCGGGTGCGAGCGTCCCGACGGCGGTGCCCTGCGCCTGAAGCCAGGTGCGGTAGATCCGGTCGCTGCGCAGGCGTTCGGCCAGCCGCAGCCGCAGCAGCGGGGCGAGCGGGCCACCAGCGGGACGGGCGAACGGGAAGACCGCGCCCAGGTAGACCGCGACCAGGTCCCGGCCGCCGGCCTCCAACCGGCGGGCCACCTCCACCGCGAGCGCACCGCCGGGACCGCAGTGTCCGTAGAGGATGAGCGGCCCGGTCACCCGGTCCAGGATCTCCGCGACCACCTCGGCGGCGACCTCTCCGATGGGCGCGGGGTCGTCGGCGACGCCGATGTCGTGACCGGGCATGGCCACCGACAGCAGCCGGCACCCGGACGGCAGCGCGTCGGCCAACGGTTGGTACACCACCGCGCTGCCGCCGCCATACGGCACGCAGACCAGGGTGGCGATCCGTTCGGCGGCGGGCACCGGTGGCGTCAGTTCGTGCAGCAGCCCACCGGCGCCGGCACCGTCGCCGGTGACCAGCCGAGCCAGTTCGCGTACGGTGCGGTGCCGGAACAGGTCCATCACGCTCACCGTTGGCGCGCCGCCGGTGAGCACCTTCGGTAGCTCGCGGCGCAGCCGGGCCACCACCTGGGTGGCCAGCAGCGAGTGCCCGCCCAGCTCGAAGAAGTCGTCGGTGGCCCCGACCTCGGTCACCCCGAGCACCACCTGCCAGATCCCGGCAACCAGGGTCTCGACCGGCCCGTCCGGCGGGACCCGCGCACCGGTCGGCGGGGCGTCGGTCGGCTCCGGCAGGGCCGCCCGGTCGACCTTGCCGTGTTCCTGCAACGGCAGCCGGTCCAGCAGCACCCACCGGCTGGGCAGCATGTGCTCGGGCAGCCGGTCGGCGAGCCGGGCACGCAGCCGACCTGGCTCCGGCACGGCCACGTCGGGTGCCGGTTCCAGATAGGCCACCAGCCGGTCGTCGCGCAGCAGCACCGCCGCCTGCCCTACGCCGGCGCACTCCCGCAGGGCGGCCTCGATCTCGCCCAACTCGACCCGGTAGCCGCGGATCTTCACCTGGTGGTCGCGGCGGCCGAGGAACATCAGCTGCCCGTCGTCGCGCCACCGGGCCAGGTCCCCGGTGCGGTAGAGGCGAGACCCGGGCGGGCCGTACGGGTCGGGCGGGAACCGATCGGCGGTCAGGTCGGGCCGGTTCAGGTAGCCACGGGCCAGTCGGTCGCCGCCGATGTACAGCTCGCCGGGCACCCCGACCGGCACCGGGCGCATCCGCTCGTCGAGCACGTACACCCGGGCGAACGGCAGGGGACGCCCGATCGGTACGGCACCGGCGGCTGGCCCGTCGGCCGTCACCTCGTACGTGGTGACGCCGACGGTGGCCTCGGTGGGGCCGTAGTGGTTGAACACCCGGGCCGCGCCGGCAGCCGCGAGCGGGGCGACCCGGTCCAGTTCGGACGCCTCGCCGCCGAGGATCAGCGCGCGGGCGGGCAGCAGGTCGCCCGGTGCGGCGTCGGCGGTCAGCGCCGCCAGATGCGATGGCGTGATCTTCAGGTAGTCGATGCGTCGGGCGCGCAGCCGCTCGGCGAGTTCCGCGCCGGTGCACCGACGGGGCAGCAGGTGCACCGCGCCACCGGTGGCCAGGGCCAGGTAGAAGACGGTGACGCTGAAGTCGAACGACATGGACTGCAACAGCCCGTACCGGGCGGCCGGCACGATCGCGAACCGGTCGGCCACCCCGTCGAGGTAGTGCAGGACCTGCCGGTGCGCCACGGCCACGCCCTTCGGGGTGCCGGTGGAGCCGGAGGTGTAGATGACGTAGGCGAGGTGATCGCCGCTGACGCCGGTGGTGGGGGCGCTCTCGGGCTGGCCGGCGACCTCGGCGGCGATCTCGTCCAGGCAGGCCGTGGTCACCTCGGCCGGCAGCAGGTCCCGCAGGTCGGTGCTGGTCAGCACGAGGGCCGGGCGGGCGTCGGCAAGCATCAGGCCCAGCCGGGCGGCGGGCTGCTCCGGATCCAGCGGAAGGTACGCCCCGCCGGCCCGGAGCACCGCGAGCAGCGTCGCGGCCAGCTCGACCGACTGCTCCAGCAGCACGCCGACCAGCCGGTCCGGACCGACGCCCCGGCCGCGCAGCCAGCCGGCGAGTTGGTTGGCCCGCCGATCCAGCTCCCGGTACGTGAGCACGTCCGGTTCGCCGACCACGGCCGGGGCGTCGGGGGTGGCGGCAACATGCCGGCCGATCAGGTCGGCGAGGGTGCTCGCCGGGCCGGTGACCCCGGTGGTGCCGTCACGATCGGGCCGGGCGAGGGCCAGCGTCCGGGCCAGTTCGGCGGGATCGAGCAGGTCCAGGTCGACCACGGGCCGGTCCGGCTCGGCGACCGCGCCGCGCAGCAGCGTCTCGAAGCTGGCGGTCAGCCGCCGTACGGTCGCGGCGTCGAACAGGTCGGTGTTGTAGACGAACATGCCGTGCAGCCGGTCGCCGCTCTCGCTGACGTACAAGGACAGGTCGAAGCGGGCGGTGGCGGCGTCCGTGCCCACGCCCTCGGCGTGCAGGCCGGTGGGCCAACCAGCGCCACCCTGGCCGTAGTTCTGCAGGGTGAACAACACCTGGAACACCGGCGTACGGCTGACGTCCCGGGCCACGTTGAGGTCGGCCACCACCCGCTCGAACGGGATCTGCTGGTGGGCCAGCGCGCGTACCACGGTGCCGCGGGTACGCCGCAGCAGCGCCGCGAAGCCGGGTTCGGCGGCGGGGGCGTCCGCGCTCGCCCCGACCGGCGAGAGGTCGGCGCGCAGGGCCAGGGTGTTGACGAAGAGGCCGACGAGGTTCTCCAGTTCCGGCGTGACCCGACCGGCAACCGGGGTGCCGATCGCGAAGTCCCGCTGGCCGGTGTACCGGAACAGCACCGTTTGCAGGCCGGTGAGCAGCGTCATGTAGAGGGTGCCGCGGTGGGCCCGGCTGAGCCGCCGCAGCCCGTCGGTGAGGTCGGCGTCGAGAGTGAAGCGGTGGCTGGCACCGGCGTACGACTGCACCGCTGGGCGGGGCCGATCGGTGGGCAGTTCCAGCGGGGGCACCCCGGCCAGCACCGCCCGCCAGTACCCGAGTCCGGCCCCGGCCTCCGGCCCGTCCAGCCGGTCCCGCTGCCAGGCGGCGTAGTCGAGGTAGCTGGTCGCCGGGGCCGGCGGGGCGGTGCCGCCGTCGCGCAGCGCGCCATAGCTGGCCGCGATCTCGCCGAGCAGGATGTCCAGCGACCAACCGTCGCTGACGATGTGGTGCATCGCCAGGTTCACCAACTGGTCCTCGGCGCCGATCCGGACGACCAGGACCCGCAGCAGCGGAGGATCGGCGAGGTCGAACGGGGTGCCGACGGCGGTGGCGACCAGCTCACGGGCCTCGGCCACCCCGGCGGCGGTGGTGACCGTGACCGGTGTGTGCACCTCGGGCAGCACCTGCACCGCCGGTTCGCCGTCGGCGTTCTCGGTGAACCGCATGCGCAGGCTGTCGTGCCGGGCCACGGTCGCGTCCAGGGCCGCGCGCAGCAGGTCGACGTCGAGCGCCCCGCGCAGCCGCACCGTCGTGTAGACGACGTACGCGGCGGTCCCCGGCGTGAGCTGCTCGGTGAACCAGATCCGTTCCTGACCGAACGACAGGCGGGGTTCGGCGGTACTTGTCGTCTCCGGCGAGCTGGCACGGACCTGCCCAGGAACGTCGAGATAGGTCACCCAAAGCCTCGATCCGACTACGGATTGGAGCCAGTAGTCTGCCCCGCGGATCCAACAGGTCGGATCGGCTGATCGGTCCACTGTGTAACCCTCAATCGATCGATCCGGCGGCGGAACGGCCCGTCGTACCGTCGAGAATGCGATTCGCCGACATGGTCGTCCCCGCCGAGTGGGCCGCCGATCCGTTGCTGTGTGCCGAGTTCACCGGCGCGGGCGCCGGCCCGGCCCCGCTGACCTGGGCCCAGCAGGTGCTGTGGCGCTCGATCACCAAGTTTGGTTCCAACCACCGCTTCCTCAACCTGCGGCGTACTGTGCCGGTGTCGGCGCGGGCCGGCGTGGACGTGGCCGCCGCCACCCGCGCGGTGGCCGCGCTTGTCGGCCGGCACGCCTCGCTGCGTACCCGGCTCCCGCTGGCCGACGGCGAGCCACGCCAGGAGACGGCTGCGGCCGGAACCCTGCCGCTGCTGGTCAGCAGGGGCACGGGCGACGGCGGCCAAGCCGCCCGGGAGGCCGCCGATCGCCTCGGTGACGTGGCATTCGACCACGCGGTCGAGTGGCCACTGCGGGTGGCACTGGTGACGGTCGACGATCGGGTACGGCAGGTCGTGGTGGTGTTCAGCCACACCACAGTGGACGCCCACGCGGCCGAGGTGGTGCTGCGTGACCTGCGGCTGCTCCTGCTGCGCGGCGGCCTGTCCAGCCCACCCGGCCTGCAGTCGACAGATGTGGCACGGCGTCAGCACGGCGTCGACCGGCGGCGCTCCGATCGGGCGGTGGCGCACTGGTTGCGGGAGTACCAGCGGCTTCCCCAGGATCCACTGACCCCGACCGGCCCTGGACTCGATCCGCCGTTGCGCCGCGGCGTCCTGGTCTCCGCCGCGCTCGACACCGCCGCCCGGCTGATCGCCGCCCGGCACCGGGTCAGCGTCTCCGCGGTGCTGCTGGCCGGCTATCACGCGGTGGCGGCAGGCGGCTGCGGTCGGATGGTCTCGGGCCTGTTCCCGATGGCACACAACCGGTTCCGGACCGAGTACGCGAACGCGGTCGCCAACCTCGGCCAGATCGGCTTCTGCGTGGTGGACCTGGCCGACCGGCCCGATTTCAGCGAGCTGCTGGCCCGCGTCTGGACGGCCTCGCTCGACGGCCTCCGCCACGCGTACTACGAGCCGCCCGCGCTGCGTCGGGCGTTCGAGGAGCAGGGCATCGGGTTCGACTCGGCGTTCCTGCCGCACTACTACTTCAACGATGTCCGGTTGGCCGTCGGTGCCGGCGAACCGGTGCCCGAGACCAGCCGCGGCGAGCTGCGGGCGGCCATGGCGGGCAGCACGTTCTCCTGGACCGCCGGGCTCCACCAGGCGTCCTGGCATCTGCTGGCGCACGTGGTGGACGAGCCCGGCGGGGTGGGCGTCACGTTGACCGCCGACACCCGGCACCTCGCCATGGACGCCGTCGAGCCGTTCCTGCGACAGCTGGAGGAGTTGCTGGTCGAGGCGGCCTTCGCCGAGGTGCCGTGGCCCTGGTCGACGGCGGGCACCAGGGTGCCCGACCGGGCAGCGGCCGGCGTCGGCGCGCTGGCCGGCGAGGAGGTGGCGTACGACGCGTCGTTTGCGGGCGGGCGGAGCGCGAGCGCGCCACTCACCTGGGGGCAGCGGGCGATGTGGCGCACCATCGACGAATTCGACTCGCCCGCCGGCTACCGCGTGCTGAGCGTCGCCCGTACCCTGACCGTTCCCGCGCGGGCCGAGGTGACCGTGCCGGCGGCGCTGCGGGCGGTCGGCGCCCTGCTCGGCCGGCACGAATCGCTGCGCACCCGGTTCCGCCGCCGCGACGACGAGCTGCACCAGGAAGCGGCGGCGACCGGGCGGCTGGCCGTCCTCGTCCACGCCGTGCCGAGCCCGCCGGACGATCCCGACGGCCGGTCCGCCGCCGCCGGCCTGACCGCACGGCTACGCGAGTCGCGCTTCGACCACGTCGCCGAGTGGCCGCTGCGGGTCGCGCTGGTCACCGTCGATGACCGGGTACGCCAGGTCGTGCTGGTCCTCAGCCACGCCACTGTCGACTTCCACGCCACCGAGATCGTGCTGCGTGACCTGCGGACGCTGCTGCTGCGCGGCTCGGTGGACACTGTGCCCGGCCCTCAGTCGGTGGATCTCGCCGGTCGTGAACGCGACGTGGAGCAACGGCGCTCGCGGCGGGCGGTGGCCTACTGGGTCCGGGAAGTGGACGGGCTCGTCCCGAGCTTCTCCGAACCGGTCGGGCCGGCACCAGCACCCCGCTACCGGCGCGCGTCGCTGGTCTCCGCGGCGGTCCACCACGCGGCGCGACTGATCGCCGTCCGGCACCGGGTCAGCACCGCCAGCGCGCTGCTGGCGGCGACCGCCGCCGGCCTCACCGGAAAGGGCGGGCAGGCCGGGTGCGGAATCGTGGTGATGGCGAACAACCGCTTCCAACCCGGGCACGACCGGGCCGTCGCCACGCTCAACCAGATCGGGCTCTGCCGGCTCGACCTGGCCGACCGGCCCGGCTTCGCCGAGCTGCTGGTCCGGGCCGCCCGGTCGGCCCTGGACGCCTACCGGCACGCCTACTACGACCCGGCCGAGTGGGAACGCACCTTCACCGAACTGGGCCACGACCACCGGACCTTCCTGGCCCCGTACTGCTATCTCAACGACGCCCGGATCGCGCGCGACGTCGACCCGGCAGCGGCGGGCCCGGACGAGACCGCCCTGCGGGCGATGGTCCCCGACAGCGACCTCCGCTGGCTACCGGAGTTGGAGCGGTTCCCGTGGCGCTGCCGGATCCAGGTGCTCGACGCGCCCGGGGCGGTCGAGCTGGTCGTCACCGCCGACACCCGGTACTTCCCGGCGGAGCGGGTCGAGCCGTTCCTGCGCGGCGTCGAGGCGCTGCTGGTCGAGGCGGCCTTCGGCGACCTGCCCTGGCCGTGGTCCCCGGCTCCGGGGGGATCATGAGCCTGATCCTTCCGGCGGCGGCAGGTCGCTGCTTGGGGCCTGCCGCACCCCGCCTCAGCCGACCTGCCCCGGCTCCGGCGGGGGCGTTGGCAGGGGACGTACGCCGTGTGGGCGTAGGCCGTCGAAGATGATCGCCAGATAGCGCCGCCAGAGCCCGGCCGGGGCGGCCGGCACGAAACTTGCCACGTGGTTCGGCGCGCACATCAGCAGGATCACGTCGGTGGCGGTGATGTCGGTGCGGATCGCGCCCGCCGCCTGCGCCCGCTCGACCAACACGGTGATCTGGGCGAACAGCCGCGCCCGGGACTCGCTGAGCCGGGCGTTGACCTCGCCTGACTCCCGCAGGAACGACAGGTCCAACTGCTGCTGCCGATCGGCGGCGGCGTCGAGGAACTCCAGCAGGGCGGCACCCGGGTCGGCGGCGGCGGTCAGCCGGCGAGCCAGGGCGGCGAGGTCGTCGACCCGGTCGAGGACGACTGCCGCCAGCAGGTCCTCCTTGGTCGGGAAGTGGCGGAACACGGTGCCCTTGCCGATGCCCGCGCGTCGGGCGATGTCGGCGACCGACGCCTCCAGGCCCCGATCGGCGAACTCCGCCTCCGCCGCGGCCAGCAACGCCGCGCGGTTGCGGGCGGCGTCGGCCCGCAGGTGGCGGTCGGTGCTGGTCACCGGCCCACCCTAACAAGTTGACCGGGCGGTCCGGTTAAGGCTAACGTGACCGCACGGTCCGCTTATCGGAAGGACAGCGATGAAGGCGATTGTCGCCACCGGCTACGGGCCACCCGAGGAGTTCACCCTCGCCGATGTGCCGGTCCCCCGACCCGGTCCCGGGCAGCTCCAGGTGCGCATCGCCGCCGCGTCGATCAACCCGCTCGACGTACGCCTGCCGGGTGGACAGCTCCGAGGCGCCGTCGACCTCGCCTTCCCGCACGTGCCCGGCAACGACTTCGCCGGCACGGTCAGCGAGGTCGGCGCGGGCGTCACCGGGTACCAGGTGGGCGACGAGGTGTTCGGGCACGGCGTGCCGCGCGCGTTGCGGGCGATGCTCGGCATCCGCCGGCCGAGCCTGACCACCGGCACTCTCGCCGAGTACGCCGTCGTCGAGGCGGACACCCCGTTCATCACGCACCGCCCGGCGGGCCTCGACGTCGCCGACGCGGCCGCGTTGCCGACAGTCGGGCTCACCGCCCGCGCCCTGATCGCCACCGCCGCCCCGAAACCGGACGACACCATCCTGGTCGTGGGGGCCAGCGGTGGTGTCGGCACCACCCTGTTGCCGCTGCTGCGCGGCGCGCGGGTGATCGCCACCGGGCGCCCGGAGGACGCGGCACCGCTGCGAGCCGCCGGCGCCACCGAGGTGATCGGTTACGACGACGACTACCCGAGCGCGGTCGACCTGGCCTTCAACCTGGTGCTGCCGAACGACCGGGTGGCACCGGTCGGGCGGGCCCTGCGGCCCGGCGGGCGGCTCTACACGATCACCGTGCCGCCGCCGGAGCCGGACCATCTCGACCGCGACGATGTGCACGTCGAGCTGGTGCTCGATGTGGAGGGACGGTTCGGCGGGATGCGCGAGGTCGCCGAGCTGACCCCGACGATCGGTCGCCGCTACCCGCTCGACGACGGGGTGCGGGCACTCACCGACTTCGCCCGCCGGCACACCTTCGGCAAACTCGTGGTCACCACCTGAGCCGCGCGGTCCGGTAAACCGTTCGACCATTCCGCCGTCGGATGTGACGATCATCCGATGCCCGCCCCCCGACGCGATCTGCTGCGCTGGCAGTTCGAGCTGACCTGGTCGCTGTTCGAGTACCACCTCGACCGGCTGGAGCCGGCGCACCTGCACTGGGAGGCCGCCGGGCACTCCTGGGCGGTCCGCCGGGACGCGGACGGCAGGTGGACACCGGACTGGGCCGAGACCGAACCCGATCCGATCCCGGTCCCCACGGTCGCCTGGCTGACCTGGCACATCGGCTGGTGGTGGAGTGTCGCCACCGACCACCTTCAGGGACGGCCACCCCGGGAACGCACCGAGATCCATTGGCCCGGCGACGGCCCCGCTGCCATCGCCTGGCTGCGCGAACTGCGCGCCGAGTGGCTGACCGTGCTGGACCGGCTCAGCGACGCCGACCTCGACGCGGTCGCGCCGTTCCCCTGGCCGCACGACCCGCAGCACACGATCGGGCACATGCTCGGGTGGGTCAACGCCGAGCTGATGAAGAACGCCGCCGAGATCGGCCAGCTCCGCCTGCTGCACGAGGCGCAGACGCCCTGACCACCGCCTACCGGGCGGCCATCCGGCGGGTCAGTTCGGTCGCCCGGTACGCCGCGACCTGACGTGCCTGCGACGCCACGAACCGCCGCAGCGGCGCGGGCGCGAAGGCGCTGATCTGCTCGCGTACCCGGGTGCCGTCCGGCACGGCGGTCAGGTCCACCACCGCCCGCAGCCGGACCCACCCCGGGCTGCGTACGTCGCTCACCAGTTGTTCGCCGGGGCGCGTCGCCACCATCCGGACCCGGATCCGGTTGTCCCACCGCAGCGGCCCGACCAGCCGGAACCGCTCCACGGCGAGGTAGTCGACGCTCTCGCGGCCCTGCGTGTCATGACCGGGCCGTACGTCCCGCACCGCGACGATCAGCGGGGACAGTCCGATGTAGCTGTGCGGATCGCTCAGGTGGCGGTACACCACGTCCGGCGGAGCCGCGACGACAGCGGTGGTCTCGAAGGCGATGGGCGGCGTTCGATCCTCGGGCACGCCCCATGGTGTCACGCCCGAAGAGCACACCGGGCGAGCAGGACAACTGTCGGCCGGGGCAACGAAACATGCAGATCATTGACCATGCAGTCAGGCACGCCGTAGCTTCTACGTGATCCACATCGCGGCGGATCGTCCGCGTCGTGGATCGGCGCTCCATGCTGTCCTTTCCACCCCCGAAGGAGCAGAAGTGCCCCGACAACTCCATCGTTCCCGCTTCCGCCGCCACGCCGTGGTGCTGCTCTCCACCACCCTCGTCGCCTCCCTCACCACGCTCACCGCGCGGCCCGCCTCCGCCACCGAGGAAGCCGCCCCGGCGAACCCGATCTTCCTCACCGGCCCGAACGAGGGCGCCCCCGAGGAGATCGCCACCCGCTACCTGCGGGCCAACCCGGACCGCCACGGCGTCTCCCTGGCCGACCTGGCCGACCTGGCCGTGCTCTCCCGCCAGACCAGCCAGCACAACGGCGTCACCCACGTCAACCTGGTGCAACGCCACCAGGAACGGGAGATCTTCGGTGCCACCGCCACCGTCAGCATCGCCCGCGACGGCAGCGTCGTCTTCGTCGGCGACACCCTCGTCGCCGGCCTGACCGGCACCACCTCCGGCAGCGCCGACCTCGACGCGGTCGAGGCGGTGGCGGCGGCCGCCGACGCGCTCGACCTGCCCGATGTGCGTAGCCCCCGGGTGGTGAGCCGCGCCGGTGGGGCCGCCCAACCCACTGTCGTCAGCGGCAGCGGCATCTCCGACCAGCCGATCCCGGCGAGGCTGGGCTGGCACCCGACCGACGACGGCCTGCGCCTGGCCTGGCAGTTGGTGATCGACGACTCCTCCGACGTGCACCTGTGGAACGCCACTGTGGACGCGGAGACCGGTGACCTGCTCGACGCCGACGACTGGACCACCCAGGAGAGCGTGGAGGAACTGTCCACCACGCTGGAGCAGGTCTCCGGCCGGAACCTGGCCCACCGCCATGGCCACGGCAAGCGGCTCGGCTCGCCCGACCCGGTCACCGACGGCTCGAGCTACCGGGTGTACGGCTACCCGACGGAGAGCCCGAACGACGGACCGCGCAGCCTGGTCACCAACCCTGCTGACGGACTCGCCTCACCGTACGGCTGGCACGACACCGACGGCGTGGCCGGTGCCGAGTTCACCACCACCCAGGGCAACAACGTGCACGCCTACCAGGACCAGGACAACAACAACGCGCCGGACTTCGGCAGCAGCCCGGACGGCGGGCCGTCGCTGACCTTCGACTTCCCGCTGGACCTGCGGGAGAACCCGCAGAGCTACCGGGACGCGGCGACCGCGAACCTGTTCTACTGGAACAACATCATCCACGACGTCTCCTACCGGTACGGCTTCGACGAGGCATCGGGGAACTTCCAGGCCAACAACTACGGTCGCGGCGGCGTCGGCGGCGACTACGTCCGGGCCGAGGCGGCCGACGGTGGCGGCACCAACAACGCCAACTTCTCCACCCCTGCGGTGGACGGGGTGGGCACGCCCCGGATGCAGATGTACCTGTGGCCCGGCAACCAGTTCGGCGCCCAGAACCAGGTGGTGCTCGACGGCGTCGGCTCGTACGACGCCTCCTGGGCCCGCTACAGCCCGGCGGTGACCAACGCGGGCCTGCCCGGACGCCAGTTCGTGTACGCCGGCACCGGCTGCAACGCCGCCGCCTACCCGGGCACGTTGCCGGCCGGCGGCTGGATCGCGGTGGTCGACGGCGGCACCACGGCCTGCACGTACCTGCTGCGGACCCAGGTCGCCGAGTCGCTGGGTGCCGACGCGGTGGTGGTGGCGCACAACGCCGCCGGGGCCGCGCCGGTGCTGACCGGCGCCATGACGACCGCACCGGTGACCATCCCGGCGGTGGCGGTGACCCAGGCCGACGGCGAGGCGATCAAGACCGCGATCGCGGCCGGCACCGTCAGCGGCAGCCTCCGCAAGCACCCGGACCACCCGGGCATGCGCGACGGTGACCTCGACGCCGGGATCGTCATCCACGAATACGGTCACGGCATCTCCAACCGGCTCACCGGCGGCCCGGGGATCAACTGCCTCACCGGCAACGAACAGATGGGTGAGGGCTGGAGCGACTTCTTCGCGATCACCACGCTGCTCGACCCGAAGCTGGACACCGCCGAGGGCGCCCGCGGCCTGGTGCCGTACATCCTCTACCAGGACGACCGCAGCGGTGCCGGCCTGCGGCCCCGCCCCTACTCCCGGAACATGGAGATCCAGCCGTTCACCTACGACAGCATCAAGACCGGTGGCTGGCTCAACGGCACCTCGCTGGCCGCACCGCACGGCATCGGTCACGGCTGGGCCGCCGTGCTCTGGGACATGACCTGGGACCTCATCGACCGGCACGGCCTCAACCCGAACGTGTACGGCGCCTGGAACAGCGGCGGCAACAACCTGGCCATGCAGTTGGTGATGGACGGGTTGAAGTTGCAGGGTTGCGGGCCGGGCTTCGTCGTCGGCCGCAACGCCATCATCGCCGCTGACGCGGCCCTCACCGGTGGGCAGAACTCCTGCACGCTGTGGGCCTCGTTCGCCCGCCGCGGGCTCGGCTACAGCGCCGTGCAGGGCACCACCAACCGCGACGACAACACCGAGGCGTACGACACGCACCCGTCCTGCCGTGGCGACTTCGTCGGCCGCACCGCGCAGCCGGGCCTGAACACCGCGACGGCGGGTAGCGCCGTTCCGATGAAGTTCGACCTGCCGAAGTACCGCGGGCTGGACATCCTGGCCAGCGGCGCGCCCTACTCCCGGCTGGTGGACTGCGAGACGCTGCGCACCGTCAACCCGGACGGCTCGATCACGCCGCGACCGACCCCGGTGGCGGCGAACAGCCCCGGCAAGTCAAAGCTGTCGGGCAACCGGAACGGCACGTACATCTTCCCGTGGAAGACCGAGCGGGACTGGGCCGGCACCTGCCGGGAGTTCGTGCTGACCCTCGACAACGGAGTCCAGCACCGGGCCTACTTCAAGTTCACCGACTGACCGTGACCACCGTGGCTCCCGGGGGCGTGCCCCCGGGAGCCACTGCTATTGCGGCGGCTCGGTCAGGCGGTCCAGGCCGGTGCGGGCCCGGGCCTGCTGTTCGAGCCGACCGATCGCGGTGGCCAGGGCGAGGGCCTCGGTGTGCCGGGCGATCGCGGCGTCCCGGTGGCCCAGTCCGCTGAGGGCCTCGCCCAGCCCGTTCAGCACACAGGTCTCGCCGTAGCGTTCACCCACCTCGCGGAAGAGCGTGAGAGCCTGGTCGTAGTGCCCGACGGCGTCCGCGTACCGACCCAACAGGACGTACGCGTCACCCAGGTTGTTCAACGCGGTCGCCTCGCCGCCGCCGTGTCCCAGCTCCCGAAAGACCGTAAGCGCCCGTTGGAGCTGCGCGATCGCCGCCTCGGGGCGGTCCAGCCGCAGACTCACCTCGCTGAGGTTGGTCAGGGTGTTCGCCTCACCCACCCGGTCCTCGATCTGCACGAAACGCTCGAGCGCCTGGCGATGGTAGGTGGCCGACATCTCGTACTGCCGGCTGGTGCTGTGCACCACGCCCAGGTTGCCCAGCACCCGGGCCTCGCCACGGATGTCCTCCGCCCGGCGGAACAACGGCAGGGCACGTTCGAGCTGTTCGATGGCGTCGGCGAAGCGCCCCTGCTGCCAGTGGCCCACCGCCAGGTTGGTGAGCGCGGTGGCCTCGGCCGCGCCGTCACCGAGCAGCCGGGCGGCCTCCCGGGCCTCGGCGTGCACGGTCAGCCCGTCGGCCGGATATCCGCCGTTGTCGAGGTAGGAGTACAACAGGCCGGCCAGCCACACCGCGTGTTCCGGCCAGCCGTTGCGGGCCGTGTACTGGCAGACCGCGACAAGCGTGGCGCGTTGCGCGTCCAACCAGAGCAGCGCGGTTTTCGGGTCGTCCAGCCGCGGGTCGCCGGGGGGCCGGGGCGGCAGCGTGGGCCGGCGGTGCCGCTCGGCCGGATAGAGCGCGTCCATGGCCGCCGCCGCGCTGTACAGGTAGTGATCGAACAGCCGGGTCAGGGCGGCGCGGCGGTCCGCCGGCCGGTCCTCTTCCCGGGCCCGGTCCCCCGCGTACGCCCGGACCAGGTCGTGCAGCACGTACCGGCCGGCGGCGGGCTGTTGGACGAGGTACTCGGCGCCGAGCTGACGCAGATGGCCGGCGGTGCTCTGCGGGTCGGCGTCGAGCAGCGCGGCGCAGGCGTGCACGTCCAGGTCGGGCCCGGGATGGCCGGCCATCCGCCGGAGCAGCGCCTGCCGCGGCTCGGAGAGATTCTGGTACGACAGATGTAGCGCGATCTCCACACCGGTGTCGAGCCGCCGGTGCCTGTGGCGTTCGTCCAGGCGGTCGGCGTGGTCGGTGACCGTCCAGCCGGGCCGGGCCGCCATCTGACCGGCGACCACGCTCAGCGCCAGCGGCAGGTGACCGCAGCGCTGGGCGACCCGTTGGCGCGCCGACGGGTCCGCGCCGACCGAGATCCCGGGCACCGACCGGACCAGCAGTTGTTCGGCCTCGGCCGCGGTGAACAGCCCGAGGTCCAGGTGCGCGTCGGGCTCCAGGTGCGCCTCGGGCTCCAGGTCGGCGATCCGGCGTCGGGAGGTGATCAGGGTCAGGGTTCCGGTGCCCGCCGGCAGCAGCGGCCGTACCTGGTCGGCGCTTGCCGCGTTGTCGAGCACGACCAACGCGCGGCGATCCGCGAGGTGGGCCCGGAACAGCTCCGTACGCGCGGCGAGCCCGCGTGGGATCTCGTGACCGGAGACGCCCAGCAGGCGCAGGAAGCCGTCCAGCACCGCGGCCGGTTCGGCCGGGGGTTGCCCCGGGTCGGCGTGGAAGCCACGCAGGTCGACGAAGAACGTCGTGTCGATACCGCCCTCGGCGACCAGCAGGTGGCCGAGGTGCACCGCGAGCTGGGTCTTGCCGATGCCCGCCATGCCGGCGAGCACACACACGACGGGCCCCCGCCCGGATCCGGCCGCCGTGTCGACCGGCACCGTGGCCAGCCGCCGGAGCTGCGCCAGCTCGGCCTGCCGGCCGGTGAAGGCGGCCACGTCGTCCGGCAGGTGGTCCAGCACCCGCACCTGGGCCGCCGCCGTCGTCTCGGCGAGGCTGACCCGCAGTGCCTGCCGCCAGTGCGCGAGGTATCCGGTCTCGTCGTGCAGCGCTTCCACCACCGCGAGCACGAGGTCGGTGTTGATCCGACGCCGGTTGCCCTTGAAGCAGTCGACGACTGTGCCCCGGCGGGCCAACTCGTGGTCGGGGCGGCCGGCGGCCCGCCAGCGCGCGTTGACCCGTCGGGTGATCGTGTCGTACGACGGATCACCGGCCCAGATCTTGAGCGCGCGCAGACACCCGATCAGTTCGGGGAGACTGTGGGCTGTCCCCGGGTCGGGCGGCCCTTCGGGCGCTCCGGCGGGCCTCGCTGGATCCATGGCAGCCTCCCCGGGGCGCAACGATACCAATGCCGCCATTCGGATTCGTTTGGAGTTCGCCGCCCGCGACCGCAGGCGTGGTGGGATCGTCGCGGTCGGCCGGCACGCGGAACGGGGGGCGTGGCGGCCGACCGCACAAAAGGTGAAAATGGTGAAAGCCGCTCAAGGTTCCTGACAGGTCGGATTTGATTTAGCGTGGCTGATGGAAGAAACGTTGCCGCACCAACTGTTGACCTGCGACAACGTCGACTTCCACAGCTAGCGAGGGCGGCAGCTCTGTCCAGCCGCCGCCCTCCACCTCACCGACCTGTTAGGAGGACAGCGTGAGGATCTTCCGTAGAATAGCCCTCGTACTGGGCTTTTCATCTCTCGTCCTGTTGACCGCAGCGGCCGGCGTCCAAGCCGCCCCCGCATCGGACTTCGCCGCCCAGGCAAAGGCTGCGGGCCTGAGCACCACCGACGCCAAGGCACTCCAGAAGCGCGTCGACAAAGCTCTGGCCGAGACCGGCGGCACCCAGATCGCCGCGAACAAGATCGACCTGAAGGGCGCCACGCTCACGCTTGTGGTACCCGGCGAGAAGCACGTCCGCAACCTCAGCCGCTCGGGCACCGCGCAACTACCGCTCTACTACTGCAACCTCTACTACTTCTGCGCCTACACCAACCCGGGGCAGACGGGTGACATGCTCGCCCTCTACTTCTGCAACCGGATCTACAACCTGCCGTCGTACTTCAGCACCGGCGGCTCGTGGGTCAACAACCAGACGAAGGGCACCCAGGCAAGGCTCTACTACGTGGCGGGCGGCTCCGTGCTCACCCGGCCAGCCCTCTCGTCCGAAGGCAACTGGAACTGGGTTCCCTACTCCAGCATCCGCGCCTGCACCTGACGAAGTGCAAGGAAGGGCCCCCTATTAACGCCTGGTGTATAGGAGGGGCCCCCTCCTAACATCGCGCTCGCCGGGTACGGTCGCCCACCGCAGCTCGGACGTGGTGCACGATCAGGGCATGACGTTCGACGGGTTGGCGTACACCGGCACACCGCACGACCGGGCAGCGAGCCTGCGCACCGATCCGGACTGGGTCGGTGCGCAGCTCTGCCACGACGACACCCGCATCGTGCCGATGTGGCGCGACAACACCCTGCTGACGGCCGCCGGGCAGCCGGTCGTACTCACCGCCGGTGCGGGTCGTGCCGTGCTGGCCGCCGCCGGTCAGACCGTCCTGCTCGGCCTCGACGGGACCACCGCGACCTTCGCCGTCGACCTGAGCGAGGTCGAAGAGGCCGAGGCGCTCCGACTCGCCGCCGCCGACACCAGCACCGACCTGCGCGCCCTCGCCGCGACCCTGCCCGCTCCGCTGGCGGCGACATTGGCGTACGCGCGGGGCATGCTCTACTGGAACCGACACGCCCGCTACTGCGGCTCCTGCGGTACGCCCACCAGCAGCGCCCACGCCGGCCATCTGCGCGTCTGCGGTGACCAGGACTGCGGTCGGCAGCTCTTTCCCCGCCTGGAGCCCGCCGTGATCGTGCTGGTGGAGAGCCCCGAGCCGGAGCCACGCTGCCTGTTGGCCCGCCACCACGGCGCCGGGCCGGACCACTTCGCGTTGCTGGCCGGCTTCGTCGAGATCGGCGAGAGCCTGGAGGGAACTGTCCGGCGCGAGGTCGCCGAGGAGGCCGGCGTCATCGTGGACCGGGTGACCTACCGAGGCTCACAGGGTTGGCCGTTTCCCGCTGGCCTGATGGTCGGCTTCCATGCCCGCGCCGTCGACGCCACGATCGCGGTGGACGGCGCGGAGTTGCAGGAGGCACGCTGGTTCACCCGCGCCGAGGTCATCGAACGCATCGTCAACGGCGCCGGCTCCGGCCCGGTCGACAGCATCGGCGGGCGGCTGCTGCGTTCCTGGGCCGGCCTGGCGCACGCCTGACGGTCGAAATTCGGGGCGGTTTTGGCGGCGGTTGATTGTTACGCTCCTGGCTCGTATCTGACCGCCGCCGGAACATTCCGGCCGCTTTCGGCTGCGATTTTTATGATCGAATCCCAGGGAGCACAATGCAATTGATCCGGGCTGCCGCGCTGAGCGCGGTGGTGACCCTGTCTCTGCTGGCCAGCGGGTGTGGCGGCACTGACGATCCCGCACCGGCCGCAGAGAGCAGCCGCTCCGCACCGGCCGGCGACAGCACCTCCTCCGCGCCGGCCACGCCGGGACCGAAGGTGGTCGCCTCGACCAGCTGGGTCGGCGCGCTCGCCAAGGCCGCCGGTGCCAGCGAGGTCACTCTCATCGCCCCGGCCGACGCCGCAAACCCGCCGGAGCACAAGCCGAAAGCCGCGGCCCTCAAGGCCGCCGCCGACGCCGACTATGTCCTGTACGCCAAGACCGACCGCTTCGCGCCTGAGCTGATCAGGGCCGTCGGCGACAGGAGCGAACTCATCGAGGTGCTTCCCGCCGAGGTCACCCCCGGCAAGATCACCTCGGAGGTGACCCGGCTGGGCACCACGTTCGGCACCTCCGAGGCGGCGAAGGCGTGGCTGAGCACCTTCAATGCCGAATACACCAAGCTGTCCGGCCAGACCAAGGCCGCTCTGCCCAACCCGGCACCCACGGCGGTGTCGGAGTTGTTCGTGGGCTTCTGGGGCTCCTTCGCCGGCATCGAGGTCACCGAGGTGTACGGCCCGCAGCCGGTCACCGCGAGCGAACGGGCCGACCTGACCGCCAAGAAGCCCACACTGGTCTTCACCAACGCCCACACGCCGGGCGTGGACCCGAAGATTCCCGGCGTCACCCGGGTCAAGCTCGTCAACTACCCCGGCGAGGACCTGGACCTGCTCGGCGTGTTCCGGACCAACACCGAACGGCTCACCGCCGCGCTCGCCGGCTGACTGTACGGCCCGTTCCGGGCTCGCCCGGAACGGGCCGGGTTGGCTCGCGCCGAGGCTGAGGCTCAGGCGCGGTCGGCGATCCGGGTGACGAAGGCCCGCCAGGCCACCGGACCGAAGGTCAACACCGGACCGGCCACGTCCTTCGAGTCACGCACCGCCACCACATCGGACAAATTGTCCGCCACCTCGACGCAGTTGCCGCCGTTGCCACCGCTCTTCGTGCTCTTGCGCCACCGCGCGCCAGTCAGCTCCATGATGCCGCTGCTTCCTTCACGAGATCCAGGCTTCGGCCCCGGGGCAGCGCCTCGCCACGGATCCGCTCCCACCGTCGCTCCAGGTTAGCAAGGTCGGAGGGCTGGTCCAGGATCTGCGCCTGGGCAGCACTGTCCACATGCGCCGCCCGGCTGCCACCCGGCATGTCGGCGATGACGAAAGGGCCATCCAGGCCGGGATAGCTGGGTGCGTCGGCCGGCACCACGTGCAGCTGCACGTTCGGTAGTTCGGCGCAGGCGAGCAGGTGCGCGAGCTGGGCCCCCATCAACGCCCTGCTGTCACCCACCCGCCGCCGCAGGACGCCCTCGTCCAGCACCGCGACGAGCAGCGGCGCATGCTCACGGTGCAGGATGGCCTGCCGGTTGAGTCGAGCCGCGACCAGATCCTCCGCCGCGTCGGCCGTCAGCATCCCGCCCGCCAGCGTCGCCCTCGCGTATGCCTCAATCTGCAACAGCCCCGGCACCCAGGCCAGTTCGAATGTGCGCAGGTTGGTGGCCTCGCGTTCGATGTCGACCCAGGGCCGGAACCACACCGGCTCACGGCGGCGGACGACATCCGGCCAGAGCGCGTCGGTCTCGCGCCCGAGGAGTTCCGCGACTGTGGAGCGGTGCCGCGTCTGCGGGATGTGCCCCGGGTTTGCCCACCTGGCCACGGTCTTGGGATGGACGCCGAGCTGCTCGGCCAGGCTTTCCGCGGTGTGGCCGGCATCGCTGAGCGCCGCGACGAAAGCGTGATTCATCCCTGCTCCTCCCGAAACAAAGCAACTGCCGGAAGAACAATATCGAACGCTGTGTGATTGTTCAGCAACCCTCGGCAATGTGGTTCGTGGAACGGCAGCAGCCTGCTGTCGGATGGAGGAGGCGCTGTGGTGGTGCGGAAGCCGGTCAACGGCGTACCTGGATCCCGGTGGACGCCCCCGGCGCGGGCGCAACGGCCCGGCAGGGCTTGCCCGGGGCGGCGGGCGGATGGGACACCATTCGTCGAACCCGGTTTGTACCTGCTGACCAGGGCCGCCTCGGCGCAGTTCGCCAAGCCGATCACGGTCCGGGTGATCCGGGAACGGACCGACCGTCCCACGTACCACGGCTGGACCTGGATCGAGGCGTACCAGCTCGATGCCGCAGGCGACGCGATCGCCTGGCGCGAGTTGTTCGTGATGCCGGAGGGTCTGCGGCCGGTGCCACCGGCACGGCGCGGACCGGGTCGGCCGGGGCCGGCCCGGGGTGGACGGTGAGTGGGCGTTGCCGGGCGCACCTGCCGTCGCGGCCCACCTGGCGTTGCCATGTCTGCGGGAGCGCATGGCCCTGCGGCACGGCGAAGGTGTGGCTGCTCGCCGAGTACGGCCGGGACCGGATCTCCCTGCTGATCTACCTGGCGACACTCCAGCAGGAGGCCGCCGAACAACTGGCCGACCTGGGCCGCCCGGTCGCCCCACGGAGGTTGACCGCCCGCTTCACCGCCTGGGTGCCAGCCCGCCCCGCGCGTACATCATGATCCGTGGCACGGCACCCACCACCCTTTGTGCCACACCAGGGACCCGGCGAAGGGGATGGGCTCAGGCGGCCAGCAGCCGCAGGGCGTTGGCCCCGGCGACAAGCCTGCGCTGCTCCCCGTCCAACCCGGCCCGGGTCAGTGTCGTCTCGACCCGCTCGCGGCTGGTCTCGCGTACGGCGATCGGCCAGTCCCCGCCGACCAGCACGTGGTCGGCACCGAGCAGATCGGTGGCGAACCTGATGGCGGCCGGCGTGAAGCCCATGGTGTCCAGATAGACGTGGGCACGCTGCCCCGCCGGAGCGGCGACGGTGATGGTCTCCCCCGGGTCGGTCGCGGCGGCCAGGGCGAGGCCGGCGAGGCCGAGCATCGGGAAGACCACGTGCAGGTCGGGCAGGTCGGCGAAGACGCCGTCGGCCAGCAGCGACAGCAGCGCGGCGGCGTTTATCGTGCCCCGGGCGAGCGAGGTGCCGTACCGGCCGAGACCGGCGAAGGACCGGGTCATCAGGTCGGGGCTGATCGGGTGCGCGAAGACCGGTACGCCGAGTTCGGCCGCCACGGTCAGGGTGGGCCGGGCGGCCTTGGCACCGAGCAGCTGATCGTCGGTCGCGCAGTCCACCACCAGTCCGGACAGTCCCAGCTCCCGGATCGCGCGGACCGCCTCGTCGGCGGCGGCGTCGCCGGCGAAGGCGTCGATGGTGGCCAGTCCCCGCAGCCGCTCCGGTGCGCTCGCGACCGCCTCGGCCAGGTGGTCGTTGAGTCGCCGCAGGTCGGCCTGGTGGGTGCGCTCGCCGTGCGGGGTCACCAGGGCCGGCGGCGCGCTGAGCACCCGCAGGTCGATGCCGTGCCGACCGGCCTCGGCGAGCAGCCCGTCCAGGTCGGCGATCCGGCGAGCCATCCCGCGCCAGCGTTCGGCAAGCTCGGGCGCGGCGTGCCGGGGCGGCAGTGCGGGATAGGCCGGGCAGGCGTAGTGGGTGTGGAAGTCGACGATGGGCAGCGGCGGCATCAGACCTCGATGAAGGTGTACGTGAAGCCGCGCTCGGCCCGTCGTACGTAACCGGCGGCCGGGAACGGGAAGTGGGCCGGCACCAGCAGGTCGCCGGAGTCGGCGGCCCGCTCCAGCAGACGGCGTCGCTGGTCGGCGGAGTCGCCCGGCACCACGCAGTACCTGATGCTCCACTCCGGCCGTTCCAGCTGCACCCCGTGGTGCAGCATGTCGCCGGCGAAGAGCGCCCGCCGGCCGGCGGACTCGACCACCAGGTAGACGTTGCCGGGGGTGTGTCCGAAGGCCGGCACCAGGTGGATCTCCGGCGAGAGCACGTGGTCGGCCGGGATCAGGTCGAGTACGCCGGCATCGCGCAACGGCAGGATGCTGTCCGCGATGTAGTCCCCGGTGCGTTTCAACGCCACCGCCCCCTCGGGGCCGGTCCACCAGTCGAACTCCTCCTTAACGACCAGGTAGCGCGCGTTGGGGAAGGTCGGCACCCAGCCACCGGCCCCGTCCGAGCTGGTGGCGAAACCGACGTGGTCGACGTGCAGGTGGGTGAAGACCACCGTGTCGACGTCGTCGATCGAGACGCCGGCCCGCGCGAACTGCTCCAGGAAGGGCCGGTCGGCACGGTCGAACACCCCACCGTTGCGGGGTTTGCCGTTGCCGCCACCGGCGTCGACCAGGATGAGCCGATCCTTCGTCTTCAGCAGATGCGCCTCCTGGTTGAGCACGATCCGGCCGTCGCGGGTGAACGGTTCCGTGGTGTAGAACGCGCCCTCGGTCCAGGGCTCGGTCTCCAGTTGCGGAAAGAAGTCGCTGGGGAGCGGGAAATAGTCGACCTCGCGGATCGGGAAGACCTCGACCTCGCCGACGTGGAAAGACCAGAGCGGGCCTTCGCCGCCACCGGTGTCCTGCCACCGCGGGGCGCTGTCCTGCGGATGCTGGCTCACGAGTTCACCTCTCGCAGTGCTGGGGCGGTGGGTTCGGGTGTGCGGCGGACCTGCGCGTAGACCTGGGCGCGCAGTTCACCGAAGCGGGGCGACGATCGGGTGTCGAGCTGGTCGCGTACGGCCGGCAGATCGATCGGGAACTGGGCGACGACACCGGTAGGTGCGGCGCCGAGCACGACGACCCGCTGGCCGAGGTAGACCGCCTCGTCGATGTCGTGGGTGACGAACAGGACCGTCATCGCGTACCGCCGCCAGAGGGTGGCCAGCAGGTCTTCCAGATCGCCACGGGTCTGGGCGTCGACCGCGGAGAACGGTTCGTCCATCAACAGCAACTTCGGCCGGTACGCGATGGCGCGGGCGATCGCGACCCGTTGCTGCATGCCGCCGGAGAGCTGCCACGGGTACGCGTCCGCCGCCTGCGCCAGGCCGACCGCGTCGAGCGCCTCCGCGACCAGTTCCCGGCGTTCGGTGCGTCCGGTCCGCCCGTGCCGCAGCGGCAGCTCGACGTTCTGCCGGACGGTCTTCCAGGCGAAGAGGCTGCGGCCGTACTCCTGGAAGACCACGCCGAGGTCGGCCGGGGGTTCGGTGACCCGTCGCCCGGCCAGGATCACCTCCCCGGTCGAGGCGGGCAGCAGCCCGGCCACGATCTTCAGCAACGTGGTCTTGCCGCAGCCGGAGGGGCCGACGACGGTGACGAACTCGCCGTCGCGGACCGTCAGGTCGATCCCGGCCAGCGCGTCCACTGTGCGTTCCCGGGACCGGTACGACTTGCCCAGGTCGACGATCCGCAGCAGGGCCTCGTCGGGCTCGGCTGTCACCATGACTCCTCTCGTCCGGTGGCTCCTTGGTGCCACCGCAGGGCGCGCCGTTCGATGAGTTCGAAGATTTTCGCCAGACCGAAGCCGAGTACGCCGAGCAGCAGCACGCCGCTCCACATCTGCGGGATGGCGAAGGTCCGCTGGAACCGGATGACGGTGAAGCCCAGCCCGTCGGTGCTCATCAGCATCTCGCTGACCACCATCACGATGAGCGAGATGCCCAACGCCTGACGGGCCCCGGCGAAGACCTGCGGCGTGGCCGCGCGCAGGATGAGGCCGTGCCGGGTCCAGCTCGGCAGCCGGTACGCCGCGGCGGTCTCCAGTTGGACGTCGTCCACGCCGCGCACGCCGTCGGCGGTGTTGAGCAGGATGGGCCAGACCGCCCCCAGCGCGATGACGATCAGCTTGGTGGCGTCGCCGATGCCGACCGCGACCAGCAGCACCGGGATCATCACCGGTGCCGGAAGCACCCGGAAGAAGGCGAGGATCGGGCTGGTCAGGGCACGGATCAGTGACCAGCGACCGATCACGTACCCGACGCCGACCCCGACCACCAGCGCCGCCGCGTACCCGATGGCGAGTCGCCGCAGGCTGGGCAGCACGTCCCGGACGAAGACGTCGGAGAGCCACACCTGGCCGAACGCCTCGACGATGCGGCGCAGCGGCGGCAGGAAGATGTTCGTGCTGTCCGCGCTGGCCAGCCACCAGAGGGCGAACAGCACCACCGGCAGGCCCAGGGCCAGGCCGACGGCGGAGACGCCCCGGAGCAGGGCGGCACCTCGATGCCCGGTCATCCGGCCGCCACCTCCCGCCGGGTCGCCACGTGCCAGTGCAGCAGTCGCCGCTCGGCCAGGCGGGCGGCCAGGTCGAGGGTGATCCCCACGCCTCCGGTCAGCAGCACCAACGCGTACATGCCGGTGAACTCGCCGGACTCCTGGCTGCTCCAGATCAGTTCGCCGAGTCCGGCGGCCCCCATCACCAGACCGCCGGTGATGGCCAGGGCCAGTGCCACGGAGACGATCAGCCGCAGGGCCGTGCCGAGGTAGGGCAGCACAGTCGGCCAGGTGACGTGCACGATCCGGGCCAGGCGGCCGAGTCGGATGCTGCGGGCGGTGTCCACCGCGACCTGGTCGACGTCGCGCAGCCCGTACAGCACCTGGAACAGCACGATCCAGAAGCAGGAGACGGCGACGAGCAGGACGGTGATCTGTCCGACGTCGAGCACCAGGACCAGCACCGGGATCAGCACGATCGACGGGACCGGACGCAGAAAGTCCAGTGTGGACGAAGTCACCCGCAGCAGCCACGGCACGGAACCGATGGCGAAGCCGACGACGATTCCCGCTGCCACCGCGATCACCAGGCCGACCGTCGCGGCCAGCAGGGTGCGGCCGGTCGCGACCCAGAACCGGGCCTCGGTGAGCAGGTGCAGGGCTTCCGGCACGACTGCCGACAGCGGGGGTACGTGCAGAGGCGAGAAGAACGCCCGGGTCACCGCCTCGTACGCCACCGCCGCGAACAGTAGCCCGACGACACCGAGGAGCCGGCGGCTCGCGGCCGGGCCACCGGCCAGCCCCCGGGCGGGGGCTGGCGTGCGGCTGGCGGTGGTCACGGCAGGATCAGCTCGTCGAGGTTCGGCGCCGTGTCGATCAGACCGTCCCGTTGCGCGTACCCGGCCAGCTTCTCGGCGGCCTGCCGGCTCACCTCGTCCCGCCAACCGGTGATGGTCATCTTGCTGGCCACCTCCGGAGTGATCTGGGTGAAGGTGGGGATCTTGGCGCGTACCTCGTCCTCGTGCTCGCGGGCGTAGGCGTACGCCTCCCGGATGGCGTCCCGGAAGGCCGTCACGACCTCGGGCTTCTGTTCGATGAAGGCGCCGGAGGTGTACCAGGCCGAGACGGTGAGGTCCTCGGCGAGGTCGGTGAACCCCCAGCCGATCGGCACCGCGCCCTGCGCCTTCGCCGCCGACAGGAACGGCTCGACCACCCAGGCGCCGTCCACCCGGCCCTCGCTGATGGCGGCCGGCACCTGCGGGAAGGGGATCTCCACGAGCTTCACCGCGTCCGAGTCACCGCCGTCGGTCCGCACCGCCTCGCGGGCGGCGGCCGCGGCGATGTTGGTGAGGATGTTGACCGCGACGGTCTTGCCCTCGAGTTGCTTCGGGCTGGTGATCCCGGAGTCGCCGGCCACCACGAGTGCGCCGTAGTCCGCGCCGGCCTGACCCGTCGACGCCGACGCCGGCACCACCGCCTTCACGTCCAGGCCCTGGGTACGGGCCACGATCAACGTGGTGAGGTCGCCGGTGGCGAAGTCCACCTTGCGGGAGAGCACCGACGGCACCGAGGTCAGGTCGGAGGTCTCGGTGTCCACCTCCACCTCGAGGCCGTGCTTGGCGAAGATGCCCTTGTCCTGAGCGAGGTAGATCGGGGCGAGGTGGCCGAGCGGTGACGAGGCCAGGGTGATCCTGGTCGGGCCGTCGGCCGATGCCGCCGCGTCGGCGGAGTCGTCCGCGCTGTTGCAGGCGGCGAGGGTGGTGGTGAGCAGCGTGGCGGCGAGGACGCCGGCCGCGCCCCGACGCAGGAGGGCTGTGGCGGGCAGGTGCCGGCCGGTCCGGGTGGTGCGGGACATGATCGATCTCGATTCTCGGGTCACGGGAGAGGTTCAGAAACGCAGGCGCAGGTCGACGTCTTTGACGTGGTCGGGGAAGGGCACCGGGCCGCCCAGGGCGAGCGCGCCGATGCTCGACACGGCCGCCTCCTCGATCGCCACCACCAGGCTCGCGGCGTGCTTCGCGTCGTCGCCGGCGACGAGCAGGCCGTGGTTGCCGAGCAGGACGCCGTACGTCTGCGGGTGTGCCTGGTAGGTCTCGGCGATGGCGCGGACCGCCTCGGTGGTGCCGCGCGGCGCCCATGGTGCGACCGGGATGTCGACCGCCTGGCCGTGCACGAGCAACGCCTCGTAGCGGGCCGGCAGGCTGACCGAGGCGAGCGCGTAGCTGGTGGCGTAGGGCGAGTGGGTGTGGATCACCGCGTTGACGTCCGGGCGGGTCTGGTAGACGCCGACGTGCATCTTCAGGATGGCGGCCACCGAGGGACTCGGCGTGCCGAAACGCACCTCCCCGTCGAGGTCGACCACGACGACCTCGTCGTTGACGGCTCGCAAGGCCGGCACCCCGACCCGCAGGTCGTCGGTGGGCCACGGGCGCAGCAGATCGCCGGCGTTGATGGCGAGCAGGTTGTCGTGTCCGGGCAGCCGGACACTGATGTTGCCGTGTCCGCTGGCGGACATCGCCGAGGCGGCGAAGATCCGGTTGATGCCGATGGTGAGGTCGGTGCGCGCGGCGTCCAGTTCATCGGCGCCGAACGGCGCGCCACGCAGGTCGGATGGTGTGGGGGTGTGCTGGGTCATGGCGTCGCGAGCCTTGTCGTCGAGGGGGTTTGCCGGTCTGCGGTGGTCCGCGTTCGTCGATCGGAAACGCGCGACGTGGCCGTCGGCGGATGACCGGGGACCGGCTCGGTGGGTGGGGCGCGCCGGCTCGAACCGGAAGTGACGGCCCGCAGGGGCCAGATGGGAGGCGACCGTCCGGTTGCGTCGGTGCCGCGCCGCGCGGTCGGCTGCGCCGGGCAGCAGGGCCTACGGCAAGCAGTCGGATGCCCGAGGGGGGTTCCCGGCTACGGCGAGTAGCCGGGTCAGCGGCTGGGACAGAGCGCGCTGCCCGTGCGGCCGTAGTCGACCGCACGGCGGGCAGTCAGCAGCAGTGGCATAACCCTAGTATGCCTCTAGGATTTGCAGACGATCAAGACCAACTGCCCTGTGACCTGCGTTTCACCGCCGCCGGCCCGCCGAGATGCCACCCCTTCTTTGCTCTGCTTCAACATGCGCAACGCCTTGCGGCCGAACCTGTGCGTGGAGTGAAGCAGAGCAAAGGCAGTGGCAGAGAGACCAGCGGCCCGGCGGAACGGCGCAGGAGGGCGCGGAGGGATGGACGGTGCGAGGCGGGAGGCAGGTGTGGTCAGGCGAAGAAGCCGCTACGCAGCGTGATGCCGTGCTCCAGCCAGGCTTTCAGGCAGCAGAGCATGTTGGTCCAGCCCTCGCAGTTGCCGTAGGAGGCCCGCTGCCCCTCTGGGGTGCGACGCCAACCCTCCTCGGCGATGGTGACCAGGGTGCGGTCCCCCTCAAGCGCCTCGAACTCCATCGTGACGGTGGTGAAATAGGCCGCGCCGGCAACCGGCTGGTCGGTGGTCGACTGGGCGTCGTCGGCCGCCTCCCAGCGCAGCACGATCCGCCGGTCCTGCTCGACCTCGACCACCTCGACCGGGAACGCGCCGGGAAACTCGGCGAAGTCCCAGGTGACCGTGGCACCGGTGGTGAGCCGGCCCTTGGCCCCACCGGTGGTGAAGTAGCGGGAGAGCTGGTCCGGGTCGACGACCGCCTCGAACACCTCGTGCACCGGCCGGCTGATCCGCCCGGCCACCTTGAATCGCAGGTCCATGCTGGTCTCCTCCGCTTCGACTGTCATGTTGTATTTTTATAACATGTCAGCGCGCCGCAGCCGCCCCGCAACCGCCGATCAGGTCGACGAGGACGAGGTGTTCAAGGCGCTGGCGTCGGGCACCCGGCGGCGCCTGCTCGACCTGCTCAAGGACCAGCCGCGCACCACCGGTGACCTCTGCGAGCGCTTTCCCGAGCTGGATCGGTGCACGGTGATGCAGCACCTGCGGGTGCTGGAGTCCGCCGGGCTGGTCATCGCCCAGCGCAAGGGACGTGAGCGGTGGAACCATCTCGACCCGCTCCCGATCAAGCACATCCACGACCGGTGGATCGGCGAGTACGCCAGCGCGGCGGTCGGTCTGCTCGCCGACCTCAGGACCGCACTCGACCCCCCAGCCGGCGCACCTTTGGCGGAGGCGTCTGACCCACGACCGGCCTGATCAACCGGGTTCGGCTGGCAGTGCCGGCCCGGCCGGGTTGCCAGCGGCCACGGCTGAACCGAACTGGCATACGATGCGAGCATGCGGGGACGTCGATGGATCGTGGGGCTTGCTGTTTTCGTAGTGCTGGGCGTGGGGGTCGGCGCGTTCGCGTGGGCTCTGCCCACCGTCGCGGCGACCGCCTGCCCGCAGTGTTACGGGCTCTCCGACCGGGGCGGTCGGCTCTACGCCGACAGCGACGAGGCGCGCTACCGCCAGCTCCTGGACGAGGCCGATCGGCGGATCACCGCCTTCTACGGCGAACGGACCAGTACGCCCCGCGTGTTGATCTGCACCACCGCGGAGTGCTACCGCCGCATCGGTGGTGGGGGCGAGAAGGGGCGGGCGATCCGGAACTGGTCGCTGATGTTGTCGCCGGCCGGGGCGAACGTCACCATCGCCACCCACGAGCTGTCGCACGTCGAGTTCCACGAGCGGCTCGGCTCGGCGAGCGGCTCGGTGCCGGACTGGTTCGACGAGGGGTTGGCCGTGCTGGTGTCCGACGACGCACGCTACCTGAAGCCCGCCGGTGAGCCGGACCGCTGCCTGGTGCCGTACGAGCAGGCGTTGCCGATTGTCGACGCCGACTGGGGCGACGCGACGCACGGCGGGGTGGACCGGCCGTACCTCTTGGCGGCCTGTGTGGTGAGCCGCTGGACCGCCGCCAACGGTGGGTCGGCCGCCGTGCTGGACGCGATAGCTCAGCTCCGCGCGGGTGCGGATTTCCCGGCGGTGGTGTCCGTCCCCCGTTGACGCCCGCGGGCGGGTCGCCTCGACGCGTCCCGATGACCGGACGGGCGCGGCGCTCAGCTAGGCGGTGAGGGATTCGGGGGCGCGCATCCGCCACGCGTCGGTCACCAGCTCTTCGAGCCGATCGACGTCCACCTGGGCCAGTCGCAGCATGACCAGGGGCAGCCCCTCGTAGCCGGGAGTGGTGAAGAACGTGTCGGGTTCGCCCAGGAGCAGCGCCTGTTTCTCGGCCTCGTCGCCGACGTACAGCACGGCGATGTCGGTGCGGATGACCCGCGGCTTGCCGGGTCGCCGTTCGGGATAGGACCAGATGAAGCCCTTGTCGGCGACCCGGAAGTCGAAACCGTCGCTGTCGATCTCCACCGCGTGGGGCAGCGCCAGGGCCAGGCGCCGGACGTCGTCGGCGTCAGCCATCACGGCTCCCCCGAAACAAAGCCTGCTGCATGCCGTCAGGCTAGTGCCCGGGTCGGACATCACCGCACCGGTGACGGCCCGAACCGGTCGCGCCCGCACCGGTGACGGCCTGATCCGGTCGCGCTCGGAGCCGGTGGCGTCCCGCGAGCCGGCCGGCTACGCCGAGGACCGCCCCAGGTAGCGGTCGAGGACGACCCGACCGTCGGGCACGAAGGGCCAGGTCGGATCGGCCAGGCGGTGCAGCAGGTCGGGCAGGTCCAGCCACCATCCCGCCGCCACCTCGCTGGGCTGGTGCACCACCGGGCCGCACCGCTCGGGGTCGTAGCGGGCCTCGAAGACGTACGCCAGATAGGAGGTGGACGGGTCCGCGTACCAGTACCGCAGGCAGGGCCGCAGGTCACAGTTGCGTACGCCCAGTTCCTCGGCGAGTTCCCGACCGGCCGCGGCGACCGGATCCTCCCCGGCCAGCACCACGCCACCGGCGAAGGCGTCGTGCATGCCCGGGTACAGATCCTTGGTGTCGGTACGCCGGTGCACGTAGACCCGGTCCCGAGCGTCGCGTAGCAGCACCGCAGTGGCGGCGTGGGGCAGGTTCTCGGCGCGGACCACACTGCGCCGCGCACTGCCGACGACCCGGCCGGAAAGGTCGCCCTCGGCGTAGAGCGCCACGAGTTCGTCCACACCGCGACTCTAGCCGCCGGTATGGACCTTTCATGTCCAGGGAAACACCGGATTCGACACCGGCCGGTTGACCCGTCGAGGCATGTCCCGAGAAGCGTTTCCGAGCCAGCCCGGGGCGCGGACGAGATCCGACCAGGAAAGCCGGTTAGCCCCGCGACGGGCTCCGGCCCGGCGGCAGGCCGCCGGGCCGGAGCCACGCTGATCTGACCGGTTCCGGTGCGCTACCCGGACCTGGTGGGGTGCCATGGCGACACGGCTCCCCACCGGTCCGTCACTCGAACAGCGAGAGGGTCAGCGTCGAGGTGTAGGCACCCGCGGCGACGTCACCCGGGGTACGCAGGAACAGGTCCGCGTTCACCGAGTACGCGTCACCGGCAACCGCGCCGGAGTCGAATGTCGACACCAGCAGTTCCTGGTCGACCAGACCCACGTTGTTACCTGGTTGGGTCGCTTCGTCCAGCACGGTCACCACCTCCTCACCCTCACTGACCAGGCCGCTGTCGTCCCCGTCGAGGAGACGCGGCTTCCAGCCCAGGTGCCCGGCGCCGATCGGCGCCTGACCCGCGCTACCGACAAAGTCGGTGGCGCTGCCCAGCACGGCCCACGCCGCGCCCGCCGGCACCTCGTCGGCGGTGCGGGTGTCGGTCACGGTGACCGTCGGCAGGGTGCCGACGAACTGACGCACCAGCAGCGTCGACCCGTCCTCGGTCAGGGCGACCGAGTCGGCGGCCACCGACATGGCCAGTACGCCAGGCTCCCTGATCTCCTCGATGTCGACGGTGACCCGCACATCCGCCTCGTCACCGGGCTCGGCCAGCGCGGGCGACGGCAGCGCCACCGTCCCGGCGAGCAGGGCTCCGGCGGCGCCTGCCGCGAGCAGGCGTTTACGACTCTGTATGTTCATCCGTTCTCCGCTACTGTTCGTGGTTGCCTTTCGGGATTCAGCTGGCGCAGTTGACGCCCGGATAATCCTTCGTGACGACTGTCGTCACATCCTCACCGTCGATGGAGCCGGTGACCCGGACCGTCGCCGTACCGGCCGGCACCGCTGCCACCCGCGTGGTGAACTGCTGGAAGCCGTTTCCGCCCGACGCCACGTTCGGGAAGGAACGCTCGCCGTACCCGGACTCCAGCGCGATGCCCACCGCCGCGTCGTGGTCGTTGCGCGCCTGCACACTCAGGTACGCCTTACCGGCGATGCACCGCGCCTGCGCGGTCACCGTGACCGGCAGGTCGAGTCCGGTCCGGACGGTGCCGGTGATCTCGCTGTCCCGGATGTTGGCGCCGGTGGCGTGTACCGAACCCTTGACCTTGCTCTCCACGATCGACACGACCGAGGGACGGTTCGCCTGGATCGAGCCCTTCACCTCGGAGTCGAAAACGATCAGACCGGCACCCGGGTTGACCTTGATCGCACCGTTCTGGGTCACCCCATCCAGGCAGGTGATGCCGGAATCGATGGTGAGCACGCCGTTGTTCTGTCCACGCAGCACGGTGGTGCAGGCCGGGTAGCTGGGCTGGGTCTGGACGTTCAGCTCCGCGAAAGCCATCGCCCGCGCGTTGTTGGTGATCGGGTCGTCCAGCTTCAGGACGTCCAGGCCCTTCTGGATGTCGTTCGAGTAGATGTAGCCGTTGTTCCAGTACGTCGACCAGGACCCACCGAGGATGGTCCGGGTGTCCGAGAGCGGCCCCCGCTCCCAGTAGGCGATCTCGACCGGGTTGGCCGAGTCGGTGAAGTCGATCACCGAGATGCCGCCCTGGTACCACGCCTGCACCATGATGTCGCGGCCCATCGCCGGGATCAGCGAGCCGTTGTGGGCGACGCAGTTCTCCCGGGGGCTGTTCAGCCGCGGGATCTTGAAGTAGCTCTTGAAGACGAGCTGCCGGTCCGCGCCCGAGCCCACGATGTCGTAGATCGCGTTCGCGCCCTGGTTGGTCCGGTAGTTGGCGGTGCAGATGGCGCCGCTGCCGCCACCGAGTTCGTCGGTGAAGAGCACCTTGGTGCCGGCGTTGTTGAACGTGGCCGAGTGCCAGAACGCGAAGTTCGTGTCCCGCACCTCGTCCAGGAGCACCGGGTTCAACGGGTCGGAGATGTCCATCAGCACGCCGTCACCCATGCAGGCGCCGGCGGCCAGGTCCAGCGCCGGGTAGACGGTGATGTCGTGGCAACCGCTGGTGTTGGTGTTGCCGCCACCCGGGAAGAGGACCGGGGTGGCCACCACCTCGGCGCTTGTCGCCTCGTCCAGCGGCACCTTGATGATGGAAATCTTGTCGTGCGGCGGCTTGCAGTAGGCCGCGCTGGCCGACGGGCTGTACGACTGGACGTAGACGTACACGTCCTTGCCGGCCTTGTCCGGCACCAGCGTCAGCGTGTGCGAACCGCAGTCGGTGCGGACCGACTTGATGTACTGCGGGTTCGCCTTGTCGCTGATGTCGAAGATCCGGACACCCTCCCAGTGCGCCGCGTTGGCCACGGAACCCGCGGCGCTGTTGCACGAGTCGTCGCTGCGAGGCGAGTCGACCGCGAGGAAGAGCAGGTTGCCGAAGACCGACGGGTCACCCTGGGCACCCGGGCAGACGACCTGGCTGACCACCTGGGGTGAGGCCGGGTCGCTGACGTCGAAGATGTTGAACCCGTTGTAGTTGCCGGCGAAGACGTAGTCGCCCTGGAAGGCCAGGTCGCTGTTGTACGACGCTTCGGTGGCAAACGCGCCGAACTTCGGCACGTTGGCGATCTGGGTCAGGTTCGGGCTGCTGACAATCTCGTCAACGGCGGGGATGTCGTTGGCGGCGGCGTTCGCGGGGGCGGCCGCGACGGCGCTGAGGAGAAGGGCGCCGGTGGCGGCCAGACCGAGGACCAGCCTCCGTCTCCCTCGTGGGGTTGGTTGGGACATGTAGGACCACCCTTCGTCATGGGTGAAACGGGGGTAGCGGGACCATAGCCCGATCAACATGGAGATCATTGTGATTTAGGTCACACTGCCTGTCGAGCAAGTGTCACGATTCAGCAACACCGGGAACACGAATAACCCAAGGAACGACCAATAACATCTTTTCGCCGCCCCCGACCTCTGCTGTCACATCCCCGGCCCGCGTTACGATCCCGGCCAACCTCGGTAGCCATGGCGGGAGGCAAGTAGTGCTAGGTGTTCCGATCCGTAGGCTCCTCCGTCCATCTCGGCCGGTCGTGCTGATCGAGCTGGCCGTGCTGGCGGTGCTGGCCATCGGGGCGGCCGTGCTGTTCTGGCTGCCCGACGACGGGTCCGAGCCGGCGACCACGGCGGCCCCCTCGGCCAGCATCGAGCTACCCGGCCTGCCGGACTCCACCGCACCCGTGCTGATGCCCGGCCGTCCCGGCGAGCCGGCGAAGACCGCCGCGGCCAACCAGGTGTCCGCCCTGCCGCGCCAGCCGCACAACAACGCCGACGTCCGCTTCGTCACCATGATGATCCCGCACCACGAGCAGGCACTGGTGATGGCCCGACTGGTGGCCGACCGGGGCGAGAACCCTCAACTGAGGAGCATCGCGGAGCGGATCCTGGCCGCCCAGGGCCCCGAGATCACGTTCTTGGAGACCTGGCTGACCGAGCGGGGCCTGAACCGCGAATCCGGCGGCGATCACCAGCACACCATGTCCGGTATGCAGTCGGCGGAGGCCCTCAACCGACTCACCGCCGCGCGTGGCGACGAGTTCGACCGGATGTTCGTCGCGATGATGACCGACCACCACCAGGGCGCGATCACCATGGCGAACGAGGCACTCACGCTCGGCAGCGACGGCATCATCAACGAGATGGCCAGCAGCGTCGTGGTGGAGCAGAGCGTCGAGATCAACCGGATGCGCGAGGCGTTGGCGAGCGGAAGCTAGTCGCCCTTCAACACCTTCGATGTCAGGCATAGCATGTGGACCAATCGATCTTTGTCCACCCGGCCGACCCGGCCGTGCCCCCGACCGAAGGGAAACCCCCGTGCGTCGACCCCGCCTTGCGGCCCTGTTAGGTGCCGGGCTCTCCAGTGCCCTGGCGCTGACTGCGACCCCGGCCACGGCCATGGCCGCACCCGAGGCGACCGCCTCACCGGGGATCGTGGTCAGCGACGGCATGACCCAGCCGGTGTTCTCGCTCGCTGACGCCATCGAGCAACGGGTCTACGTGGAGACCCCGCTGGACACCGACCGGGACGGCCGCCGCGACCGGGTGGCGATCGACATCTCCCGCCCCCGGGAGACCGCCACCCACGGTTTCCAGGTGCCTGTCATCTTCGAGCACAGCCCCTACCGCAAGGGCACCTGGGGTGATGTGCCGTACCCGAGCGTGCTGGTGGACGAGTTGCCGCAGAACGGCCTGACCCGCGGCTCCGGCTCGCGGGCCGGTGCCGCCGATGTCGGTGTCCAGCGCGCGGAGGCGAAGGCCAACCTGCCCGGTCAACTGGACGACTACTACGTGCCCCGGGGTTACGCGGTGGTGCTCGGGCAGAGCATCGGCACCGGCGACTCGGACGGCTGCCCGACCAGCGGCGACCAGGCCGAGACGCTCGGCACCAAGGCGGTGATCGACTGGCTCAACGGCCGGGCGAGGGGTTACGACGCCACCGGCGCGCCGGTCACCGCCGACTGGACCACCGGCGCGGTCGGCATGACCGGCGTCTCCTACAACGGCACGCTGCCCAACCAGGTGGCCACCACCGGAGTCGAGGGACTGCGCACCATCGTGCCGGTCGCCGCGATCAGCAGCTGGTACGACTACTACCGAGCCAACGGCCTGGTCGTCGCGCCCGGCGGTTACCAGGGCGAGGACGCCGACATCCTGGCCCAGTTCACCGCCGGCCGGGCCCGCGCCGAGGGTGCCTGCGCGGACGAGATCGCCGAGCTGACCGCCCGGCAGGACCGCGTCACCGGCGACTACTCCCGGTTCTGGGCGGAGCGCGACTACCTCGACGCCCGGAAGGTGACGGCGAGCGTGCTCGTGGTGCACGGCCTCAACGACTGGAACGTCCGCACCGAGCACTTCGCCGGCTGGTGGGACGCGCTCGCCAAGCGCGGCGTGCCGCGCAAGCTCTGGCTGCACCAGGGCGGCCACGGCGGCCCCGGCAACACGGCGTCGGTGACCCTGCCGGACGGACGCACCTGGACCTGGAAACAGACCGAGAACCGCTGGTTCGACTACTGGCTGTGGAACGTCCGCAACGGCATCATGGACGAACCGACAGCGGTGGTGCAGCGCGAGGACCGGGTCTACGCCACGTACCGCAACTGGCCTGACCCGGCCAGCCGCCCGGTCGCGTTGCCACTGGGTGCGACCGACGCCGCCGCCCCGGGGACGCTCAGCTCGGGCAGGCAGCCGAAGGCCAAGGTCGAGCAGCGCTTTGTCGACGAGGGGCGGACCATCCACCCGAGCACGCTGGTTACCGGCCCGGATACGGCAAGCGAGCACCGGCTGATCTACCGCTCCCCCGCGCTGGCCGACGAGGTCCGCATCTCCGGCCGTCCGGAGCTACGGCTGCGTACGGCGATCGACAACAAGCCGGACGCGAACCTGACCGCGTACCTCGTCGACTACGGTCCGAACGGCGCGCCGACGGTGGTGACCCGGGGCTGGACGGATCCGCAGAACCGCACCAGCGCCGCCCGCACCCAGCCGCTCAAGCAGGGCAAACTGTATGACCTGCGGTGGACCCTGGAACCGAAGGACTACGTCTTCCCGGCCGGTCACCGGATCGGCCTGGTGGTCTTCTCCACCGACCAGGAACACACCCTGCTGCCGCTGGGCGGCACCGAACTTCGGGTCGCCCCCCACCACAGCCAACTACACCTCCCCATAGTCGGCGGCCACGCAGCACTCCGCTTCTGAGCCGAACCCCCGAAACCGCAAGGTTGATCATGAAGTTATTGTCCCCGGCAAACGCTTACCCGGACGATAACTTCATGATCAACGGGTAGGGGCGGCGGCGAAGGCTGACTCGACGCCCTGGCGGCCCTCGGTGAAGTGGCTCCAGCCTTCGTAGTGGACCGGTAGCACGGTGCGGGCCCCGATCAGCCCGCACAGTTCGGCACCGTCAGCCGCAGTCAGGGTGTAGCGCAGCGGACCGGTGAGGTGGAAGCGCACCGCGCCCAGGTGCAGCACCATGGTGCCGATGGTGAACCGGTCGGCGACCTGGCGGAGCCCGCGGTAGAGCACCGTGTCGCCGGTGATCCAGAAGGCGCCGTGCTGCTGCCCGGTCCAGCGCAGTACGAAGCCGGTCACCTCGCCCACGATCAGGCGGCTCAACGGTGGTCCGTGCCGGCACGGCGTGGCGGTGACCTCGATGGTCGGCCGGTCCGGTGCGGTGAGTTGGGTGCGCTGCCAGGGGGCCAGGCCGGTCGCACCCGCGCCGAGTCGCCGGCTGCCGGCCACGGTGGTGACGATCCGGTACGCGTCGGCCAGCAGCTCACGACCGGCGTCGTCGAGGTTGTCGGCGTGCTGGTCATGGGTGAGCAGCACCGCGTCGATGTCGCCGAGCGAACCGGCCGGCAGTGCCGGGCCGGCGAGCTTGCGCGAGGTGGTGCCCCAGCCGAACCCGTAGGTCCGGCCGGGGGCGTCGAAGGTCGGGTCGGTGAGGATCCGCCAACCCGCCACCTCGATCAGTGTGGTGGGGCCGCCCAGGTGCGTGATCCGCATGCTGGTCATCGGGCGTGCTGCAGGGCCCAGTCGAGCACCTCGTCCGCGATCTGCTCCCAGCCCTTCTGCGCGGGCAGCAGGTGGGCGTAGCCGGCGTACTCGCGGTGTTCGGTGACGGTCCTGGACTTGTAGTGCTTGGCGTTGGACTCCTGGACGGCCGGCGGCATGATGTGGTCCTCGGCGCCGGAGACGAACAACAGCGGTGCCCGGTCGTCGTTGTGGTAGTCGACCCAGGTGTCCTGGTGGCCGGGTTGGAAGTTGGCCAGCACACCACCCCAGACGATGCTGCCGGGCGCGGGGATGTGGTAGCGCTCGTAGAGCGCACGTGCCTCGTCCTCGCTGAACGTGTTGGTGAAGGCGTACCGCCACTGGTCGAAGGTGAGGCCGACCGCCTTGTGCCGGTTGGCCGGGCTCTTGAAGACCGGGAACGTCGACTTCAGCTGGGACAACGGCACGACGCGGACGCCTTCGGTGGGGGCCGAGTTCAGCGCCACGCCGGCCGCGCCGAAGCCGTGGTCGAGCAGGATCTGCGTGAAGGCGCCGCCAGCCGAGTGTCCGATGATGATCGGCTGCTCCGGCAGCGCCCGGATCACACCCTCCAGATGCGAGATGATCTCCGGCACGGTCACCTGCGCGATCGGGGTGGGGTCGGCGTTGAGGGCCTCCACCTCGACCTCGAAGCCCGGGTACGCGGGCGCCACCACCTGGTGGCCCTTGCGCTCGTAGTGGGTGATCCAGTTTTCCCAGCTGCGGGGCGTGACCCAGAAGCCGTGCACCAGGACGATCGGTCTCATGACTGGTACTCCTTGAGGAAACCGAGCAGGTCGTCACCGAGCCGCTGTTTGTGGGTGTCGGTGATGCCGTGCGGAGCACCCGGGTACACCACCAGCCGAGCGTCCTTGATCCGGGCGGCGGAGGCCGCGCCGCCCACCTCGAACGGCACGACCTGGTCGTCGTCGCCGTGAATGACCAGGGTGGGCACGTCGATAGCGTCCAGGTCGGGACGGAAGTCGGTGGCGGAGAACGCGGCGATGCACTCGTACGCGTTGCGGTGTCCGGCGGCCATGCTCTGCAACCAGAACGCGTCGCGACTCCCCGACGAGACGTTCGCGCCGGGGCGGTTGTGCCCGAAGAACGGGCCGTCGGCGAGATCCCGGTAGAGCTGGGACCGGTCGGCCAGCGATCCGGCGCGGATGCCGTCGAACACCTCGACGGGTACGCCGCCGGGGTTGTCGTCGGTCTTGAGCATGAACGGCGGCACCGCGCTGACCAGCACCACCTGGGCGACCCGGCCGGTGCCGTGGCGGCCCAGGTAACGGGCCACCTCGCCACCGCCGGTGGAGAACCCGACCAGGGTGGCCTCACGCAGGTCCAGGTGCTCCAGCAGGGCGGCGAGATCGTCGGCGTAGGTGTCCATCTCGTTGCCGTGCCAGGTCCGGGTGGAGCGGCCGTGGCCACGCCGGTCATGCGCGATGACCCGGTAGCCGTTGCTGGCCAGGTACAACGCCTGAGCCTCCCAACTGTCGGAGTTCAGCGGCCAGCCGTGGCTGAGCACGACCGGGCGGCCGGCACCCCAGTCCTGGTAGAAGATCTCTGCGCCGTCGGAGACGGTGACGACAGACATACGCTGCTCCTAGCGGTGCGATGCGTCCGATGACGTGGACAATCTCGCAGCCGAGAACCCGCGAAAGTGTGCTGACGATGCACGGTTCTGACGCCTGCCTGCACCGTCCGCGAACGGCGTCGCCGGTGCGCCCCGCGATGCGGGCGGCACGGAGGTCAACGGAGGGCTACGACAGCGAATCGACCTGCTGCGCGGACTGCGTCATCGTGGTCAACTGTCGTGGGGTGACGCCGAACAGCTCGCGGAACTTGCTGGAGAAGAAACTCGGGTTGGAGAAACCCCAGGCGCGGGCCGTCGCCGCGATGGAGGTGTAGCGCCGACGGGTGGCCGTCAGATCTGCCCGAGCGCCGTGCAGACGCTGCTCGATGATCGACTGCTCCAGGCTCTGGCCCAGCGTCTCGTACAGCTTGTAGAGAGCGCGCAGCGAGATCGCGTTGGCCGCGGCGATGCGCGCCGGAGTCAGCTCCGGATCCCGCAGGTGGGCGCGGATGTACGCCTGGACCCGCGCCTGCGTCGAGGAGTGCATGGTCTCGCGCAGCCGTCGGTCGTCGCCGGCCGCCGAGACCACCAGAGCGCGCATCAGCTCGGCGGAAGCGGCACCGAGTTCGGCCGTGGCACCGCCTTGCACCAGAGTCTCCGCCTGGGTGGTCACTCGGGCGACGTGGTCGCGGACCAGCTCGTAGAGCGGGCTGCGCCGCAGCTCGCGAGCGGCCCGGTGAATCGCGTCCCGGGGCAACGCCAGGTGATCCACCTCGACGTGCAGTGCGTACGAGGCACCGCCGCCCCGCCAGCCGTAGACGTAGGGCAGCGACAGGTCGACAAGCATGAGGTCGCGCGGCCCGAACACTCGATCCTCGCGCGCCCAGGTCAGCTGGTTGTCGGTCCGCATCGGCAGCGCCAGCACGATCGACGACTCGTCGGCGGCCCGGGCGATGCGGGGTGTGCGGCGCAGGGTGGTGCCGCTGGCCTCGATGTTGAACACCTTGGCGCGACCGAACTCGAAGACCGTCATCTTCGCCTGGATCGAGGTCGGGTCCTCGAACGATGCCATGCTCACCGAGCAGTTGCCGCTGACTGTGGCCTGGAACGCCTCGGCGCGTTCCCTGGGCGGTAGCGACTGCGTGTCAAGAACGAGCATCCCGACCTCTTGATCCCTCAATAGGTTGCCGGAAATCCTCATGCCGAGGCCGATGTCAGTATGCGCCCGAGGCATCGGCACGCCAATGTTCCGCTCAGTCCGGATCGTCGGCAACCTCCGCCGGCTCGGAGACGTGGGCGGTGACGATGCGCCAGCCGGTCGGTAGGCGTACCCAGGTCTGGGTCTGTCGGCCGGTCGCGGCGGTGCCGGCGTACCCGAATCTGGTGGTGACCACCGCGAGGTCCGCGCCGAAGGTGGTGACGATGGTGTCGACCAGCCGGCGGCCGGGTGGCAGCGGCGGCTGCGCGGCCCGCCACTTGCGTTGCTCCGCCAAGCCGTACTGGTGGTCGGCGATGCCGAAGCGTACGGTCCGGTCGGAGTCCCAGAAGTGTCCGCAGATCCCCTCGGCGTCCCCGTCGACCAGGGCCTGCTCGTAGTCGGCGAAGGCCGCCGTCACCTCGGCTACCACGTCGGGTCGGTCGATCTCCACGGTCAGTCCCGCGCCGCCGGGACGGGGTCCGCGGCCGGGCCGCCATGCTGGCGGTCCAACTCGATCTCCTCGGGTTCGGGGACCCGGGGCGGGTACTTGCCGAGCGCGAAGATCGCGCAGACCACCGCCACGAAGAGGTAGCCGAGGGCGACCTGGCCGTTGGCGTTCCACTGGACCTCCTCGCCGTGGATCAGGCCGATGAAGGCGAGCACCGCGCCCGAGGCGGCGAAGAGGGCGGCCTGGACGAAGCGCTTGTCGATGATGAACGCGACTATCGCGCCGAGCACCAGGCCGGCGAGGATGGCGCCCTCGCCGAGAACACGCAGGCCGTCGTAGACCACCCCGGCACCGGCGAGTGCCTCGTCACCTACCTCCGCCGCCGTGGTGCCCGCCGCCGCCAGGGCGTTGTTCATCTGTCCGGTGGCCCAGGCGGCGATGTTGGGAATCAGCGCCGCCACCACCGCCGCCGCGTGCGCCCTGGGGGTGGCCTGGAACGCCTGGGCGCCGATGAGCAGGCCGATGTAGAGCAGGATCGGCACGATCGCTGCGGTCGGGAAGATCGCGCCGAGCAGGGAGAACATGCCGAGGAAGCAGAGCAGCGCGATGACGATGCCGGTGGCCATCGAGTAGCCGGTCCGCCCGCCGGCGGCCTTCCAGCCCGGGTGGCCGACGTAGACGGCCGGCGGGAACGGCGAGCCGAGGGCGGAGCCGATCACCGCGCCGGCCCCGTCGGCGAGCAGCACGCTGCGCAGGTTGAAGTTGTCGCCGGCGGTGGCCGCGCTCTCCACGTTCGTCATCGCCTCGGTGAAGTTGTAGACACCGAGCGGGATCGCGGTGGCCAACAGCGGTGCCATGTCGGACAGTCCGCGCCAGAGCAGGTCGAGTTGGAGGGTGGGGAAGGCGAAGGCGATGTCCCGTGCCGCCGACGTGACGTCCGGCACCGACATCGCCCCGCCGGCCCAGCCGATCGCGGTGCCGAGCAGCAGGGCGGCCAACCCGATCGGAAAGTTGAACGGCAGCTTGACGTCGGTGAGCAGGCCGATCAGCAGCAACGCGAACACCGGCAGGGCGACCCAGGCCAGCCGCCACATCTGCCCGGCCGGGTTCATCGAGATGAAGGTGATGGAGATGCCGGCGAGGGTGCCCAGCAGCGCCGCCCGGGGCGTGAACCGGCGGATGTACGGGCCGACGAAGGCGCCGATCAGCACGATCACGCCGATGATGAAGGCCCACGCCAGCCCAGCCTCCCAGGCCCGGATCGGATCGCCGGTACGCAGGAAGATCGGCAGCATGATGACGAAGATGACGATGAACATGTGCGGCACGCTCGGCCCGTACGGCAGGGCGGTGACGTCGCTGCGGTTCTCCCGGCGGGCCAGCCGTCGGGCCAGGTGGGTGTAGTAGATGTTCCCGGCGACCAGGGCGATGCCGAGCGCGGGAAGGATGGTGCCGAACACCTCCCGCTCGGGCAGGTTCACCACGAAGATGCAGAGCCCGGTCAGGGTGAGCACGTTGACCAGGACGTTGACGCCGAAACCGAAGAACGCGTTGGTGTCGCCGCGCACCCAGTACGGGAGTCCGGCGGCGGTGGACCTGGTGGCGACCATGGCTGCTCCCGATCAGGAGGAGGGCTGCGTTACGGGGGTGGTGGGCAGCACGGCGAGCACGTCCGTGGACTCGGCGACCCACCCGAAGATGCCGCCCTGGGCGGCGATCATGTCGAGCCCGACCCGGTGGAACTCGGGAAAGTAGGACCCGACGCAGTCGGCGAGCACGAGGCACTCGTACCCGCGGTCGTTGGCCTCCCGGACGGTGGTGTGTACGCACACCTCGGTGGTGACACCGGTGACCAGCAGGCTCTGGATCTTCCGTTCGGTGAGCAGGTCGGACAGTTCGGTGGCGTGGAACGCGCCCTTGCCCGGCTTGTCGATGACCGGCTCACCGGGCAGCGGCGCGAGTTCGTCGATGATGTCGTGGCCGTACTCGCCCCGGATCAGGATGCGTCCCTTGGGTCCGGGGTCGCCGATGCGCCGGCTCGGCGCGCCCCGGTGCAGCTTGGCCGGTGGGCAGTCGGAGAGGTCGGGCAGGTGGCCCTCGCGGGTGTGCACCACGGTCAGGCCCGCGGCGCGGGCGGCGGCCAGCAGCGCCGCCAGTGGCGCGATGGTGCGGCGCAACTGGCCCACGTCGTTGCCGAGGCTCTCACCGAAGCCGCCGGGCTCCAGGAAGTCGCGCTGCATGTCGATGACGAGCAGCGCGGTGGTGGCAGGTGTGAAGGTGTACGGGGAGGGGCGCGTACTCGCGATCGTCAACATTCGTCACCTCACGTCGGTGGTGGCGGCGATGACGTCGTCGGAGGTCGCCACGCAGCCGAAGACTCCGCCCTGCATGGTCACCATGTGCAGGGCCGCGTCGTGGTTGTCCTTGTCGGTGGCACCGGTGCAGTCGGCGAGGATGAGGCACTCGTACCCACGGTCGTTCGCCTCGCGCATGGTGGTGTGTACGCAGACGTCGGTGGTGATGCCGGTGAGGATCAGGTGGGTGATGCCCCGGGTACGCAGCACCAGGTCGAGATTCGTGGCGTAGAACGCGCCCTTGCCCGGCTTGTCGATGACCACCTCGCCGGGTGCCGGGGCGACCTCGGGCACGATCTCCCAGCCTGGTTCGCCCTTGACCAGGATCCGGCCGCAGGGGCCGGCCGCACCGATCTCGGCACCGATCCGGGCCGACCGCCAACGCTTGTTCGCCGGCAGGTCGGACAGGTCGGGGTCGTGCCCTTCCCGGGTGTGCACGACGAGCATGCCGAGCGCCCGGGCGTGTGCCAGCAGCCGGGCGGTGGCCGGCAGGCCGGCCCGGGTCAGCCCGATGTCGTAGCCCATCGCGTCGACGTAGCCACCCGGCCCGCAGAAGTCGGTCTGCCAGTCGATGCAGAGCAGGGCGGTACGCGCGGTGTCTGCCGCGCCGTCGTACGGCCAGGGGTAGGGGTTCGCCGTTACCGGCCCGATCCGGCCCATCCTCTCTCTCCTCCCATGGTGAGTTGTGCGGCGACGAGCGGAGGATCCCCCTCGGCTCCGGTGGGTGCGGTGCCGGCCGCGGCGGCGAGCCGGGCCAGGGTGGTGTCGGTGAACGCCGGCCCGAGCAGGGTCAGGCTCGCCGGTCGACCGGCGGCGGTGAATCCGTTCGGCACTGTCACCGCGGCCAGGTCGAGCAGGTTCGCGAACTGGGTGTAGCGGCCCAGCATCGCGTTGCGGCCGATCGGGTCCTCGGCGATCTCGGCGAGGGTGAAGGTGGTGCCGACGGTCGGTACGACAAGCACGTCGACCTCCTGCCAGAGCCGGTCGACCTCGGCCCGCAGCTCGCGTAGCCGATGCCAGCCCCGGAAGGCGTCGATCGCGTCGTACCGTCGCCCGGCCTCCAGCACGGTCCGGGTTACCGGCAGCACCGCCTCCGGGCGCGTACGCAGGAAGTCGTCCAGCCCGGTGAGCCGCTCGGCCACCCACGGCCCCTGGTAGAGCAGGTCACCGGCGGCGATGAAGGCCCGCAGTGGCACCTGACGGGTGCCGGCGACAAGCCCTCGTAGCCGCTGGACCCCGGCGGCGAAGCGGACCGCCTGCCCGGCGTCGCCGAAGAATTCGAGGTCTTCTGCCCCGGGCACGCCGAGGCGTAGCCTCCCCGGCATGCGGGCAGTCACCCGCTCCGCCGGCAGCGGCCGCCCCCAGGGATCGGCCGCCGTGACGCCACGGGCGGCATGCAGCACCGCCAGGGCACCCGCGACATCGGCGGCGAAGATCGAGACGCAGTCCAGCGAGCGGCAGGCCGGCACCACACCGGCCGTGCTGAGCAGACCCCGGGTGGGTTTGAGGCCGACGATGCCGTTCAGCGCCGCCGGCACCCGGCCGGAGCCGGCGGTGTCCGTGCCCAGGGCGAAGCTGACCTGGCCGGCGGCGACCGCGAGGGCCGAGCCGGAGCTGGAGCCGCCGGAGATCAGGCCGCCACCGAAGACGCTCTCGCCGCTGCCGTACGGCGAACGGGAACCGGTCAGCCCGGTGGCGAACTGGTCCAGGTTGGTCTTGCCGACGAGCAGCGCACCGGCGTCGAGCAGCCGACGCACCACTGGCGCGTCCTCGGCGGCACGGTATCCGAACTCGGGGCAGCCGGCCGTGGTGACCATCCCGGCGACGTCGATGTTGTCCTTGACCGCGAACGGGATCCCGTACAACGGCTGCGTCGTCGGATCGCCGTCACGGGTCAGCACCTCGGCGTCGGCCCGGAGTTGGTCGGCCGAGCGGGTGCTGATCCAGACCGGTCCCCCGTCTCGACCGACCAGCCCGGCCAGGACCTGTTCCACCAGCTCGGTGGGGGTGAGTCCAGCGTGGAGGTACGCCGACCTCAGCTCCGACACCGACCCGATCCGCTCTGGCATACTGTCGATTGTCGACAGTTCGATTACGCGCAACCGCGCGTCCTGTAACGACGATGTGACGCAGGATCGGGGCTCTCGCCCTCACCCGAGGTAGGACCGGGCACCATGGCCGGAGAGCACCGCCAGCACCGCCTCCGGGTCTCCCCCGGCGACCGCCTCGAAGAGCCGCTCGTGCCGGTGCACCCCGTCCAGCGGCTCAGCCTCCTCCGCCTCCCGGCGCAGGTTGATCGCCATGTAGAGCTGCAACTTCACCAGGATCGAGTCGTACACCACGGAAAGCTGCCGGTTACCGGCCAACGCCACCAGCGCGACGTGGAACGCCCGGTGCGACTCGGCGACGGCCAACCGGTCGCCGGCCCGGGTCGCCTCCCGCATCTGGTCCAGCGCGGCCCCCAACCCGGCCAGGTCGCTCTCCCGGCGTACCGGGACCGCCGTGCGTACCGCGAACCGCTCCAGCACGTCGCGCAGCTCGTACAGTTCCCGCACGTCGCGGTCGGAGAGCGTGGCGACCCGGACGCCGCGCCGGGGGATGTGCTCGACCAGGCCGCGCTGGGCCAGCAACCGCAGCGCCTCGCGCAGCGGCGCCCGGCTGATCCCGAGCCGCCGGGTGAGCTGCTCCTCCACCAGGCGTTCACCCGGGTCGCTCCGGCCGCTGAGGATCTCCCGGGTCAGCCGGGTGACCGCGAGGTCCACCAGACTGACACTCTCCAACTCGCCGTCCACGGGCGATGCGGCCACGTCGCTCACTCCGACGAGTCTGCCAGGCTCCGGCGGCGTCGGATCCGCACGGCCTCGGACGGTACGAGAACCGGGGCTGTCCAAGGGCGGTCTGGCTGCAATGATCGAGGGGATGCCCGGATCACTCTTCGCCACCAGCGACCTGCACGTCGCGTACCCGGAAAACCGTCAGATCGTCGACCGGATCACCCCGGAGTCCGCCGACGACTGGCTGATCGTCGCCGGTGACGTCGGCGAGCGCTTCGGCGACATCGAACGGACGTTGCGGCTGCTCCGTGACCGGTTCGCCCGGGTGATCTGGGCACCCGGCAACCACGAACTCTGGACCCACGCGAACGACCCCGTCCGCCTGCGCGGCGAGCACCGCTACCGGGAACTGGTCCGGATGTGCCGGGGCATCGACGTGCTGACCCCGGAGGACGACTACGCCGTCTGGGCGGGCGAGGGCGGACCGGTGACGGTGGCACCCCTTTTCCTGCTCTACGACTACACGTTCCGTCCGGCCGGCGCGGCCACCAAGGAGGAGGCGCTGCGGCAGGCGTACGACAAGGGTGTGGTCTGCACCGACGAGATGGTGCTGCATCCGGACCCGTACCCGGATCGGGAGTCCTGGTGCCACGCCCGGGTGGCGGAGAGCGAGCGCCGGCTGGCGGCGACCGACCCGGCCCTGCCGACCCTGCTGATCAATCACTGGCCGCTGGTCCGCCAGCCCACCGAGGTGTTGTGGTACCCGGAGTTCGCGCAGTGGTGCGGGACGGTCCGCACCGCAGACTGGCACCTGCGGTTCCGCGCCGCCGCGGTGGTCTACGGTCACCTGCACATCCCGCGCACCACCCACTACGACGGCATACGGTTCGAGGAGGTCTCGCTCGGTTATCCGCGGGAGTGGAGCCGCCGGGACGCCGCGCCGAACCCGCTACGCCGGATCTTCGGGCCGCGCCCGTGATCGAGTCGCTAGCGGCGGCGGTGACCGTGGAGAGCCGGCGGCGGGAGTTCATCACCGCTGGGCGCGAGGCGGGCGAGCGAGCCGTTCTCCAGCGCGCTCCAGATGGCGCCGTCGGGGCCGAGCGTGATGCCGTGCGGCTCGCAGCGCGGCGTTGGCAGGTCGTACGTCTCGATTGAGCCGTCGCTCGTGATCGAGCCGACCCGGTTGCCGGCCCACTCGGTGAACCACAGGTTGCCGTCGTTGTCGGCGGCGATCCCGTGCGGACGGCCGGCCCGGTCGGGCAGCGGAAACTCCGAGATCGCGCCGTCCGAGGTGATCCTTCCGAGCTGACCGGCCGCGATCTCCACGAACCACAGGGCACCGTCGCGGCCCGTGGTGATGCCCACCGGCCCGGCCGCCTCCGTCGGTAGCGGGTGGACGCTCACCCGGCCGTCCATGCCGATCCGGCCGATCGCGTTGGCCTGGTTCATGGTGAACCACATCCCGCCGTCGGCACCGGCGGTGATGGCAGACGGAAACGCGCCGGTGGACGGTAGCGGGAACTCGGTCACCTGACCGTCGGTGCTGATCCGGCCGATGCGGTCGGCGTTGGTCTCGGTGAACCAGAGCGCTTCGTCCGGGCCGGCGGCGATGCCGAAGGGCCCGGCCTGCGGGGTCGGCAGCGGGAACTCGTCGACCTTGCCGTCGGTGGTGATCCGTCCGATGCGGTGCGCCCGGTGCTCGGCGAACCAGAGCGCCCCGTCCGGACCGCCGCTGATGATCGTCGGCCCGCAACCGGGGTCGAGCTGCCAACTGGCGGGCTCCGCACCGGGCACCAGCCGGCCGATCCGCCCGCTGTGCACCATGGTGAACCAGAGCGCGTCGTCCGGCCCGGTGGTGATCGCGTATGGGCCGCTTGCGGCATCGGTCACCTGATGTTCGGTGATGGACACGGCGGTCACCCCATCGAATCGGCCCCAACACGGGCGGCTTAACGCAACAAGTGTTGCGATAGCATCTTGGCATGGCAGCACCGCGACCGACAAGGCAGTTCCCCGACCAGCCGCTCCCACCGCCGGGCCCGCGGGCCACCACGGTCTCCCGGCCCGGCGGACGCAGCTCATCCGTCCGTCGTCGCGTCCTCGACGCGGTCCGCACCCACCTCGCCGAACACGGCTACGACGCACTGAGCGTCGACGCTGTCGCCGACCGCTCCGGCGTCCATCGCACCACCGTGTACCGGCGCTGGCGCGACGTCGGCGGGCTGCTCGCCGACGCGCTCACCGAGGCGATCGACGACACCTGGAGCCCCACCGACACCGGCACCCTCGACGGGGACCTGCACGCGGTGAATCGGGAGGTCTACGCGGCGTTGACCGCCGAGCCGCCGGTCACCGCCGCCCTGATCGCCGCGTCGTTCCGGTCCGAACAGGCCGCCGCGGCCCTCCGGAGCTTCTGGGCCGACAGGTACGACCGCTGCGCCGCCATCGTGCACCGGGCCGTCGACCGCCGGGAGATACCCGCAGGCACCGACCCGCGCCGGCTGCTCGTCGCCGCCACCGCGCCGCTCTACCACGAGCTGCTGTTACTCCGTACGCTTCCCGACCCGCGCCTGGCGGAACAGGCGGCCCACGCCACCGCCACCGCCGCGCGGGCGGGTGCCTTCACGGACTGACCTCGACCAGCCGCGAAGGCATGTCCCGGCGTCGCCCGCCGCCGCAGTTCCTCCGACCCCGTGCGCGGCTCCACGGGCCGACCGATTCCCTGACCCTGACTTCAGTAGCCGATGGTGCGGTGCAGGCGCAGGAACGTCTCGGTGAAGCCGAGCCTCGGCCAGGCACGCGACGACAGCAGGTTGGTCACCCGCCAGTCGGTGACCACGCTGCCGAACCCGCTGTCGGCGGCCCAGCCGATCACCGCCTCCCCGAGCGCCCGGCCGGCGCCGGTCCCCCGGGCGGACGGGAAGACCGCGGCAAACCCGAGGAAGCCGGCGTTGTCCGGGCGGGCCAGGCTGAGATGACTGCTCGACTTCTCCAGGGCACAGCCGATGGCGGAGCCGATCACCATACCGTCGCGTACCGCGACGAAGGTGGCGAAGTCGGGGTTGTCGATGTCGTCGGCCCAGTCCGCGAGGCTCTCCTCGATCGTGCCGACCCGGCCGGCCGAGAAGGTCGGCGACCGGCCCTGGTGCGTCGGCAGTTCGAGGTCGAGCCGGGCGAGTTCCGGGATGTCGGCCCGGGTGGCCCGGCGTACCGACAGCCCGTCGGCCCGGGATGCCACCACCGGTCGCTCCGCCGGCCGGATCGCATGCGCGTGCTGTTGGCCGAAACCCAGCCGGAACCAGGCCCGGACCAGATCCGCGTCGTCGGCGGGCACGACGACGTAGTGTGCCGTACGGCCCTCGTCGACCCAGCGGGTCGCGGCGGCCGCGTACAGGTCGCGCATCACCTCGGCATCGGTGACCGCCTGCCCGGCCGCCTCGACCCAGATGTTCGGCCCCCACACCGGCGAGGTCTTCGGCGCACCGAGCACGAACCCGACAGGTACGCCGGCCCGGATCGCCACCGCGCCGGAGGCGTCGCCGGTCTTGAACACGGCTGTCAACTCGGCGACAGCGGCCTCGACGGCCTCGAAACGCGGCGACAACAGCGGCTGTGTGACGCGGTGCCGGCGGTGCCGCTCGGCCAGCAACGCGCCGCACCCGGTCAGGTCGCCAGCGGCGAACGGTCGGATCTCCACCCGGGACATGCCTGGCACGCTAACCGCGAAGCCCCCGCCCAACACCCCCTTTTCCACACCGCCCGGCCGGGCTGATCGGCAGGTCATCGTCGGCACGGGTGACCACCGACAGATTTTCCGGCATTGCCGGCTGTTGATCCCCGACGCGCGCCGGCCGGGGTTCATGGAGGGGACCATCGATATCCATAAACTTAGACTGTTCGATGCTGCGGCCCACGGTCAGGAGATTCAATGCGCCCCGTGGAGGCCGGGTGAAGGCCCACGCCCGGCGGATCCCGTGCCCGCAAGCCCGGCAGAGGCACGTTGCCACACACGGCCTGCTGCGGCTGATCCCCGGACGGTACGCCGGGTGTGCGCCGGGACGACTGCGCTGATTGGTGGGTGAATCAGGATCTCGCCCAACTTCGCTGCGATCGTCGTCTTCGCGGCATGGCGCCCACCGTCGCGTACCGCTTCGTCGCTCCGCCCCCTCCAGGAATTCGCCAGACTCCACCACCCCGTTGATCATGAGGTTAGCGGCAGTTTCAGAGATCAACATCGCCGCTAACCTCATGATCAACCCGGTGGGTGGGGGCTGTCTCTTATA